>JAFUHD010000328.1 GCA_017469025.1 Clostridia bacterium
GGATGAAGTCGAGGCTTTAATTTCCAATGATTATCGAGAGCATCGAGACTTATCTATGAGTTCGAAAAACAAAGTGAGCGAAGTAGAGTCGTAAAAACCTTCCGATGTCAATTATTTTACCCACAAAAATTAAGTACACCCTAAATCCTTTCTGCAGACGCCGTCTCGTCACAGCCTGCCGTACATTGAACGCGGCTCCGGCGCTTGTCCCGCCTGATCTTTCCGGCACAGAAACGAAATGGCATACTTCCATTCAGAACACCCGGCAGCCGCATTTCGCATCCATATCCGTACAGTATCTCCGCAGCCTTTCCTTCAACAGCTGCAGTCCGAATGCCGCAGTTCCTTCAGGCCGCCGGTTTTTAACTGTCTTTTTTCCTCTTCAGCCGCTGCGTTCTGGCTTTCTGTTCGGTATCGTCGTCTTCAATGTATCCGTCATAGGGTGCTTCCGGATCCGTATAATGTCGGGTAAACGGTTTGCAGATTTCATCCCGGTGGGCAAATACGAAGTCAAGATTATCCGCCCATCCTGTATGACCGGTAATGACGGCAATGGGGCCTTTCCGGCTTCGGATATTCTTTTCAAGCTTTTCAAGACTCTGCACCGAAACCCTGTTATCCTCCGCCAGTGTACTTATAAAACTGTATCCTCCATCTGCACCGTACCAGATGGTATCTCCGGTAAACAGGTAATGGTCATCCACCAGATACACCAGATGTCCCCAGGTATGTCCGGGAACCAGAATTGCCTCAACCCTGATATCTCCAACGTTTACAACCTGTCCGTCTTTCAGCAGCACCCGGTGATTGTCCGTTTTAACCATTGGAAGCTTGTAAAGGCCATGAATCACCTTTCGCCGCGCCTCCCCGGTCAGATAACGGTTTTCAATCTCACCGATATACACATCTGCATTTTTGAACAGCTGCTCGCTGTCATTTTCCAGCGCACCGACGTGGTCTGTATCCTGGTGGGTAATGAAAATCTGATGAATAGATGCAGGATCTATATCCAGCCATCCCATTTTCTCTTTCAGGCGCGCATAGTTATAGCCGGCATCAATCATGATGGTTGTGCCATTCTTTGTGTAGAAAAAGATATTGGCAATCCACTCCCGCACACAGGCAACATGATCATCTATCCAGCCCGTATTCAGCGGCTTAAAGATGGCACGTCCCCTGAACATCATACTCATGGATTTCTTCTGGTTGTCTGAATCTTTCCTTGACATGTTTCTCCTTCTTCCTACAGGACATTGTCCCTTCCTCCTGTACCGGAGGTCCATCCCTTATCTGTAGCCTGCCGGCGCCGTGCGCCTGTCCGGTCAGGGGAACATTTCGTGGTCCCGGCACCGGATATCCTCATCTGTCCGTCTTCGGCCTGCCGGCGCTGTACGCCGAGCCAGATCAGACAGGTACTGACATGAATTCATCTATTGCCTTCAGAACCGGCTCCGTGTATTTTTCTTCTCCAAACAGCCATTGCTCGTGCTGCATATCAAATTCCCGGATATCGGGATCGTGAAAATACTTTTTATACCGTTTCAGGTATTTCTCCCCCATCTTTGATGCATAAATGAAATGGACCTTCGTGTGTTCAACCTGAATGTCATCACTGAGCCAGGTGAGCAGATCGGTATAATATTCGTTCCGGATGGATTCCGGCTTGAACTTTGCAAAACACGCCATGAATTTGTCCGCTGTTTCATCATTCATCTCAAAGAACTGCTTGAGTTTTTTCCTTGTACTGGCGCGTTTCTTCTCGTTTCCGGTAAAACTGGTCAGCAGCGGAACAACCAGTTTGGACTGAAGCCACGCACTGATTTTTCCGCTTTGATCGAGATCCGGACTGCCAAATATGCCGTGATCCATGTGTATGTTTTTCCGCTGAATCAGCTGCCCGACAAATGTGCTGCCCAGAGATGAACCAATGGCACCGTCCACCCTTCCGCCATGATGCTGCACAATGTATTGTTCAATTTTCTCAGTAACCGTAAGAATGTCCGGAAAGACCGTATCAGTTCCGTCAAAACCGTCATAGTTGACGCAGATCAGATGGTATTTGTCAGACAGCCTGTCAAGTACCGTCCCGAAATTGGTCTGATAATCGCAAGCTGTTCCAGGCAAAAGCATCATGGTCTTCTCATTTTTCTGTCCCATCTCGTCAAACTGCATTCCTCGTCCTCCTGTAAAAAGCAGTGCACGGACCCAAGCTCCCTGAATCATCTGCACCTGCCAGCATGTATATTGCACTTCGTACCAGGCCATCTGTCCGGTACATCCGGATCTGATTATTACAGCTGTCCTGTATTTCCCCTGTCCGTCCCTTTTATATCGTCCTGTATTAACCGGATTAATGGGATAAACCTGCTCCGGCCAGCAACGTTATCCCTGCCAGCAGGGCTGCTGTAAACGGAAATATGATGAGACGGATCATCTGATTCTTTGTATTGAAGCTGCGGTCCTGCCAGCTCCTGCAGTCCTTTGTTTCAGGATAGAATTTGACAAAATACTGTTTCGTGATGACTATGTACTGGTCCTGTACCAGAATGTCAAAAAGCTTGTAGCCATACAGAACAAACAGGTAACGCCCGAACAGTTTCCAAAAGCCGTATCCATTACGAAGACCATCCGCGCCAAGAAAAACATAGCTGCCCACAAACATGACTGCCATTGCCAGAAACATGAAATACCCTACAGCCAGCCTTGCTGGCGGCGGATCCCGGTGGTCTCTGGCAGCATCCCTGATATCCTGTGGCAGAAACTTCATCAGGAGTTTTGTTCTGGCAAAATACGGAATGATCAGAACAAATCCCAGAGAACAGAGACATAGAAGACCTGTTACCAACAGCGTCAGAAGCATTTCCTTTTCACTTCCTTTAATGACATAGCCGTGCTTTCGGCTTTGTAACCATTGCAGTTGTTGTCATTGGGCAAACCAGCACATGGTGCTGGGCCTTATCCTTTAATGACATAGCCGTGCTTTCGGCTTTGTAACCATTGCAGTTGTTGTCATTGGGCAAACCAGCACATGGTGCTGGGCCTTATCCATTAATGACATACCGTACTGTCTTTGAAATCATCGCAGCGTTTCACATATGGTTACACGCTCCGGCTCCGCTGCCACCCGTCTCCGGCATCTGTCGTATGCCGCACAAACCGGAAATCGCACTTCTTTCCGCCCTGACACAGGGTTTCGGTACGGATAAAATCGGTATATGGCAGACTGCCATAATTGATAATATCCGCATGACAGCACATGGCACCAAACTGCATCAGGTTGCGTCTGCCAAGGATCTTCGCATAAATGCATTCATTGCACTCAAAATGAAATTCATCCTTCGGATCATCCTTATACCAGGTATAACGCCAGCCTGTTCCGGAACCATTCTTAAATCCGAATGGGACAATCTTTTTCATCAGCGGCAGGAAGAAGCTCTTCTTTGCCATCTTCTGCATGCCTGTCGGATCAAGAAATTTGAACATTTCTCCGGAAACAATGTCATATGCTTCTTTTTCGCCTTTTCCATGCTTCTGCAGCACCTCAAACAGTGCGACCGAGGTCAGGATCTGTGCCATGTATTTGTAATTTCCCTTGTCACAGTAAGCCTTTTCTTCCTCCAGAAGCATCGTCATGCGCGTATATACTTCCCGCTGAACCGCCGCAGGCAGCGTAGGAAAGTAGTTCTGGTAACGGCTGACAGCTACCAGTTTTTCAGGTGTATATCGTTTCATACTTCATTGTTCCCTTTAATAACCCGTTCCAATTCAAGCACCATCCGTTCAGGTCTGAGTACTGCCAGACCACCATGCCCTGTATCCTCAAACTCACGGAATGTGAGGCCCCGAAAATGCTTTTCCACATAAGCCATATCCCATTTCCGTGCCTTCTTTTCAGCAAGGGCATACCAGTATTCGATGATTCCGCCTTCATAAAGAAAATCACTGGGCATTTTGTAATTGTTGCAGGAATCAAAGGTTCTCCAGATTGTTCGGGCACTCATAAACTTCAAAATGCCGGCAATATACTGCATATCTTCTTTTGTATATTCATCTGTTGCAAATGCTTTCTCAAGCAGACCCATACCGCCGATCTTTCCAAGGCAGACCATCAGAAAATCCCTTGCAGCAATAAACCGCGTGAGGATCCATGGCAGCTGGTAGGGTGTGATGCCGCCATCAATGACGGCGCTGTGCGCGCTGATCCGATGATCTGCCAGAAAGCGGATGACAACCGCCCCGCCCATGGAGCATCCATAGATGCTGGCAATCTCCGGGATACCGTTTTGAAGCAGCCATTCCGCGAGTCCGGATGCAATATCTTCAACACTGGTAAAGTCACCCGGCACAGCCTCATCATAGCCAGGCAGGGCAGGTACGATCAGGTGATACCTGTCCTGCATCATCGGAATCACATATTCAAAATAGTCCCACATGACCAGAGACGGATGAATCAGTACAACCACCGGGTTTTCCGGACTCCCGAATTCATGTACGGTCACTGCTTCACCTTCTTTTTCATTACCGCAACTGCACATGGGATACGGCCGTCCGCCAGTGATATGCTGACATCTTTAAATCCTGCACTTACAAAGAATGCCCGATAGCTTTCCACCGTAAACTGTCGTTTGAAATCTGCTCCCGCCTTCCCAGCGGCAGTGGCAAAAGTGCTGGTATTTCCTTTGCGGTCTCTGTTCATGTAAGTGGGAATAATCAGTTCCCCATCCGTTTTGCAGACCCTGTTCAATTCAGCAAGCACTGCCACTGGATCACCCATAAGATGAATGACATTTCCGGCAACGACCTGGTCAAAAGAATCGTCAGGATAATTTAGTGCCGTGATATCCGCCTGACAGAATGTGATGTTCCGGAATGCACTGCAGTTTTTCTCAGCCTGTTTCAGCATTTTGGGTGCAAAATCTGTTGCCGTAAGCGAGCTGCATTTTTCCGCGATTACGCGCGTAAGAAGCCCGGTCCCGCAGGCACATTCCAGCACCTTGCTGCCTGGCCGGATCAGTGAGGAAACAATCAAACGCAATGCCTTGTGCGTCTTTCTGTTGACCACATTTACGAAAAGATCATACACGCCGGCTACCTGGTCCCAGAACATGTGCCCCAGTCTCCCTTCATAAGCTTCACCATCATATTCCAGCCTTCTCTGGCTTCCTTTACAATCGGGAAAACGGGATAACAGTGGAACATGCCCTCGCCTGCAATCATGTCATAATGGACCCCGTACCGCTTCATTGCCGCTTCAAAAGACGGTGCACAGGCATACAGTGTCTCATCCGTCCCGTATATGAATGTGACATGGGGACAGTCTGCGAAATTGCCATTCTGAAGCCAGATCATGTAATCCGGAACACTGTCGTCTCCATGCCGCATGATATCAACTGCAGTTTTCATATACTGAGCCGGAATTGCCACGTCTTTTTTGTCCAGCTCCTGCATTTTCTGCCATTCTTCCTCCGTAGCGACACATGTTCCCGGAGATATCGCCATGATATATCCCGGCATCGGCGTATCCTGATGTCCGGCATTTATATACGGCACCATGCCCAGGGCGAGATTTCCGCCCGAGGAAGTCCCCAGAATGGAGATCCGGTCAGCCGCATAATCCCGAAGCATTGTCCTGTACGTTTCATGGATCATCTCATATGCCTTCGTAAGAGGGTAGTCCGTACAGAGCGGATAATAGGGAACAAACACATCCAGACCTGTTTCCCTGGCAAACTTCAGCGCTTTTTTAACCGCTGACGGTCTGGGTGCAGTAATCATTCCACCGCCGATGATGAACAGATTTGCACGCGTCGCCCTGTTTTTATGGATCAGCTTCAGAACCGGAAATCCCTGTACTTCAGTCCGGCATATATCAAATGCTTCATCCGACAGTTCCGGTATGCTGTTTTCTGCATTATGCCGTCTCCGGTTCTCCAGCAGTTCATCCGTGCTTTTCCCTGTCCACATCCGCTTGATGCCGGCCAGTCTGACCATTCTTTTCAATATTTCATATTTGAGAGACATCTTTCCGTTCTCCTGTTATTAGTTAGTTACAGCTAACCATATATTAAAAAAATAATCTGCTGTATTCTTCGATCCCGGTTTCAGTCATTCTTTTTCATAACAAAATCTCTCCAGCTGCCGTTTCACTGCATTTTGCAGATGTTTGGGCAAACCAGCAGGAAACCGGATCATTATCCCCAGTTTTCAGAAACACATATCTCCCTGAGCAGCAGTATCTGACGTCGATATTCCCCTGCCTGCAGAAACAGGAGGGCATCACCATTGCATGGCATCAGGTTGGCAGTTCCCATCATTTTGACTCTCTGACGTGTTTTCAGTCAGTTAGTCAGTGCTAATTATATTCCAATTCAAAAAGAATTCAAGACCAAATTCATTCCTTGCTCATTGAGTCAGATCCACATGTGCTGATGTTCCGGCATTTTGTTCAGGGAATAACGTTTAATGGAAAGCGCATGCTTTATCCGGTGCAGCGTCATGAAATGAAAAAACATCCCGGCGCATTGCGCAAGGATGTTATTCGATAAAATCAGATTAATCTTCTACACAACGAACGCATCGGGACGGAAAATATCAGCATCCGAATCCGGCAGCTTTCGTCCAGACTCAGACCGGCACATTATTCATCCGCTTTATCCTCAGCCAGTTCAGACTCATCTGCAAGCACTTCTAAAGTAATGTAATCATTCAATGTATACTTTTTCAATACATTTCCCATATCATAGATGATTTCATACTCTGCTCTTCCATTCAGCACATTCTCAAGAAAATCAGCTGTTTCAAAGAACAATTCTCTTCCCGGAATGGCACATTCATGCGACCCATAAATCCACTCTACATTCTTCTCACGGATTATCTTTTCCACTTTTCGCATGCTCTTTACATAATCCGGAAGCGATGAATCCTTTAAGAAGGCGTACAATGCCCCTGGATACCAGGTATCTCCCGTAAACAGAAGACCATTTTCTTCATCCAGAAGCATGATTGAAGCTGCTGAATGGCCTGGCGTATGGATTACCTCCAGCTTTCGTCCGCCAAGATCAAGGATCTGTCCATCCTCTACCGTCGCTGTCGGCGCTTTACCGATTCTGTTAAAAGCATCAGGTTCGAAATCCTCCGGCATGTCTACAATCGTTTCCGGATCCACATAATCACTCAGAATAATGTGAGGATATCCTTTCGTAAGTGTCTGAATTGCAGAGTCCATATTATAACACATGACGCTCTCAAAAAGATGATTTCCTCCCGTGTGATCAAAGTGATCATGAGAATTCAGTACGGTCACAGGAAGATCCGTAAGCGCTTCAACACAGTCCCGGATATTGGAAATACCCATGCCGGTGTCCCAAAGCAGGGCACTGTCGTTTCCGGGAATCAGATATGAAATGACGCCCTGATCCTGGAAAGGCTCATACAGTGCATATACAAGATGCGGCATTTTATGGACCCAGAACCAGTTTTCTCCTGGAATTTCTACTTCTCTGAAGAGCATCCACTGATCAAACGGTGTATCATCCAACCACCATAACATCTTTTCATTTAATGCAAAAAATCTGCCTCTATCCTCACCGTCTTCATCCACCTCACGGAAAAGCCGGTTTTCAAGACGGGAATCCGGTGCATTCTCTATCGTTACCAGGCCATCCTTATTCAGAAGGATCGTTGTCTCACACGGCCGTTCCGCTTCTGTCTCTTTATCAAGCAGATTATTCTCGTCATATGTCAAACGTTCTACAGAATATGCAACAGCGGTATAATGATCTTTTTTTGAATTTTCGTCACATCGGAAAGACCAGATTGTTTCATTCCCTGTCTCATAAATCGTTTCTATAACATTGATCTGCGGAGGAACGGTATGGCTCTCCACATACAGCATATAGTTGTCGCATATCCAGAAGCTATTATCGATGTCGTCATTCTCAATTGTCTGTGCAGAGGCAGCATCTTCCTCAGCAAGAGCATGTAAAAAACATCCGGTAAATACACAAAGAAGCACATAGATCAGCCATTTCTTTATTGTGACTCCCCGATTGAATGTCTCTTCTTTTTTCGCTACAGTCAGCACAGCATTTTCCTTTCAGAACCATATAAGCCAGGCGCACAGTTCACTTCTTTATGAAAAAACCGGTGTTGTAACGGTAATCTGTCCTGATTGTTTTACAGGTTAGAGATTGCCGGAAATAATACCGGGCCAGTCCGGAATTATCCCTGCACCGGATGATTAACATTCTAGCACTTTTGTCACAGCCGGTTCAATACGGTGATTTCACAAAATGAAGGATATGCTGCCGCATATCCTTCTCACAGAGCAACATAAAGATACGCTGCACCCGTCTTTTCATAATCAGTGTGTGTAACCGGCGGGCTTCTGAGACTCATCCGCATTACCGGACACAAGGCACCGGACCATTTCAAGAAGTCCCGCCTCTATCATCTCAAGTGGAAGAGAAGGCGTGGAAGGCCCGCGCCCCACCGTCTGCTCACAGATAAACGGTACATGGACAAAGCCGGCAGGAATATTTAGTCCTTTCAGTCTGACAAGGTCCAGAAGATGATACATTGTACTGTTGCAGACATATGTTCCCGCTGTAAATGACAGGGCTGCAGGAATGCCTTTCGTCTGCATTGCGCTGACAAACGCCTTTATGGGCAGTGTTGAAAAATAGGCAGTCTCTCCGCCGGCCAGAACCGGCTCACCTGAAGCCAGATAGCCGCTTCCATCCGGAATACCAGCGTCCATCCAGTTAATGGCTACCTTCTCAGGTGTCAGCATTGCCCTGCCGCCTGCCTGCCCGACACAAATAACCGCATCCGGTTTCTCCCTGTCCAGAAGATCCGAAAGGAGTTCTCTTCCCCTGTGATATTCCACCGGAAGCCGCACGGGGACTATTGCTGCGCCCTCAACAGTCCCCGGCAGCCTGGATACCGCCTCCCAGCTCGGATTAATCGAATCGCCGCCAAAGGGTTCAAAACCGGTCAGCACAATTTTCATTTGTTTCATGACTTTTCCCTCTTTCATAAACGCTAATTTCCTTAAAAACGGGAATAATTGCAGTAGGTTTTATTTATAGATTTGATAATTAACAACGCCAGAAAGCCTTGAATAATGGGCTTTTTCGCACGTGTTTGGATATTGACACAACAATTAAAACCCTATACAATAAAATCCCAACTGGGAATAATTATTTGGAGGTTTTAATTATGGGTGTTGTCAATCGTAATCTTATCGACATGCCCGTTCCTTCCTTTGCATATCCTGATCGTAACGATGGTCGTGTCTTTGTTAAACCGATTGAAGAGGATGGAAAACCACATAAACGGACAATAGGGCACATGACCGTAAGCACACCTGGACAGGAAAGGATGGTACCTACTTTTTATTTCAAGGAAAAGTATCAGGATCTATATATGGAATACTATCCGAATGAAAGAATTCCATATCACCAGATGAGTGTGGGTATGTATGCACTGACACTTGGGATTGTGACCAAAACCAAGCTGTACGATGACATAAAAAACGTTTACGGGCTTGTTTTTGTGAACAACATTCTGGATTATGCAATGTTTTCCATTTTACACAGGAGCAGTGTAACACAAATCTACGAAAATACTATGTCCAGGGAAGTACTGTTTTCTGATTCATTGCATACTGACAGCTGGTATTCTGACTTCTTCTCAAAGAAGATAGATGAAGATATGCATCATCAATTCCGTATCGCATGGATTCGTCGCCTGATACAAAACGGTCTGAAAAAAGTCTGGTTATGTATTGACGGTTCAAATGATGACTGTGAAGCACGAATGAGTTTTCTTGCACAATTCGGTTTTCCAAAGTCACACAATGCTAACAAAACAATCGTAGGGTTCATGTATGTGGTAGACGGTGATACCGGGAGACCTGTAACTTACTTTGTTTATGAGGGAAGTGTTCCTGATGCCCCTGCATTTCAGAAAGTAGCTGCTTTCTTAAAAAGTTTCACTCTTGATATTGAAGGGGTAATTCTGGATCGTGGATTTGCTGTTGAAAGTGTCTTTAAGACGATTGCAGAGAATAATTGGAAGTACGTAATTATGCTTCCAAGCGATACATATGGTCATACCCAGATGCTGAAAGAATGCGGAGAAAAGATTCGTTGGAAGTCAGAATATATTTTGAAAGACGATACTATCTTCGGAATTCTGGGTAGAAAAAAGCTATTTGGAATACATGAACGTGAATCAAATATATGCCTGTTTTTTGACGGTGTGAGTGGAAGCGCGCAATCTGTTCGACTAATCAAAAAAATTCAGTCGGCAAAGAAGAAAGCAGAACGAGCAATTGCCGGCGGATCACGGGTAGCAATTGAAAAAAGCCTCCAGAAATACTTGAGAATTGAAGGAGAAGGCGCCAATCGGAAGGTAGTGGCCAATTATGATAAATGGAATACCTCCATGTCTGAGAAGGGATTTCACTCAATCGCCGTCGCAGATAATATTATGCCAAATGAAGCAAATCGATTGTATAAGCTTCGTGACACTTCTGAGACACAGTACTCGATTCTGAAATCACAGGAAGGAGCTAATACAACTCGAGTTCATAAAACAGAAGGAATTTACAGCAAGTTTGCACTTTCGTTTATTTCCAGCTTGATTCGTTTCGAAATTGAAGCAGCATGTAAGAAGCTCGAAATGGATACGAATCCAACTATTCAAAGCATGGAACAGATTGCTCTTTTGTATGGAGCAGATGGAAGATACGAGGCAGTAAGAAACTTGTCTGGAGAACAAAAGCAATTATTCGAGATGTTTGATATGGATCAGGATGATCTGGAGCGTATAGCAAAAGAGTTCAATTCCAGAAATCAAACTGATTCAAAAAATCCAAACAGAATTATTGCGATTAAAACCCCTGTGATTCAAAAAAACACTCATAAACGTGGACGTATATCAAACACTTCGGACAATTCAATTCCAGAGGAATCTACTCCTGTTAATACAGACACGATAAAGTCCAAAGGAGGAAGACCTCTGGGGAAAAAAGACTCTAAACCCAGAAACGGACGCTCAGATAAAGGAATGAAACGGGGCCCTCACAAGAAATAATTAAAACTAAAATTCCCGTTTTTTGGATAATTAGCGATAAAGACAAAAACGGATGCAGCGCCCTGCATCCGTTTAATTAATCAAGATAACACGCCACCTGATGTCCGTTCCCGATGTCACGCAGCGGCGGCGCCTCCTCACGGCACCGCTGCATGGCATACGGACACCGTGCACAAAACTTGCAGCCCGGCGGAGTATTGATCGGACTTGGCACCTCTCCCTGGAGCTTTGTCCTCGTATTGGCCCAGTCAGCATCCGGATCCGGTTTCGGAATGGCCGAAAAGAGCGCTTTCGTGTACGGATGACACGGATGTGTATAAATCTCTTCGGACGGTGCTGTTTCAACGAGTGATCCCAGATACATCACACCGACATGATTGCTGATATGCCGGACCATGGACAGATCGTGTGAGATAAACAGGTAAGCATGCCCCAGTTCCTGCTGGACGCGCATGAGCAGATTGACAACCTGCGCCTGAATAGAGACATCCAGCGCTGCAATCGGCTCATCACAGACGATAAACTCAGGTTCAACAGCCAGCGCACGTGCAATGCCTATCCGCTGACGCTGTCCGCCGGAAAGCTCGTGCGGAAAACGTGACGCATAGTCCTCAGTCAGTCCGACATGTGCCAGCAGTTCACGGACCTTTGCATCTGCTTCCTGTCTGGAATATGAAAAATGAACCTCCATACCCTCCTTTATGATGGAGGAAATGGTCATTCTGGGATCCAGACAGGCATATGGATCCTGGAAAATCATCTGAGCCCGTTTCTTGAACTTCAGGCGTTCGGGTTTGGAAAGTGTATTGATGTCTTTCCCGTCATAGAGGACCCGGCCCTCTGTCGGACGGTAAATGCCAAGCACTGCCCGTCCCGTTGTGGATTTTCCGCAGCCCGATTCTCCGACCAGGCCATATGTTTCTCCCCGCCGGATGGAAAAGCTGACCCCGTCAACCGCCTTCAGAATGCGGCCATGCCGGACCGGGAAATACTGTTTGAGGTTTTCCACCTGAACCAGCGTTTCACTCACGGGCATCATCTCCTCCCCTTGGTATCGGACATTCAACCTTCGGTGCCATTGGATGCATCAGCCAGCAGGATACCGCATGCGTCCCTGAACATTCCGTACGCTCCGGCATCTTCTGTCTGCATATCTGCATACAGTACTCGCAGCGGGATGCAAAAGGACATCCATGTATATCCAGCAGCAGGTCAGGCGGCGTCCCCGTAAGGGAATACAGCGTCGTTCCGGTTGCGTTTTCCTGTGGAATGGAACGCAGCAGTGCCCATGTATACGGGTGCAGGCAGCGCTTGAAGATATCGTTCTTCGTTCCTTCCTCAACAATCTGTCCGGCATACATCACCTGAATACGGTCAGAGAAATCTGCAACAATGCCCAGGTCATGCGTAACCAGAATAATTGCCGTTCCAAGCCGCACTTTAAGATCACGCAGAAGATCCAGAACCTGCGCCTGAATGGTTACATCCAGTGCCGTAGTCGGTTCATCTGCAATGAGCAGCTTCGGGTTGCAGGCCAGTGCCGTCGCAATGACGACACGCTGCCGCATTCCGCCGGAAAGCTGGTGCGGATACGCTTTGACGCGCTCCTCCGGATTTGGAATCTCAACCATGCGCAGCAGTTCCACTGCCTGAGCCTCCGCATCCCGCATGGAGATGCCCTTGTGAATGACAAGTGTCTCTCCGACCTGCTTGCCAATGGTCATCGTCGGGTCCAGTGATGTCATCGGGTCCTGAAAGATCATGCCGATTTGGGATCCCCGGAAGGCATGCAGCGCCTTCTTGTCAAGCGCCATGACATCCGTTCCGTCAAAACGGATTTTGCTCCCTTCCAGAATTTCGCCTGACGTACGGTCAAAAAGACGCATCAGTGCCTTGGCAGTCACCGATTTGCCGCAGCCGGATTCACCCACCAGCGCAAGGGTCTCGCCCTTGTCCACGCCGAATGAAATACCGCGGACAGCCTTTACATCGCCTGCATAGGTATGAAAGGAAACCCTCAGGTTTTCAACTTCAAGCAAACGTTCCATTTCATCACCTCCGCAGTTTGGGATCCAGGGCATCCCTGAGCCCGTCTCCGAACAGTGTAAACGACAGCATGGTCAGCGCAATCATCAGTGCAGGGAAGAACATCTGATACGGGTAAAACAGCATGGTCTCCTTTCCCGCGCTGGCCAGCATGCCCCAGCTGGTATTGGGAGAGCTGATGCCGAGACCGACAAAGCTGAGGAATGCTTCCGAGAAAATATAGCTCGGAATACGGAATGTCAGATTGACAATGATCACACTCATCGTGTTGGGGATCATGTGTCTGGTAATAATCTTCCAGTTGCTGACCCCCAGCGTGCGTGCTGCAATCACATAGTCGCTGTTCACCAGCTGCAGCACCTGTCCGCGCACCAGACGGGCGGTCTGACACCATCCGACAATACACAGTGCCAGCAGAATGGAGCCTACGCCCGAGTCATTGAGCATCAGGCTCAGCATAATAACGACAATCAGGTACGGAATTGAGCTGACAATTTCGACAATTCTCATCATGACAGCATCCACGGTACCGCCCACAAAGGCGGAAATGGATCCGTATACGGACCCGAACACTGTGGTAATCAGTGCGCCGAGAATGCCGATCATCAGTGATATCCGTCCGCCGGCAAATACCCTGGCAAACAGATCGCGACCCAGTTTGTCCGTCCCAAACCAGTGCTTAAGCGATGGCGTCTGGTTCATGTCCATACTCATCTTGGTATGATCATATCCGCATATGGACGAACCAAAGAGTGAAAGAAATATGATCAGGATCAGAATGATCATGGCAAAGATCGCAACTTTATTCTGCCTGAGCCGCCGCCAGGCATCTTTCCAGTATGTTGTCTGGGGCCGGCCGATCTTTTCGCCCTGCGCCTCATCACACCCGATGATTGTAAACAGTTCTTCTGAGTATTCCAAGTTTTTTCCTCCTCCGGACCAGCGTCACAGTCTTCGGCTTATGTCAGTACAGCTTAATTCGAGTCGCCTGTCAGGCGGATTCTCGGGTCTATGATGACGTACAGAATATCCACCAGCAGAAGCGACAGAATGTAAATTCCGGTATAGAACATGGCACAGCCGATAATCATCGGGAAGTCACGGTCATTCACGGCAGTGATGTAATAGCTGCCAAGACCCGGGATAGCGAAAATGCTTTCAATGACAAATGAACCGGTAAACACATCTGCAATATTCGGTCCCAGAATCGTAAGGGATGGCAGAATGGAATTTCTGAGAACATGCCGGCGGACAACCTGGGAAAAGCTCATGCCCTTGGCCTCCGCCATCGTAATGTAATCCTGATTGATCACGTCGAGGACACTTGAGCGCATGTACCGTGTATAGGTTGCCAGCGGAGAGAAGGACATGCACAGAATCGGCAGAATCTTGTGCGCCGGTGTTCCCCAGCCAAGTGTCGGAAACAGCGGCCATTTCACAGTAAAGAGATACTGAAACAGGGAAGCCAGGAGGAAAACAGGCAGTGAAATGCCCAAGATAGCGATGATGCTGATTATCTTGTCCGGCAGTCTGTTCTGCTTGATGGCAGAAACCGTGCCCAGAATAATACCGACCACAAATCCGATCAGCACAGCCACCAGACCAATTTCACTTGAAAATCCGGCGTAGCGCTGAATGGTATCCAGTACCTGTCTGCCCGGAAACCGGATGGATTCTCCCAGTGTTCCCTCGGTAAAGATGCCCTTGAGGAAGACAAGGTACTGCTCAATGACCGGCTTGTCGAGACCATACTTGGCATAATAATTGATCTTCGTCTGTTCCGGCAGTTTCTGCACCAGCGCGGTCAGCGGATCGCCCGGAATGCAGTGCATCAGGAAAAAAGTAATGGTCGTTACGATGAACAAAACCAGCAGCATATAGAGGATTCGACGCAGAATGTATTTGATCATCTTTCTACCCTTTCCAATTTCAGCCGGAAATACCGATTCAAACCCATGAGACTTCTGTTTCCATCCCACCGTATGAAAGAAGGGCATCAGGAAAGTTTTCTCTCCTGATGCCCCACGTTCCATCAGTTCAGTTGATTGACCGGAAATCAGTCTTCCACATAAACGTACCGGTGTCCGGCAGTGGAGAAGACATTGTAATCCCAGCCCTTAATGTTGCTGCGGAGCACAGCCTTGTTGACACGATAGCATACCGGAGCGATTGCTGCGAGATCCGCCATCATGATTTTCTCAGCCTGGGCATACTTGTCAAGACGCTCTTGCGCATCAATGCTCTTGTTGGCACTCTTGACCAGCTCATCAAATTCTTCAGAATAAGTGAAGCAGGGCATCTGGGCAGAGTCAGTCAGGAAGAGGTTGAACAGGAAGCTGATATCAACTTCGCCGGACCATGCAAGTGTGCCGATCTGGAAATCGCCGGCTTTGCAGTCCGTCCAGAAGGAAGCCCATTCGGAAACATCCGCTTCCACGTTGATGCCGAGGATTTCGCCCCACATTGCCTGGTAAAGTGCAATCGTATCGTCCGTGGTCGCACCGGAGGAAATGCTGAACTTCACCGTTACCTTGGACGGATCCGGATCCATTCCGAGTTCATTCAGTCCTTCAATAAACAGTGCGCGCGGATCGGGGACCGACTCAGCAAGAACCTTGACCGGTTCCGGAGCAACATCACGCAGGGCAACGCCGTTGATGCCGATGGCGCTCGAGGTCAGGCCATATGCCGGCGGATAAACACTCTTGTACATTGCCTCAACGAAGAACTCGCGGTTGATGGCCAGGGACAGCGCCTGACGGATCTTGGTATTCTTGAGGAGTTCGTCCTGTCCATTGAACAGAACAAAGGTAAGGGTCGGGGTATAGAGGTCTACGCAGGTGAAACCGGCATCAGACTCAAAGTGTGCGATATAATCAGGATCATTGGTCTCCCAGTAATCGAGCGTGCCGTTGAGCATCGCGCTGTAACGGGCGTTGTTATCATTACTGATCAGAACATTGACCTTTTCAAGCTTGACATTGTCGGCATCCCAGTACTTGTCATTCTTCACAAGCGTCAGCATGCTGTTGTGATCCCAGCCGGTGAGCTTGAACGGGCCGCAGGACAGGAAGTTATCCACATCGTTTCCGTAAGCATCGCCCTTTGCCTCAACGAAGTCCTTGCGCTGCGGATAAAGCGGAACAACCTCAAGGAACGCAGGTGTTACTTCATTCAGCTTGATCACCAGGGTCTTCTCATCAGGCGCGGTAACGCCGAGCTCGGCAACATCCATCTGGCCGGCATATATTGCCTCAGCGTTTTCAATACAGTAGATATCAGAAATGTATCCATAGGCATTGGACGGATCAACCATGCTCTGGAAGGAATAGAGATAATCCTGGGCAGTCACCTTGACGCCGTCCTCCCAGTAGTTGTCACGAATGACAAACGTATAAGTCATCGTGTCCTCATCATATGTATAGCTTTCTGCACCGGAAAGCTCTGTAGCTCCGTTGATAATCCGGAACAGCGGTTCGCTGGTATCCCAGAGGATGAATTTGCCCGCCTCATCAATGGTCGCTGCAACGCGGTCCAGTGTGGTCGGCTCATTCTGACGGAACACTGTAATTTCCTGTGTGGCTGCCATAGCACCAACAGCTGCCATCAGCATAACAAGACAGATCAGTGCTGCGAAAACTTTCTTCATTCGTAAAGCCTCCTGTCATTATTGGACCATTACACCACTTCAGATTGACAAATTGTCTTCATCAAAGAAGTCTTTTGTCATTTCTTTTTCTATTTCAGAAACCCCCGTGTAAAAGTCTGAAGGCATTATATGACATTTTTCTTTATGCCGTCAATAGGCAATTGAATATTTTGATTTATAAATATTCATTTTCCATCATCATATTCGTTCATCAGTCCGCAATAATGAACACTTTACAGGCATGTGTTGCAATATTTGTTTTCCCTTCCTGCGGGTTTAAAGCCGGTTTTTTCCCGTTTTAACAGGGCATGCTCCCATTCTTTACTTCATTCAGAGCAACACTTTGTCTATGGGTCAGTCAAATTCTC
Organism: Clostridia bacterium; assembly: GCA_017469025.1. GTDB lineage: Bacteria > Bacillota > Clostridia > Christensenellales > Aristaeellaceae > Ventricola. The sequence goes on from JAFUHD010000328.1 coordinate 17,164, forward strand.
TCCTGGTTGTCCGGGTATTCTCTTCTCTCTGAATACATGACCGCATAATACTGTTAACGCTTCACTGCGGCTTTATTGTACTATCGTGTTAAAGTCTGCCGGCAAATAAAAAAGCGCGGGACAGCGTTATCTCATTGATTAAGCAAAATCATCCGTGAAATCACAGGTGCTTATTATTTACACCTATACTGAATACGTTAAGCATTATTAAAAAGAACTCAAACCAACTTAACGCTTCACGTAAAGGGCATGTTTCTGCTGTAAGCTTTTCCATTCATTCTCGTTGGTGTAGCATCTCAATGACATCGTTAGTTATTGTTTGTGTTTTAAAGTGGTTGGCAGGTTGCGCTGAGCCAGCCACCGAACTGGTTAAATTTCAAATCACCATCATTGACTTTGCCGAGCTTACTTTATGATTTCAAATTATATCTTGCATTTTTCGCTCCAGCTGTTTAAACTTAGGAGCGTGCATTATTATGGCAATTTTCCCTATTTAAAAAAGGAGATGGCCAAGCACTTCGTGCTGGTTTGTCAAATAATGACATTTGCGATTGATGCGGTGCCGAAAGCACGACTATGTTATTAAAGGAGAGAACCACAATGAACGAAATGGAGCAGGGGATTGCCCTGCTGCGCGCGCAGTACGGCGTGAACAGAAGGATCACCGACGGCAGCTACGACAAAGACCTCGCCGTCAAGTGCGTGAACGGGACCTTCGTCGGCAAGGAGGCCGAGGGGGTCATCGCTTACAAGGGCATCCCCTTCGTCGGCAAACAGCCCGTCGGGGAATACCGCTGGAAGCCCCCGGTGGATGTTGTGCCGGATGAGGGCGTGTATGAGGCGTATTATAACGCGAAAAGTGCCTGGGGAAACGGCGATCTCGAAACGGGCTCCCTCTTCTATCTGGATGAAGACTGCCTGTATCTGAACGTCTGGAAGGCGGCGGACAAGAGCACCGGGAAAAAGCCCGTCATGGTCTGGGTCCACGGCGGCGCCTTTGAGGCAGGCGGGACGGTTGATCCCATGTTCGACTGCCGCAACTTTCTGAAAGAAAACCCTGAGGTCATCGTCGTCACCATCGCCTACAGGCTGGGCGTCTTCGGCTTCCTCCACCTCAGTCACCTGCCGGATGGCAAGGACTATCCCGACGCGCAGAACCTCGGCCTTCTCGACCAGATCAAGGCCCTCAAGTGGGTGCACGAGAACATCGCCTTCTTCGGCGGCGATCCGGAGAACGTGACGATCTTTGGCGAGTCCGCCGGCGCCGGCAGTGTGAGCTTACTGCCACTGGTCGAAGGCTCGCAGCGCTATTTTCAGCGCGTCATTTCCCAGAGCGGCACCCCCGGTCTCACGCGCTCGACAGAGGACGCCATCGCCTGCACGGAAGAGCTTGCGGCGAGTCTCGGCTGCAAAACCGTTGCCGAGCTGCAGAAGCTCGACGCGCAGAAGCTTTTCGATGCCGCCGCAGCGCTGACACTGCGCCAGTTCCCGGAGCGGGACGGAAGGATTCTGCCGCGCGAGCCCTGGGCGGCCTACGCAGACGGCGCTGCGAAGGACATCACGCTTTTGCAGGGCTGCAACAAGGATGAGATGAACTTCTTTGTCGTGAGCTTCGGCGTGGATATGTTCAAAACCTGGGCGGAGGGCCGCTTGGAAAGGCTCCTCTCCCGCGTGACGGACGAGGAGAAAAAGCGCATTGAGAGCTACTGCCTGGACAAGGCGAGCGAGCGCTACGAGCCGGAGTGCAGCCTCCTCAGCCAGAGCTGGTTCAATGCCCCGTGCCTGCGCCTCGCGGAACGCCAGACCATGGGTGGCGGCAAATGCTACACCTATTACCTCACACCGGAATCCCCCGATCCTATAATGAAGTGCGGGCACGCCATCGAGCTTGCCTCCGTCTTTAACCATCCGGAGATGACCGACGAGATGGGCCGCAGCTTTGACGAAACCTTCTCCAAAACCCTCCGCAAGATCTGGGTCCAGTTTGCAAAGACCGGCAATCCCTCCCTCACAGCGGCTGAGTCCCCCGACGGCAAGGCCAAAGTCTGGCCCCTCTACGAGCCGGAGAAGAAGCCCGTCATGGTCTTCGACGAGTTCGACATCCACCCGGAGCCAGAGTCCGCGCGTGGCATTGTGGACTGGGAGCGCACCTATTTCCTGAGCAGCTATTACTGCGTCTGACTTCCGTTTTATCCGCATATATGGGTATCGGCTATAATCAGCAAGCATTCAACCGGCCGACCGCAGGGGACAGCCTCCCATGAATTTACTGATTTTCCGATTGCTTTTTCCATCAAAAGTCAGGTAAGCAAATGAAATTGTTGCCGCTTATCGATGGCGCGGCGCATAAGTTATTCGATACGAAAATGCTCTTGCTTACCGATGGTGTGAGAAACATATTATCCGGTACGAAAATGTTGCCTCACCTCCGTCTTGGAGGTGAGGCATTTTATAATAACCGTATCCATGTTATGTCTGAATAAGCATACCGTGTATTCGCCCAAGCGGACGATAAGAATTCATGGCCATATTTCAGCATAATCCGGCCGAAAAAGTCATTGCGACGATATTATGAACCTGGGGCATAAAGGTCTTCGAGAAGAATACCGGGAGGATCGGAGATACATTCTGTTCTCCAATCTCCCCGGTATCCATGATAAATGCAAGCTGACAAATACTGCTCTGTGACCATCTGACAAAATAACAATTTGTCAACCATCAAGCGTCTACGCGCCACAGAAACTAAAACAGAATAAATGAAGGAATATGTAAGCCAAAACGAAGATAGCACATTGGCTGATGAATGACCAAAGACGACTTGAGAAAGTTGGTGATCTGTTAATCAACATCATCTGTAAATGCTGCTGTCCCGTTCAAATGCCGAATCTTGCTCAAATATAATTAATTATATTATATATTTTATGTTTAGTCAAGTTCTTTAAAAAGATTTGCTTTATATGATATTGTTTATATATCGCACATATTTAAGAATATGATCATATATAACAAGCCGAATGCTCGTAATTTTATTTACATATTAGTAAAAGCGTAACATATTAGCAAATATACTGCGTCATTTTGTGAATGACGCAGGACCAGAATTCTCTGCCCGAAAGATTATATGCATCTTACGACGGCTACGCTAAACCAGAATATCTTCATTTTCAAACTGTTAATTTGTATTATTCTGTTATTTTGTAGTGATTGTTCAAAAGATAAATAATTGTCTTGGAATAATTAAACAAATTTCAATCTGGAGAAAATGTCGCCTAAAAAGCGACCTTTTGGGGCAGGGAAATGGTTATAATACGCCCTATCCAGCAACGAAAGGAGATGGCCCAGCATTTCATGCTGGTTTGTCAAATCATGACAACTGCAATTGATACGGTGCCGAAAGCACGACTA
>JAFUHD010000329.1 GCA_017469025.1 Clostridia bacterium
GGATGAAGTCGAGGCTTTAATTTCCAATGATTATCGAGAGCATCGAGACTTATCTATGAGTTCGAAAAACAAAGTGAGCGAAGTAGAGTCGTAAAAACCTTCCGATGTCAATTATTTTACCCACAAAAATTAAGTACACCCAATCAATCTACAATCCATTTCCCTCGCTTGGCTGGTCCTTCTCATTTTCCCATTTCTTTTTAGAAAATCGATAGCTGTACGAACCTGCCGATCAGAAAGATGCAATTTTTCACAAATGGCAGATCGAGAAATTGCTGGGACATGAATTAGCAGTTCCAGAACCTGATTTGCTTTTTCTTCTATTTCAGCTTGCTCATCAGGTCGTTCTTCAGGCCGCGTCCCAGAAACGTCCTGATCCTTTGCCTAATTCCATCCTTCACCACAATGCCTGTAAAATCTGACTGTGAAACCATACTCCTCTCGCAAGAACCCGTACTTGACACCCGCATCTGTGCATGCCGCATCATTGCGTTTAAAGCTGGTAGCAACTGCCTCCATGTTTTTGAGAAGTAGAGCTGTAAAATCTCTCTGATGATCGAAATGAAATAAGTTTCATAGCCAAAGCCATTTTTTGTATAAAAGATTCATAATAAGCTATCTTTGATTATGCTGTTTTGAGTTCATCTATTGAAAAAACAAGGATTATTCGTGCTTCAATTAAGATTCCTAATGGTTTACTCTTGTCTAATTATGATTAACGTCAATAGGTATGGCTATTGACGTTAATCACAGTAAGTAAGATTCATACCTATTCATACAGTCCCAACTTGTTTCGGTTCTTATTTGCTTCAAAACCACTGCATGTTATGAACGGGACGTAATACAGATACTTTACTCCACTTATACTCCATATTGGAGCATTATTCCACAACAGCAATTGCTTCAATTTCCACTTTTGCGTTCTTTGGAATAGCAGCAACCTGAAATGCCGCACGTGCCGGACATGTGCCGGTAAAGAATTCTGCATATACGCCATTCATCGCTGCAAAATCAGCAATATCGGCCAGCAGAACCGTTGTTTTTACGACATTTGCCATTGTGGCACCAGCCTCAGCCAGAATATTCTTTATATTCGTGAGTGACTGACGTGTCTGCCCCTCGATGGTGTTTTCCTCAATATTGCCGGTTTCCGGATTGATCGGTATCTGTCCGGAAACAAAAATCATTCTGCCTTTGGCCTCAATGCCCTGAGAATACGGTCCGATTGCCGCAGGTGCCTTCTTCGTCTGAATCGCTTTCATTTGTGTTGTTCCTTTCATCCTCCCGCTCAGCCGGCGGGATGTTTTTTATTCTGTCGGGTATTTGCCATTCCAGACAACTGCCCGATAGTTGAGCAGATCTGTTGCTCCCTCTGTTGAAATACAGAGGACACGGGAATCCGGACACAGTCCCAGCTCATCCCTCAGTTGGCCATATGCAGGATGACGCATCAGTTCAACCAGAAATCCGGTGGTAGAAGCACCGCTCTCTCCGGAAACAATCCGTGGGTCACCAGGGAGCGGATTCCCGAGAACACGCATACCAAGTGCTGCTATATCATCCGTGATGGTCACATAGTCACTTGCCGTCTGTCTCAGTATCTTTAAGGCAAGTGTACAGGGTTCTCCGCAGCAGAGTCCCGCCATGATGGAATGCAGACTGCCTTCCGTCGCATGCGGCAGTCCGTCTCCCGCTTTCGCGCTCTGATAAATGCAGTCCGCATCCTCAGGCTCTACGATTATAATACGCAGGGCTGGTCCGGCAGCCTGGGCAAAGCAGGCAGCGACAGCTGCTGCCATGGACCCCACGCCAGCCTGTAAAAGGAGGTGAGTCGGCATTGACTTCTGCTGGGAGAGGATCTCCCGTGCCAGTGTCGTGTATCCCTGCATGATACGCGCAGGTATTTCCTCATAGCCCTCCCAGGCGGTATCCTGAATCAGAACATATCCGTTTTCTGCCGCAAGCGACGCAGCAAGACGGACAGTATCATCGTAGCAGAACTGCGTTATGGAAGCTTCTGCGCCAAGTGCCGCAATATTCTGAAGCCGCTCCGGAACTGTCCCTGCGGGAAGCAGTACAATACACCTCTGCCCAAGCTGAGCTGCAGTATACGCAACACCGCGTCCGTGATTTCCATCCGTTGCCGTGATAAACGTGATATCTCCAAGCCGTCTGCGCGTTTCCGGAGAAATCATATCCGGATAGTTCATCTGAAGAGCCGGAATGTCAAGGCGGTCAGCAATAAATCTGCCCATGGCATAGGAACCGCCAAGCACTTTGAATGCGTTCAACCCGAACCGGAAGCTTTCATCCTTGATGGAAATGCCGGCCAGACCAAGATATGCCGCAAGGGCGGGCAGCTCAGTCAGCGGCGTTTGCGCATAGGCTGGAAAGCTTCTATGAAAATGCTGTACCTGCTCTGCATGCGCCTCATCATAGGGGCTGAGCAGTGCAGCATCCTGCGGTTCAAGTGTGATATGTACAGAATGAATCATGGTATCTCTTCCCCTTCAATGACATGGTTCTGCTTTGGGTACTGTAGTGAACACATCCGATCGGCTTTGGCACGCAGCTGTGCCTGATGATTCAATCGATCTGCCATGCTGATTTCAGCGTCTCAAGACCGTCACGGATCTGTTCAGTATCCATTCCCGCCAGGCCAAGCAGCACCGTTCCGGATTCCTCTGCACGATCCGGCAGAATACTGTAGTCTGACAGAGCTGTCAGGCGTACGCCGGCCTGTCTGGCCTTTTCAACAAGCTGCTCGGAGGACATCCCGCTGTTCACACTCAGCAGTTCAAAGAGCCCCGCATTGTTTCTGTGCAGTTCTCCCAGATGAAGACGTGCTACATGCTCTGTAAGACAGTTCCGTCGTTCCCGGTAGATCTGCCGCATCCGCTTGATGTGGCGTTCAAAATAACCGCCTGAGATAAACTTTTCCAGTGCAGACTGTTCAAAACCAGGAACACTGCATGCACTGTACAGTTCACAGTACCGGTCGCGCAGTGCTCCGGGCAGAATCATATAGCTGATCCGGAGTCCGGGAGCCAGAGTTCTGGCAAATGTATTGATATAGACCACACGTTCATGTGTATCCAGTGCCGCCAGAGGCGGAAGCGGGCTGTCGCTGAATGTGAACTCACCCTCATAGTCGTCTTCAAGAACATACGCACCTGTTTCATTTGCCCAGCGCATCAGACGCTCACGACCGTCCATTGCCATTTCCTGTCCGGTTGGAAACTGCCGGCCTGGGGTCACATAGGCAGCACCGGCGCCCGTCTGATACAGTTCACGGACATTGATGGCTCCATCCGTCAGAGAGATCGGCGCAATGCGGGCACCGCCGGCAATGAGTATCCGGCGTGCTCTTGAGTAGCCGGGATCCTCTACCGCAAAGAGACGCTCACGGCCGATCAGCGTGATCAGAATTGCAACCAGGATATCCGTTCCGGCAGCCAGCACAATCCGTTCAGGATCCACATCAAAGCCGCGAAGACGCTGGATCATTTTTGCAATCTCACGCCTCAGCGGACGGCTTCCCTGCGGATCACCGGTTCTGAGCAGCTCGTCACTCTGTTCTGTCAGCACAATACGCATCAGTTTCGCCCATGTAGAATATGGAAACTGGGCAGGGTCCATGGCTCCAGTGCCAAAGTCCCATCGGACCAGTACCTCAGGCAACCGCACAGCAGCAGCCGGTGCCGGATGCGCATCCAGCACATACAGCCCGCTTCTGGGCCTGCTTTCGCATATTCCCTCTTCCAGCAGGTGTTCATAAACGGTTTCCACTGTTGTGGTGCTTACCTTCAGCTGCTCAGCCAGTTCCCGCCGGGACGGCAGTCGCTCTCCGGGACGGATATGTCCCTGTTCAATTTCTTTGCAGATCAGCAGATAGACCTGCTCTATGAGGGGACGCTCTGACCCGGCGTCCAGCTTAATCGAAAGCATCCTCTCTTCCCTCCATGTCCTTTGCCAGATGTGCCCAGTCCCTTACATGATCCCACGCAACCGGGAAACCGGCACCATGGCTGCAGAATACGCTGTTGCAGGGATTCTGCGCATCCGTTGTCGGTGTGTAGCCAGTCTGTACTGCAATCGCTTCCTGATTCCTACATGGCAGATAGCCATGAAACTGCATGGAAAAACGGCCATATCCGTGTGTCAGAGAAGCAAAGCGCTCCGGATAGTCATAGATGGCCGCCAGTCGGCAAATGCCTTTCTGCACCACTTCCCCGGTGTCTGTGTGTTCAGGAATAACGAGCTGTGCTTCCATCCCGATCAGGTCACCGGTCACACGCGGACTGATGTCTGCCGGCATGCACAGTTCAAAAGCGACAAACGGTTCAAGCAGCACGGTTTCCGCCTGCATCAAGCCCTGACGGATTGCCCGGCAGGTTGCCTCCCGGAAGTCGCCGCCCTCTGTATGTTTGAGATGGGAACGGCCGCCAATCAGCAGTATCTTAATGTCCGTGATCGGACTGCCGGTCAGTACGCCGGGATGTATCCGCTCAAAGACATGCGTCCGAATGAGTCTCTGCCAGTTTTCATCCAGCGAATTCGGCGCACACCGGCTCTCAAAGACAATGCCGCTGCCCTGTCTGCCCGGAAGCAGGCGCAGCCAGACCTCCGCATAATGCCTCAGCGGTTCGTAGTGCCCGATTCCGGTCACCGGTGTCCGGATGGTTTCCTTGTACTGAATACGCGGTTCACCGGCGGTCACGGCATCTCCAAACCGGTCCGAGAGAAGCTGTACAAGGACCTCCTGCTGTGTCCGGCCC
>JAFUHD010000330.1 GCA_017469025.1 Clostridia bacterium
CCTGCCTATGACAACCATACGCGGGCGGGTGCTTAACCCGAATGAACGTGCGCTGCTCAATATGCCGGGGTGTCACGGCCAGGCAAGCGAGCTGATTTCTTTTGACGAACAGTACAGGGGGATCATGGAGAATCTCCTGGGCAGAACCGTGATTGCCGAAAACCTGGATGCCGGTATTGAAATCATGCGGCGCGGCAATCATGCATTTCGTCTGGTGACGGTTGAAGGCGATGTTATGCACTCCGGCGGTTCCATGACCGGCGGCAGTGCCAATTCAAGGATAACCAGTCTGCTGTCCCGTGACCGCGAAATCAAGGAGCATGAAGCGCGCCTGACGGAACTCGAAGCACAGCAGGGAGAATGCCGTGCAGAGCGGCAGAAAACAGCTGAGATGCAGGCAAGTCTGCGCCAGCGGCGTGAGAGCCTGTTTGAAGCGCTTAACCAGTACCGGATTGATGTGTCCATTGCGGAAGAGCGAATCCGGATGCTGGAGGGGAAGTTCCGGGAACAGGATAAAGAGGAACTGGACTGCAATACCCTGATTACGCAGATTGATGAATCCATTCACCAGATTGATATTCAGCTGGAAGGTGTCCATGAGTCGCAGGAAGGGGACGAACAGTCTACTGAAGCGCTGAATGAACAGACACAGGAACTCAGCGACAGGCTGTATGCGTGCCGTCAGGCACTTGAACAGCGCCGTGAGGAAGGCCAGGCACTGCGTATTGATCTGAGCGCAAGCCAGCGTGATCTGGATGCACTGAGACGTGAAGCACAGCGTCTTGCGCAGGAGGAAAAGCGTGTTGCCCAGGAAATGGCAGATGCCATTTCAAATATTGAAAATAATACATTGCGGCATCAGGAACAGACTGAACTGATTGCATCCAGAACAAAGGAACAGGGAATCTGCAGGGAAAATCTTGAGCGTGCAGAGGCCAATCTTTCAGAAAAGTCGAAAGCCCGCAGTGAGGTTCAAAGCCGGATTTCGGCCCTGACAGAGCGGATAGATACCATTCATGAGTCTATTTCAGCTGCCAGCGAGCAGAGCCACAGGGCTGAAATGACGCTCAGCCGCCTTCAGGGTGAACTGGATACACTGCAAAAGCGGATATGGGATGATTATGAACTGACATATGCCGGTGCAAAAGCCTATCTGACGGAGGGTTTTGATCTGGGGAAGGGCGAACGGCGCGCGGGTGAAATCCGTACTGAAATCCGCGGAATGGGTCCTGTCAATGTCAGCGCTGTTGAAGAATACCGGACAACAAAGGAGCGTTATGAGGAACTTGCCTCACAGCGGGATGATCTGATCAAGGCCAGAGAAGATCTGCAGCAGATCATCGACCAGCTTGTCCGTCAGATGGAACGGCAGTTCCTTGAGAACTTCCGCCTTCTTCAGACATATCTGAGTGAAACGTTTACACGTCTGTTTGACGGCGGGCATGCTGAGCTCCGGCTGCAGGATGAAAATGACATTCTTGGATGCGGCATAGACATCGTGGCACAGCCGCCCGGAAAGAAACTGCAGATGCTGTCGCTTTTGTCAGGCGGCGAGCGTGCACTGACAGCCATCGCCATTCTGTTTGCAATGCTTCGTCTCAAACCGACACCGTTCTGCTTTCTCGATGAGATCGAGGCAGCACTGGACGATGGAAATATTTCTACCTTTGCGGATTATCTTAAGGATTTCTCAAAGAGTACACAGTTTGTCATTGTCACACACCGTAAAGGAACCATGGAACGCTGCGACAGCCTGTACGGCGTTGCCATGGAGGAGCGCGGTGTTTCAAAGATGCTCAGTGTTGAGCTCAAGGATATCAAAGAAGATGCTCTGCAGTAAGCAGAGGAAGGGAGCCGGATCATGGGTTTGTTCGGATTTGGAAAGAAAAAGGAACAGCCGCAGGAACAGGCCCCGGTACGGCCTCAGTCAACGCCTGTCATGGCGCCTGTTGAGGAACCGGCACCGGAGCCCAAAGAAGAAAAGGGCGGTGTATTTTCACGGCTGTGGCGCGGCCTGACAAAGACAAGGAACAATGTTGCCGGAAAGGTGGATGAGCTTGTCGAGTCCACAGAGGTTATTGATGAGGATTTCTATGAGAATCTGGTAGATATCCTGATCATGAGCGATATGGGCGTAAGGACCAGTGACAAGGTAATCTCGGAACTCAAACGCCGTGTAGAGGCAGAACGGATTACGGATGCGCGCAGGGCGCGTGAGATTCTGAAGACGATTCTTAAGGAAATCATGAATCAGCCGCGTACGCCGCTCAAGTGGCCGATGGTGATGCTGATCGTGGGCGTCAATGGTGTTGGCAAGACGACAACGATCGGAAAGCTGGCGATGCGCTTTAAGGCCGCCAGGCACAGTGTTGTTCTTGCCGCGGCAGATACATTCCGCGCAGCAGCAGCGGATCAGCTGGAAATCTGGGCAGACCGCGCAGGTGTGCCGCTTGTGCGCCATGCTGAGGGTGCTGATCCCGCTGCGGTTGTCTTTGATGGCATTAAGAAGGCGCAGGCACAGGAGGCAGATCTTCTGATTGTCGATACTGCCGGACGTCTGCACAACAAGAAGAACCTGATGGATGAACTCGAAAAGATTTACCGGGTAATTACCAAAGAGTATGCCGGCGCGGAAGTCCGGACGTATCTGGTGATTGATGCCACAACCGGGCAAAATGGTCTCCAGCAGGCCAAGACTTTTGCCGAGGTGACAAAGGTATCCGGCATTGTGCTGACCAAACTTGACGGCACTGCCAAAGGCGGTATCGCCGTTGCGATCCAGGATGAACTGGGACTGCCGGTCAGCTATATCGGTGTCGGTGAAGGGATTGAGGATCTGCAGGCATTTGATGCAGAATCGTTTGTTGATGCCATATTCTGATTGCTGTGTACAGATGGTGACTGAGAAAGGGAGATGAGGCAAGTGAGAAAACTGAGACGTTTTCTTGACTTTATTGCATCGCGTCTCTTTTTCGTCACACTGCTAAGTGCCCTGTTTATTCTGGTTTTTTATCTGGCAATGAATACGGCCAATATCTGGATTCTTGTGGATGAAGGGCTCGAAGCCAGGACCGGTGCGGTTCTTATGGGAACCGGCACAGACGGGCTGACCAATTATTTCCGTGAGGAATTTCTTGCCCAGGATCCCGTACTTGCTGTCGGACTCAGCGATGCGTCGCCTTACCGGGACTATAAAATCCGTTCATACCGGCATAATGTGCAGATGCTGTCCGTCTGGTCATGGCCCTGGGATACGACAGCACGTGCAGATATTGTCGAAAGCGTACCGTACATTAACGGATCCATCAATTCTGACAGTCGTGCTGCTGCATTGGCAGAGGATGATTCCAGACTTACACCGCCTGCCTGGGAAACACGCCGCTACCGTGTTACACTGGTCAGAAGTGCCGGACGATGGAAGATTTCCAATCTGCAGCAGATGGAAAGATAGAGAAAGGAAACAGCATGGGAGAAGCCGTACTTGACACCGCTTTTCTTGATGCACTCCGGGGTGGAGCTGTACTGGCGCCTATGGCAGGCGTGACGGATATGCCATTCCGGCGGTTGTGCCTTGAATGCGGAGCGGTTTACGCGGTGACGGAAATGGTCAGTGCAAAAGGCTATCTCATGAGCGGCGAGCGACTGCGCGCCCAGCAGGAACTGCTTGCGGTGCATCCGGATGAGTATGGACATGTCGCGCTGCAGCTGTTTGGTCATGAACCTGATGTAATGGCAGAGGCAGCACACCTCCTGTCCGCAGACGGCCGGTATTTCATGATTGACCTGAACTTTGGATGCCCAGTGCCTAAGGTTTGCCGGAACGGAGAAGGCAGTGCCATGATGCGCACACCAGGGCATGCATTCGAGGTTATACGTGCAGTTGTTGCTGGAAGCCGGATTCCGGTCAGCGTAAAGATGCGGCTTGGCTATGATTCAGCAGAGGAATATCTGGAATTGGCGCATGCTGCTGAACGCGCCGGCGCCGGATTGCTGACGCTGCATGCAAGAACACGTTCCCAGTATTATGCTGGACAGGCAGACTGGAAATGTATCCGCCGTCTTAAGTCAGAAACAGGACTCCCGGTCATTGGAAATGGCGATATAACGGATGGCGTAACTGCACGCCGAATGTTTCAGGAGACGGGATGCGATGGCATCGCTGTCGGCCGGGCTGCCGAGGGGAATCCGTTTATATTTGACGAGATCAGGACCGTACTCGCCGGAAAAACATGGCATGCACCCGGAACGGAGATGCGCAGGCAGATGCTGCTTAGACATGCAGCTGATCTTGTCAGCTTTAAGGGCGAAACCATTGGTGTCCGTGAAATGCGGCGTCATGTGATGAATTATGTAAAGGGATGCCGCGGTGCTGTTGCACTAAGGCGTGATATCAATACGATAACGGATCTGAAAGCCCTTGAGGCAGCTGTCAACCGTTTTTTTGACGGACTCCATACAGAAAGTGAAGAATGACTCGATATTCCCGTGCAGGGAATGGGATGATAGAAAGGAATGATTTCCATGAGCAATGTGAAGATTCACCGGATTTCCATGCATGATACAGAGATTGATCTGTTTGAAGGCCAGTATCCGGTTGAAAACGGAGTAACATATAACACGACGGTCCTCGAAAACGATGAAACTGTTCTGGTGGATACAGTGGATGCCCGCATGAAGGATGCGTGGCTGGCTGAACTGCTTCGGACACTTGACGGACGTCGGCCGGATGCCCTGGTTATCTCCCATATGGAGCCGGACCATTCCGGATCCCTTGTTGCTGTTTGTGCATTGTATCCGGACATGAAACTGGTGGGCAACGCAAAGACGTTCGCCATGATGGATCAGTTTACCGCTGAGACGCCGGTTGCAAATCCACGTGTAACCGTTAAAGACGGTGATACTTTTACATTTGGCGATGCCAGCCTCAGGTTTATTTTTGCACCAATGGTGCACTGGCCGGAGGTTATGCTCTGTTATCTGCCGGAGACCAAGACGCTGTTTGCTGCTGATGCATTCGGCCGCTTTGGATCTGCTGATCCGGCAGATCCGTGGACGGATGAGGGACGCCGGTATTATACCAATATTGTCGGCAAGTATGGTCAGCAGGTGAAGGCAGTGCTGGCGAAGGCCAAAGGCATCGAAATTGAGACCGTCTGCCCGCTGCATGGACCGGATTTGAGCGGCGAGGCACTTGGCAGAGTGCTTGGACTATATGAAAAATGGGCCAGCTACACGCCTGAGGATAATGGTACACTGGTTGCCTATGCAGGCTTCCATGGTCATACCAGGGAAGCGGCAGAGCTAATGGCCAAGACCCTGATGGCACTCGGAAATGAGGTTACGCTCATCGATCTGGCCAGAACAAACAAATCCTATGCAGTAGCTGCAGCATTCCGGCACAAACATATGGTTCTTGCATCTACAACATACGATGCAGCCTACATGCCTGCCATGGAGCAGTTCCTGATTGCCATCAAAGCAAAGAATCTGCAGGGCAGAACGGTTGGCCTCATTGAAAACGGAACCTGGGCACCTATGGCCGGGAAGCACATGCGGGCTGTACTCGAGACAATGAAGGAGATGGAAATCCTGCCGGATGTTGTCACGCTGCGCTCTGCAATGACGGCAAAGAACCGTGAGGAAATCGCACACTTGGCCGAAGCACTGGTGCGTTAAGTCCTCAATCTGCCGGGAAACAGTGTTTCCCGGCAAACCTGTTTTGTCAGATC
>JAFUHD010000331.1 GCA_017469025.1 Clostridia bacterium
AAAATGAAACAAAATTACTACGATTGTTTAGAAGTATTCCGGAACATGAAGCAGATAGATTACTCATAATCGTAGACGCCTTTGTCTCTTCTTTGGATGTCCGTGTTTGAAAGCCTAAAACATACATAACGCTTAAAAATATGTGAAAATATTTGAAAAATGTTTATAAATATAATTTCTTAAAGGAGTGGCGACGATAGTGGAAACAGCCCGGATGATTCAAACTATGGCTGAGGGAATGTCAGATGAACTGACATCATTGCGTCGCAGTATCCATGCACGTCCGGAAACAGGCTGGCTGGAAATGCGAACAAGCGCTATTATTGCAAAGCGTTTACTTGATCTGGGGTATGAAGTGCTGACCGGAGAAGAGGCAGTGTGCCCCGAAGCCAGAATGGGTGTACCAGATGACGAGACGCTGCGCAGTCATGCCGCGGCGGTACTGGCTCAGGAAGGCACGCCTGTGGAAGCACTGACAGAGGCAATGCAAAAGGGACTTACCGGGGTTGTGGGAATCCTGCGGTGCGGTGAAGGACCAGTTGTTGCACTTCGATTTGATATTGATGCACTGGGCATGGTAGAGCGAGGCGATCATGATCACCGGCCGGCACGGGAAGGTTTTTCAAGCCGCAATCCTGGTATGATGCATGCCTGCGGTCATGATGGCCATGTGGCTATCGGTCTGGGCACGGCTGAGGTGCTTATGGGAATACGGGAAAATCTGCATGGTACAGTGAAGCTGATTTTCCAGCCCGCGGAGGAAGGTGCCCGGGGTGCACGTGCGGTGACGGCAGCGGGTCATCTGGATGATGTTGATTATTTTCTGGGCTCACATGTGGCACCAACAGATTCTCTGGATGACGGGGACGTGACGGCGGGGACATGGGGTTCCCTGGCAACCACAAAGCTGGATGTGACCATGTCCGGTCTTGCTGCTCACGCCGGAGGATATCCCGAAAAGGGAAAAAACGCCCTTTTGGCTGCTGCTTCCGCTGTGCTTTCACTGCATGCCATTCCCAGACATTCAGATGGACAGAGCCGGGTAAATGTGGGCATTCTTCATGCCGGTACAGGACGTAATGTGATACCGGATCAGGCTGTGATGCAGGTAGAAGTGCGCGGTGAAACAACCGAAATCAATTGCTATATGGCAGAACAGGCAAGGCAGATCTGTAACGGCGCGGCAATGATGCAGGGGTGCGAGTGCACGATAGCCGTGGTGGGAGAAGCGGAAAGCCAGCACAGCGATGAGGCGCTGATTCAAAGGGTCGTTGATACGGTCCGGCGGGATATGCCTGATCTGACACTGTCCAGTGAGCAAAATGCCAGGAACTGGGGGAGTGAGGATATCTCTGTCATGATGAACAGGGTACAGTCCCATGGCGGACAGGCTACTTATATGCGGTTTATGACGCCCATGGCTGGAGCACAGCATACCGTTGGCTTTGATTTTGATGAAAAGGTGCTGCCAATGGGGGTGAGGGTGTTTTCAACAATGGTGGCGGAACTGCTGAAAGGGGATGCACAATGAGAATCCTGCTGCGAAATGCCCATATTCTGACCATGGATGATCAGTATACCGAGTATCCGGATGGCTATCTGCTCACGGATGGGGACCGTATTGTGTCCCTGGGAGAGGGAAAACCTTCCTTCACAGCGGATGAAACCATTGACTGCCAGGGCGGTATTCTGCTGCCCGGTTTTGTGAATGTGCACTGCCATGCCAGCATGGTTCCATTCCGTACCATGGGTGATGACTGTCCGGACCGCCTGCGCCGGTTTCTGTTTCCCTTGGAAAATGAAGCCATGACAGGAGAACTGGTGTATCTTGGGGCATTGTTCGGCATAGCAGAGATGCTGCTGGCCGGGGTAACCACATTTGTAGACATGTACTATTTTGAGGAACAGGTAGCCAGAGCATGTCTTGAAGCGGGCATGCGGGGTTATCTGGGGGAAACGGTGATCAGTCAGGCTACGCCGGACAGCCCGGTGGAAAACGGGGGGCTCCAACTGGTGGAAGAAATGCTGAAAACCTATCCTCATCATGATCTGATTCGGCCTGTAGTGGCACCACATGGGACCACTACGGTATCGGAAGATACTTTGCGGGCATGCGGGGATCTGGCTCAAAAGTATGGAGCGATGTTGACACTGCATGTCAGCGAAATGGATTATGAAATGCAGTACTTTGCCGAGCGGGGTCAGACACCGATTCAGTATCTGGATGGTCTTGGCCTATGCAATGAACGGCTGCTGGCTGCCCACTGCATCCATGCGACGGCAGAGGATATTGCACTTCTGAAACTGCGGAATGCCCGGGTGGCGCACTGTATTGGCAGCAATACCAAGGCGGGTAAGGGTGTGGCACCCATCAGGGAAATCGCTGCTGCAGGAATACCCTACGGATTGGGGACGGACGGCCCATCCAGCGGAAACACACTGAGCCTGTTTGATCAGATGCGTCTGTTTGCCGTGTGTCATAAGACGAAAAACCACAATCGGGCCCTGTTCCCGGCCAGAGAGATCGTCCGTGCAGCGACACGCGGCGGTGCAGAAGCACTGGGTGCCGGTTCAGAATTTGGAATGCTGCTGCCGGGAATGAAGGCAGATCTGACGGTGGTATCACTGGATAAACCGCATCTGTTCCCGGTATTCAATCCGTATTCCACACTGGTATATGGAGCCAATGCTTCAGATGTGTCAATGGTAATGACCGGAGGTGTTATCCGTGTGAAAGATGGGCAGCTGACGGGTCTTGATATCAACAGGCTGCGCCATGAACTGGCCGGTGTGATGGGACCTTTCCGCAGGGCGGCGACCCGGTATGCGGATGTGATCTGAAACGAGCGGGGACATTCCGCTTGATGTCAAACGGAAATGTCCGATATTCTCGCCCATTATTCTTAATCTAGGTTTTAAATAATCGCTTCTCAGATAAAACCTCTAGAAATATAACTAATCTTTTAGCCCTTATTTTACCGGGGTTTTAAGAAAGCAAATGTCTCAGACAGCCTGCTTTTAGGCACTTTCCCTCTTGATTTTCCATTTTAAAACACGTACTATTATATTGTGCTTTTCGGCACATTATAATAAAGGGTGTTATATATGATTCACCCACCAAAAGTCTTTTTCGGCCTCCAGATTTCAATTTTAAGTATCTTTTCCGGGAAAATGACCGTCAGAGAAGGGCGTTCGGAATTTGTGATAATTCCGAACGTTCTTCTTTAATATTATAGAAACGTTCGTATATTTCATTCTTCAGCTATTCCCTCGTTAACTCCATAAACCGGACAGAGTTGTCTGAATGTTCTCTGGAAGAGTGTGAAACCATTCTACCATTTTTCTGTCCGCATCACTTAACTGAGCATTCACAGAATCATTTTCATTTACTTCGTCGCA
>JAFUHD010000332.1 GCA_017469025.1 Clostridia bacterium
AAAATGAAACAAAATTACTACGATTGTTTAGAAGTATTCCGGAACATGAAGCAGATAGATTACTCATAATCGTAGACGCCTTTGTCTCTTCTTTGGATGTCCGTGTTTGAAAGCCTAAAACATACATAACGCTTAAAAATAAGTGAAAATATTTGAAAAATGTTTATAAATACAATTTCTTAAAGGAGTTCTCCAAATGCTTTATCCTCAATCCAACGCCTCACGCACCATTCAGGATCTTTCCGGCATCTGGTCCTTCCGCCTTCGTCAGGAAGATGCATGGGAAAGTATCGCCGTTCCGGCATCCTACAATGATCAGAAGCCCGATCCTGCCTATAGAAATCACGCAGGTCTCAGCTGGTACAGAACCACTTTCACCATTCCCTCTCTCCTTCGCGGACAGCGCATCTTTCTCCGCTTCGATGCCGTCACGCACAACGCTCGTGTCATGATCAACGGAAAAGAAGCAGCGTTCCACCGTGGCGGCTATCTGCCTTTTGAGGTCGATCTGAACGGTCTGGCTGAGCCAGGCAGCATGGTCTGTCTTGAAGTCGAAGTCGACAACCGGATCAATCACAGCACACTGCCCATCGGTACTGAAGGCGGCACCGCCTTCTTTGGTTCCGACAATCCGGGCATTACAGCTGTCGAAGCCGGAAAACGTCTCCAGCAGGAGAAGGGGATCAACCTTCCCGCCTTTGACTTTTTCAATTATGCTGGCATCAACCGCCCAGTGCGTCTGTGCTCAACACCCAAATCCTACATCCGCGATATCACCATTGTGCCGCACATGAGCGGCGACATTGACTACACCGTCGAAACCTCCGGAACCGGAAACGTCCATATCGACGTGCTGGACGCAAACCGTCAGTGTGTTGCCAAGGCAGACGTTCCCCAGGGAACCTTCCATATTGATCAGCCGCACCTCTGGGAGCCCTGGCCCGGCATTCCCTACCTCTATACTGCCCGGATTACTTTCGGAGAAGACTGCTTTGAGCAGAGCTTCGGCGTCCGCGAAGTCCGCATAGACGGCATCCATTTCCTGATCAATGAAAAACCGTTCCACTTCCACGGCCCCTGCAAGCACGAGGACAGCCCATTCCACGGACGCGGCCTGGACCAGTGTCTCAATATGACGGACATTAATCTCTACCACTGGCTTGGCGCCAACTGTTTCAGAACCAGTCATTATCCCTATGCTGAGGAAATGTACGCGCTTTGCGACCGCGAAGGCATTGTAATCGTTGATGAGACGCCCGCAGTCGGCATGTGGGCAGATGAACACTACGGCTGGGATCTGGCACCTTATCACGCCGAGATCCTTAAGTCTCTCATCGACCGGGACAAAAACCATCCCTGTGTTGTTGTCTGGAGTCTTGGAAATGAGCCGAATACGGACCAGCTTCCGGACAAGGCATACGACTACTGGCATCCGCTCTATGAGCTTGCCCATGCCCACGATCCGCAAAACCGTCCGGTAACCCTTGTCGGATGTCAGAACATTTATGAGCGCGATAAAATCATCCCAGACATGGATATCGTCTTCTTCAACCGTTATTACGGCTGGTACAACCTGTCCGGCGACCTCGAAACCGCTGCATACGCTTTCCGCATGGAGCTCGACTGGTGGGCTGACAAAGGCAAACCGATGGTACTCTCCGAATATGGTGCAGATACGATCGCAGGCCTTCACAACGCTGCACCCGATATGTTCTCTGAAGAGTTTCAGGTTGAATATTACAAAACCATTAATGCCTGCCTTGATGAACGTCCGTTCATCGCTGGCGAAATGCCATGGAACTTTGCCGACTTCTCCACCTGTCAGGGTCCGATGCGTGTGGGCGGAAACCGGAAAGGTCTCTTTACCCGTGACCGTCGTCCCAAAATGGCAGCCCACTATTTCAGGGAGCGCTGGCACACAATGGCCGAAAAAGAGCGCTGATACCCCAAACAGACTCAGGCCGCATTCCGGCATCCAGGAATGCGGCCTTTTTTTATCTTCTTTCATCCATTCAATCCGTTCAGGTTTATGGACTGGAATGAATTGCCATTTAAGACAGTCTGCGTGAAAAGCATCTCTCTTTATTGATGCCGGACCATTTGCCTTTTTCGCTTTAATGCCTGCCATGCAGCGCCCTTAAAAAACCTTCCCGCAGCCAGAGCTTATCCTGCTTGCAGTTGTCGTCCGGTCAGACAATCCCTTTGTTAACACGGCAGCAGGTCCTGTTTCAAAATCTGCACTCAGACAGTCTCCTAAATCCATTTTTTACGATTCTCTCTTTCCCCTGAATTCACACTCAGTGTTTCAAAATATGAGGCTGGATTTTAACGCTCGTCAATTATACTGCCTTTATTGTCACGTTTTTCAGGACGTGATATAATCCGTTCATTGAAGAAAAATCAGATATGATGCCGTATAATACTCACTTCCAAAGAGTGAACATAAGCATTATTTCCGTGTAAAGCTGCAGTTTGACGGACAGAACCAGAAAATCCACTTCAGCCACCGTGAAAACCATTCCCTGATCAGATGGTCTTCCGCACTGCACCCATTACAACGACGGAGTCCCATATTCTCGACAAACAGGAAAGTACGAGAGGAGGTTGCAGACGCCCTTACGCTTCTGCCTGTGCCATGATTATTCGTAAAATTGTTATTACCGGCGGCCCGTGTGCCGGAAAATCTACCGCCTTAAGCTGGATTCAGAACGCTTTCACAGAAAAAGGGTATACCGTGCTTTTTGTTCCCGAGACCGCTACCGAATTGATAGGCGGCGGTGTTTGTCCCTGGACCTGCGGAACCAATACGGAATACCAGAAATGTCAGATGCGTCTGCAGTATACAAAGGAGCAGCTCTTCCTCCGTGCTGCCAATACCATGTCTGCCGAAAAAATACTCATCGTATGTGACCGCGGACTGCTGGATAACCGTGCATACATGAATGATGAAGAATTCGCAGATGTTATTGCTGACATTGGAATCAGTGAAATTGAAATGCGCGACAGTTATGATGCAATCTTTCATCTGGTTACAGCCGCCAAAGGTGCAGAGGCATTTTATTCATTTGAAAACAACCCGGCCCGCTACGAAACGCCAGAACAGGCTCGCGCTCTTGATGAACGTCTGCTCGCCTGCTGGTCCGGTCATCCGCACCTGCGGGTAATCGAAAACACATCCACTGACTTCAACGAAAAGATGAAGCGGCTTATTTCAGAAGTCTCTTCCGTTCTGGATGCGCCTGGTCCATATGAAATACGCAGAAAATTTCTGATTGACTACCCTGATCTTGCACAGCTCGAAAATATGCCCGGGTGCACACGTGTCGAAATTATCCAGACCTATTTAAAACCCATCGGCGACACTTCCATCTGGATCCGTCAGCGCGGCAGCAACGGTCATTACATCTATTTTGAAAACACTAAGAAATCTCATCCGGATGCCGAAACAGGCCGTTACCTGGAGACAGAGAGAAGACTGAATCAGAATGAATATCTGGAACTTCTCATGCAGGCTGATACGACAAAACACGCGCTCCGGAAATCACGGTATTGTCTGACCTATGACAATCAGTATTTTTCCATCGATCTGCTGCCCTTCTGGCAGGATCAGGCTATTCTGAGTATCGAAATGCACAACAATACTGATGCAATCCGCTTCCCGCCGCTGCTCAAAATCCGCCAGGAAATTACCGGTGATCCCGCTTATCGGAACTCCGCACTTGCCGCCTTATAACCCCATGTTCTATCAGACGTGAAGCTTCCGCTTCACGTTTTTTGTATTCCAGTTCATTGCAGTCTCTATCATAACTATATTCAAAAGATATGCTTCCCCAGAAAAAAACTTCTGCCTAAAATTCCAGTCACATTATTGCAAGCATTCATAACCGGTTATGGTCGCTTTCACGACTATACCCTCAAATGAAACGGTCGCTTTCTCGACTATATTTGCTATGTGATCCCTGTAGTTTTCCATTCAAGTTGATGATGCACTCACTCCGGCAATAACAGTCTTTAACATGACTATATTCATCTGCAATCGGGTTTTCCTTTTTGTAACTTCGCATAAATTGCTGTCAGACGTTCCAATTCACGAAAGGCTGCATTTTTGATTCCTCCATTTGCATATAGTCCTTTTCGCGACTATATGCAGTAATAACATGCCACCTTTTCAGAAAACAAGCCGGCAGATATAGTCCTTATCAAGACTATATTCGCATACAAAGTATCTGCTTCTCTGTTTCCATCATCCGGCATACCTGCAGCTTGTGTTTTCGGGATCTAGTTCTGGACCTGCTTAATAATATAGTCTCTATCGCAACTATATTGCTGATGCCAATCAGTCTCTCTGCTCGTAACAACACAAAAAATGCCATCAGGTGTTCCAAATCATGAAGACTGCTTTCTCGGGTTCCAGTATGAATATAGTCATTATACAGACTATATTGAGCTATAAACCCACTCATCTTTCTGGCAGCTGTCTATTTTTCTATGACTCTTTGTATACAGATATAGTCTCTTTCATGACCATATCGAATTTGAACATCTTCATCCTTTTCCCGACATCAGACATAGTTCCAGCTTATATTCCTTGGGTGAAATCCTGGTTCTGTTGACGAGTTATTCATTTTGACCGATATAGTCGCTATCTCGGCTATATCGGTTGGCAATCAGGTCCATTGTTCATGAGCGTGCTGAAGCCACTCTCAGGAGTTCCAAGTCAGAAGACTGATTTCTCAGTTTCCAGCATGAATATAGTCTCATTACTGACTATTTCAAACAATAAACACACTCAACTTTCAGGCAGCTGTCTATTTTTCCAGAACTCTTTGTATACAGCTATAGTCCCTTTCTTGACTATATCAGATTTGGACATCTTCACCTCTTTTCACAGCAGAAGTCATAGATCCACTTCATATTCCTGTCGTGAAATACTGGTCCTGATTAACGATTTACTCATTCTGGCAGATATGGTCGTTTTCGCGACTATATCTGCCAACATTCGCA
>JAFUHD010000333.1 GCA_017469025.1 Clostridia bacterium
CGTGTCGTTGCAGAAATGGAATACACCAGGCACTTTTCAAACTCTTCAAAAAGGTGGGCTTTTACAGTGCCTTTTCCGACGCCGGACGGCCCCGAGAGCACAAAAAGAACGCCTTTACTCATTTATGACTGCCTCCGCTTCTTCCTCACCCGGCGCCGGTTCCTCCTGGCTCTCAAAGCGCCGTGTAATGGTTTCCGGCTGAATTGCCGAAAGAATTACATGATCACTGTCTGAAATAATCACGGCCCGAGTACGCCGTCCGCAGGTCGCATCAATCAGCCGGCGTTCATCCCTGGCTTCCTGAATAATCCGCTTAACCGGCGCAGAATCCGGACCGATAATCGCGATCATACGTCCACCGGATATGAAATTGCCGTACCCGATATTGATAAGTTTGTTTTCCACAAATAACCTTCCCGTTCCGTCAGACTACTCGATATTCTGCACCTGTTCCCGTATCTTCTCAATTTCGCCTTTTGCAGAAATCACCAGTGTCGCAATTTCTCCATCCAACGCTTTTGAACCGATCGTGTTCACCTCACGATTCAATTCCTGCGCCAGAAAATCCAGTTTCCGGCCGGCTGGTTCAGGCGTTGCAGCAATCTCACGGATATGAGCAATATGGCTTCTCAGCCGGACCAGTTCCTCGTCTATGGCAGCTCGGTCAGCAAACACAGCAACTTCTGTCTGAAAACGTGCTTCGTCAATCTCACCATTGAGGAGATCCGCAAGTCTGCGGTGCAGTTTTGTACGGTATTCCTCCACCACCCGGGGTGCACGTTCACTGATTCGCTCAACAAGTGCGGCAAGGCAATCCAGTTTGCAGATCAGATCCGCGCACAATCGGTTTCCCTCTGCCAGGCGCATGGTGACAATCTGCTGAAAGGCTTCATCCATAGCCTGCGCCAGCAGCGCACGCACCGCAGCCTGGTCTTCTTCACCTTCCTCCACACAAAGGACATCCGGCATAGCAATAATTCTGCCAAACAGGTCCTGATCCGGAAGACCAAGTTTCCCGCTGACCTCAAGCATCGCATCCAAATACCCCTTTGCCAGCGCAAGATCGGGATATACACGCTTTGCATCCTGCCGGTGGTTTGCATAGGTCACCTGAATTTCCAGATGTCCGCGGCTGAGCTTCTCCGCCGCGCCTTTACGGATATCATCCTCGATAAAACCAATTCCTCTCGGCAGTCTGACTGCCAGATCCAGAAACCGGTGGTTTACCGAGCGGATTTCAATACTAAGCTCACGGCCCTCCGCTGATACGACACTCCGGCCATATCCCGTCATGCTGTGCAAGACAAATCACCTCTTTACATAGTCGTTGCATTATATCACGCTGGCAAAAAACTCTCAATGACTTTTTTGTTTTCCCGTCAGCACTGCATAGCCGCGCAAAGCAAGTGCAGCTTGATGCTGCACTGCTGGTCGTCTGCATCTCAGCATTCTTCTGTTTTTATGAATCGATGCCACGCCGCATGAATTCTGAGCAGAAATGTCATTCACACTCAAAAACCCCATCAGCAGTTCTGATGGGGTTAACAGTTTGGGTAAATTCAGTCTGAAGTCGCAATTTTCAGGAAATCATCCACCATATTGGATATCTTTCTGAGGTAGCTGTCCTGACAGCGGGGATTCAAACGCTCAATTTCAATATCCGTAATGGTCCAGTTATCAAGATGAATGGCGGTTTCCATCATTTCATCACTTTCCGGGTCCGGAAAAAGAATGACAATTTCGCTGTCATCACAGCACACGCTGAAATCACCGTCATACTTATCCAGTGCCTTATATCCGACATCCTGATAATCTTTACGGACATGCATCCCTCTGTATTTTTCCAAAACCTGTTCTTCGTGCTTCATGTTTTTCCCCCAAGCCAAATGATAATGACGCCATAAACGGTATAATGCAAAGAGCTCTGACGTCAAAACGCTTCTTTCCAAGTATCCGACAGATTGCGGCACAGGTCATTCACAGATAGAGACCAACTGTCTTTCATTTCCCGCATTATATACCACACTTGGCGTTTCAACAATACCTTTATTCGAATTTGGCAATCGAAAAGATAAAAACTACAATTTTTTCTTCTTATTATCAAAAAGCAGCGGAGAGAGAAAGCATCCTTCTCGCCGCTGCCCGCAAAAAAACTGGTCTGGAATACAGAATACACACACCGGCGTCCCGGTGCCTTTGTTGTGATCAGTCTTCCATTTTGACAATCGGTGCTATGTCTGATCTGAGTTCACGTACTTTGCCGTCTGAAAACTGAATCGTCAGCATCTGTCCCTGCGGGACAGTCCTGCAGTTAATCACTTTCCCAGTACCAAATGTCTTATGGATCACAGCATCTCCGTTTGTATAAGTCGTTTTTCCAAAACCGGATGCTACCGAGCCGACTCGTGTCTGCGTCACGGGCACCTGCATCTTGGGTCTCGGCGAAGCCGCACTGGATGCACCAAAGCCAAGCTGAACGCCCTCTATCGTCCGACCGCCGAGCTTTACAGCAGAGCCGCTGCCAAATCCCCTGGATACACCTGCGCCGCCAAAGCCGCCTGCCCTGCCCATGCTTCCCTGACTGGTTCTTGTTTTCCACAGGGATCCTTCATCAAACGACAGCTCTTCATCTAAATCGCGTTTTGAATAACCGTTTTTCCGGTTAAATCCGCCGCCATATCCCCCTGCGTATTCCTGTTCCATCAGACGCTGGGAATTGCTTCCAGAAAACGTGACGGTTCATAGGCACAATCCATGCCGAAGCGTTTCCGGATTCTTGCGTGAGATAAGAAGAGTTTGTTTTCAGCACGTGTAATGCCCACATAGCAGAGTCTGCGCTCCTCCTCGACATTTTCATCTTCTTCAATCGCTCTTGTAGAAGGAAACAGCTCCTCATCCATGCCGACCATAAACACAACGGGAAATTCCAGTCCCTTTGCGCCATGAAGCGTCATAAGGGTAACATTTCCGGCATCCTCATCCACCGCATCAAAGGACGATTCGAGCGAAGTTGTTTCAAGAAAATCAAGAAGCGTTTTGTCTGGATTGTTCTCTACATACTCATGGATGGCATTTATGAGTTCATCAAGGTTTTCAAGCCTTGATCTGGATTCCTCATCCTTCTCTTCCTCATAATCCTTCCTGAGACCGGATTCATCGATCATATATTTGACAAAATCTGCAGGAGAGCGCAGTTCCATCTCCATGGTCAGACGCATCATCAGGTCAGCAAAGTCTTCAATTTTCTTTTTTGCACGCTTGTTGAAATCTTCAGGCAGACACATGCAGGCGCTCATGGCAGGAATGCCCTCAGATGCTGCAAAATCCATGAGTGCGCCTACGCTGGTATCCCCCAGTCCGCGCTTTGGTACATTGATGATCCGCTGAAAAGACACATCATCCGTCGGGTTCAGAAGAAGTCTCAGATATGATGTTGCATCCTTGATTTCCTTCCGGTCATAGAACTTGAGTCCGCCATATACCCGGTAAGGGATACCGTTTGCACCGAGTGCATTTTCAATAACGCGTGACTGCGCATTGATTCGATACAGAATGGTAAAGTCCGAGTAGGAAGAACCGGCAGCATGCATAGTCCTGATCTTGTCAGCTGCCCACCTTGCCTCTTCATTTTCAGAAAGCGCTTCGTAATAGGTAATCTTCTCGCCTGCCGGACGTTCAGTCCAGAGTGCTTTGTCCATCCGGTTTTCATTGCCCGCAATCACCTGATTGGCTGCATCCAGAATATTGGCACTGGAACGATAATTCCGTTCCAGCTTGATGATCTTGGCTTCAGGAAAATCATGCTTGAAGTTCCGGATATTACGGATATCGGCGCCACGCCATGAATAAATGGACTGATCATCATCACCGACCACGCAGAGATTGCGCTCTTCCTGTGCCAGAAGCTGAATCAGCTGGTACTGGGCATAGTCCGTATCCTGATATTCATCGACATGGAAATAGCGCAGTACATGGTGATAATACTGAAGTACCGGCGGATGTGAGAGAAGCAAATCCAGTGTGCGTACAATGAGATCATTGAAATCAAGCGCATTGCTTTCTTTAAGACGCTCTTCATATTTCAGATAGATTTCATAATACGTCTGGTCTTTGTATCCGTGCTCTGATTCTTCAAGCCACTCATGCGGAGACAGCAGTTTCTCCTTGGCATGACCTATGATGCTCTTGATCTCCCGAACCGGGTACTCCTTTTCGTCCAGATTCTTTTGTTTCAGAATGGCCTTGATCAGGCTGTCCTGGTCGCTGTCATCATAAATGGCAAAATTTCTCTTATACCCAAGCTTTTCAATGTCGCGGCGCAAAATCCGTGCGCAAGCAGCATGGAACGTGGATACCCAGACTTCATGGCCTGCTTCGCCAACCAGCTGCACTACACGCTCGCGCATCTCGCCTGCAGCCTTGTTGGTAAAGGTAATGGCCATAATATGATACGGTGCCACACCATGCTCTATCAGATTCGCTATCCGGTAGGTCAGCATCTTTGTTTTGCCGGAACCTGCACCTGCAAGGACAAGCAGCGGACCTTCCAGTGTTTCCGCCGCCTCACGCTGTTCACGGTTGAGATCGTTCAGATTCATGCTTCCTCCACTTTTGTCACAATATCATCCATGAGCACCGGTACTAGCATTTCTCCGCGGTCTGTGCGTCGTGCAACTTTTACCTGATTCAGATCGATTTCCGTTCTGGCACCATGGAACTGGGTAACTGCCAGCTTTTCTATGCCGTCGCACAGAAAGATTGCCGCAAGTGTCTGTCCGATCGCACCATCTTTGGTAAACGGAAGAACCCGGACACCCTTACGGTCCCGCGTCATCCGCTCCACATCTGCCGCCAGCATCCGCTTGCCAAAGCCGCGGTCTGAGATAACAAACAGCGTTGATCCGGTAGCAGGTTTCATAAACGTCATAACGGTATCATCCTTTTCAAGAGAAATACCCTTGACACCGGAGGTGGGGCGTCCATTTACCGGGATAGAAGCCATGACACAGCGCAGTGCATATCCTTTCCGGCTGATAACCAGTATATCACCCACATCATCCGACGGAATGCGCAGAACGCCAGAGACTTCGTCATCATCTTTCAGTTTCATTGCAACAAAACGTGCGCGCCGGATCACATACTCAGATACTGATGTGCGTTTAAAAACACCGTTCTTTGTAACAAACAGCAGATCCTGGGCAACATCTTTGTCAGACGGCTTGAAGCAGCAGACAGCCACGCACACTTCATTCGGTGCCAGACCGGAAATAAAGCCTGTCAGCTGACTTCCGCGCTCCTTTGGTTTTGTCGTCTCAGGGAACTTCGGAACATCCATGGAATAGCAGTTTCCCAGATTCGTAAAGAAATAGATCGTCTCGTCTGTTGATGTCATAACGGTTTCAAGCACATCCGAGGCAATATCCGGCTGCTGCATCATACGCTCTGCAAGCTTTGGCGAAACACGGCGGATCTGGCCATCACGATAACGGACCAGCACCGTATCCTCTGCCACAACCGTTGCCTCCGGCACAGGCAGCTGGGCCGTATCATCTTCAATCAGCGTTGTTCTGCGCTCATCGGCAAACTGGTCACGAATTTCCTCAAGTTCCTTGCGGATAACGCCTTTCAACTTCTTCTCGCTCTTAAGAATCCCTTCAAGACGTGCAATCGTCTTCAGAATTTCCTCATATTCCTTTTTGAGTGTTTCCAGTTCAAGACCTGTCAGGCGCTGCAGGCGCAGATCCAGAATCGCCTGTGCCTGAATGTCATCAAGGCCAAAGCGGCTCATAAGGCCGGCCTTGGCTTCTTTCGGCGTTTTGCTGGCACGAATCAGCTTGATAACTTCATCAAGATTGTTGACAGCTACCATCAGGCCAGCCAGAATATGTTCTCTGGCTCTCGCCTGTTCAAGCTCATACATCGTCCTGCGGCGGATGACGTCCTCCTGATGCCTGATATAATAGTCAAGCACAGCTTTGACGCCCAGCTGCATAGGCCGGCCTTCGGCAATTGCAACCAGATTGACGCCATAGGTAATCTGCAAATCCGAATATTTGTACAGAACACTCAGAATTTGGGCTGGATCAACATCCTTGCGCAGTTCAATGACAGCTCTGAGTCCCTCACGGTCTGATTCGTCCCGGATATCATAGATACCGGCAAGCTGTGCTTTCCGTTCCTCACTGACTTTAAGGATCTTCTCGAGCATGCCCGCCTTTGGAACACCATACGGTACCTCAGTGATGACAATAAGCTTGCGCCCGGCAGTTCCGTCCTCAATGTGTACACGGGAACGCAGCGTCAGCTTGCCGCGTCCGGTTTCATAGGCTGTTCGGATTTCTTCATTGCGGATGAGGCAGCCGCCTGTCGGAAAATCCGGCGCAGGCATTACCTGCATTATCTCATCCAGCGTTGCCTCCGGCTTATCCAATACCAGTATGGTTGCATTAATCGCCTCACGCAGGTTATGCGGCGGAATGTTTGTCGCAAGACCGACCGCGATACCAGAGCTTCCATTGACCAGCAGATTCGGAAAACGGGATGGCAGAATATCCGGTTCTTTGAGCGTATCATCAAAGTTGAAACTGAAACTGACCGTATCTTTATCCAGATCCCGCAGCATTTCAAGCGCCAGCGGTGCCATTCTGGCCTCAGTATAACGCATTGCAGCTGCAGAATCACCGTCAATGGAACCAAAGTTTCCATGACCATCCACCAGCAGACCGCGCAGACTGTACGGCTGGGCCATACGAACCATTGCCTCATAAACAGAGCTGTCGCCATGCGGATGATATTTGCCCAGACAGTCACCGACAATACGCGCACATTTCTTGTGCGGCTTGTCAGGTGTCACCCCCAGCTCATGCAATGTAAAGAGGATTCGGCGCTGAACCGGTTTAAGACCATCTTCAACCCTGGGCAGTGCGCGTTCAAGGATGACGTGCTCGGCATATGGAATCATGGAGATGTGCATGACCTCATCCATGGGTTTCTGGATGATCTCATGCTGCTGAACAGGTTCCGCCGGTGTCTGTGGCGGCTTCTTTTTCGCCATCTTTATTTGTTCTCCTCTCTCTCAAGGAATGTATCGACTTTGTTGAAATCCGCATATTCGGTGATATATTCCCGGCGCGGCTCCACCTTATCCCCCATCAGAACCGTCACAAGCCGCTCCGCCTCAGCCACATCCTCCAGGGTCACCTGCATCAGCTGGCGGTTTTCCGGGTTCATGGTTGTTTCCCACAACTGCGGCGGATCCATCTCTCCGAGTCCCTTGTAACGCTGAATGGTATAACCCTTTCCAATCTTCTTTGTAACCTTGTTGAGTTCCTTGTCATCATACGCATAGACAATATTATCGCCTTTGGCCACCCGGTACAGCGGCGGCATTCCAATATACACATGCCCATCCGTAATCAGCTCACGCATGTAACGGTAAAAGAAAGTCAGCAGGATCGCACGGATATGGGCACCATCCTGATCAGCATCCGACAGAATGATGACCTTATAATATTTGAGATTCTTCAGATTGAAGTCTTCCCCGATTCCCGTTCCAAGTGCTGTAATGATGGAACGGAATTCATCGTTCGCCAGCACCTGGTCAAGCCGCTTCTTTTCAACATTCAGCGGTTTGCCGCGGATCGGAAGAATAGCCTGGAACCGGCGGTCTCGTCCCTGTTTGGCTGAGCCGCCTGCAGAGTCGCCCTCCACAATAAACATTTCATTTTCTTCAGCCTTACGGCCTGTGCAGCTTGAAAGCTTGCAGACCAGCGGCGCCGCCTCCAGCTGATTCTTGGCGCGGGCAACTTCCTTTGCCTTTCTGGCAGCCTCGCGGACCCGGCTCGCCCTGAGACCCTTTTCCAGCATAGCCGCCGCTGTTTCACCATTGTTAAGGTTTTCAAGGAATTCCGTCATTTTGGAGTAGACAAAAGTTTCAACAGCCGGCTTCACTTCAGTATTGCCCAGCTTGCCCTTTGTCTGTCCTTCAAACTGCGGATTGCTGACAAATGTCGTCAGAACCGCTGTCATCCCCTCGCGGTAATCCTCGCCTGTCAGATTGGCATCCTTTTCCTTGAGCGCGCCTGTCTTACGCGCATAATCATTTAATGCACGCGTATAACCGGCCTTGAAACCGACCTCATGTGTTCCACCCTCAGCAGTCGGGATGTTATTAACGTAGGAAAAAATGCTTTCCGAGTAATCATCCGTATGCTGAATCGCCAGACTGATTTTTACATTGTCCTGCACACCATCCAGCTGGATGATGCCCGGATACAAAGGCGTTTTCTCATTATTGATATATTTGATGTAGTCTGCAAGACCACCCTCATACTGATACGTCACGCTCCGCTTCTCCGGCTCTTTCTCCCGCTCATCCCTGAACGTGATCTCAAGTCCGCGATTGAGATACGCCAGTTCCCTGAGATGCCGGCGGACCGTGTCCCCATTGAACCGTACTTCCTCAAAAACCGTATCATCCGGCAGGAAAGTCACCTTAGTTCCATGTGCCCTGGTAGCATTTATCCGTTCAAGTGCAGTCACCGGACGGCCGGAAATGACTTTCTTCTCCTTTGGATCATAGTAACTTTCAAACCGCATGCGGTAATGACCGCCGCCTGTACAGCTGTCCACGACCATCCATTTGGAAAGTGCATTCACAACAGATGCACCGACACCATGCAGGCCGCCGGAATACTGATAATTCTGGTGATCAAATTTGCCGCCTGCATGCAGCTTTGTGTAAATCATCTCTACACCGGTTATGCCCAGCTGCGGATGAATATCCACCGGAACACCACGCCCGTCATCTTCTACTGAAGCACTACCGTCCGCCAAGAGACAGACTGTGACTTTTTTGGCAAATCCATTGGCAACCTCGTCAATGGCATTGTCCACCAGTTCCCACAGAAGATGGTGAAGGCCCGTCCGTCCCGTTGAGCCGATATACATGCCCGGACGCATCCGGACCGCATCCAGTCCCTCCAGAACCTTCAGCGACTCGGCAGAATATGTTTTTGCCATACCCCTAAAACCCCCTCTATAACGTCCGTTCCACCAGAAAAAAGGTACCTGTCGGTACCATCTCTCCAGTGCCGGTTCTCTGCAGATCTGCGTCACTGAACGCGATCTGCTCAAGGTCCTGCCCCCAAGACCCGATTAACACCGCTGTTAAGGACATCTGTTCTGACACATTCGCAGCACTGCTTGAAATGCTGAAGTGATGCGTCAGGCATTATCCCAGCGGTTCCTCCTCCTCAATCTCTGTCAGCAACATGTCCAGCATGGTTTCCCCCAGCTGAAAAAATGGTGAAAACATCGAATGCACATATGGTGCCTCGTCCATCTGTTCCCGCTGCTCATTCCACGTATTCAGAAAGTCAGCAAAATCATAGCTGGATTCCTGATCATCCTTTTGGATATTGGTCGAATACTCCTCCAGAATATCATCATCCTCTTCCTCCTGCTCCGGCGCAAAATAGCTGACCCGTGACAGAACGAAATACCGTCCGACGCCATTGTCATGTGCCTGTGCATATACGACATCTCCCGAATCAAGACGAACTGATATTTCCGCATGCGCGGTTTCCAGTTCCTGATCAATCCGGTCAAGACGCGACTGTTCAAATACTGCTCTCATTCGGTAAAAGATACTCCTTCACGCTTATAACGGTCATCGGCAGATATCTGCAGTGAGTCATTTTTCCATCTCTGAATCAAACGCCTGGTTCAGTATACGGGGCATCCTGCCCTGTTTGAAGCCGGTCATTGCAGACTCCGAAACCGCTTCCTTAATATAATCAGAAAGGAGATGGCCCAGCATTTCATGCTGGTTTGTCAAATCATGACAACTGCAATTGATACGGTGCCGAAAGCACGACTATGTCATTAAAGGAGATGGCCCAGCACTAGGTGCTGGTTTGTCAAACAATGATAACTGCGATTGATACGGTGCCGAAAGCACGACTATGTCATTAAAGGAGTTTAGCACATATAAGAAAAGTTTTCAATCTTTCTCATTCAAACATCAGCCGAATGAACCAGATGCTGTACCTGTCATTTTATGAATGCGGATGATATTTCTCATATGGCCAACTGCTGCACTTTACTGCTGCCATCATCTGACTGACCCCCTGCGTCAGGACCTGTCCATTCATGCACCGGAAAATGAAAGCAGGGCCTTCACTTTGGGTATAGTCCCTGTTTAAAAACGATCCTGAACGGGTCAAATGACCGTTCTTGACAATCAACTGAAATGCTCTATAATGTCATTCAGACTTTTACAGGAGGCAATTATGAGCCGATTAGGTGATTTACTGCTGCTAGAACGGACACGTCAGAAACTGACCCGCAAGCAGGTTGCCCGGAAATGCGGCATCTCCGAGGGTTACCTCAAGGATGTCGAAGAAGGCAGGCGCATTATCCAGGACGATCAAGCACGGCGTATTCTAAAAACACTTGGCACCAGCAGCCAGCACGAAAACGAGTTTTCTCTCGACGAAATAGCCGCAACTGTGGATCTCGGTACCATTTCGCCGCAGAAAAACGAAGCCATTCGCCAGCCGAAGGAAACAAAGCAGAGCGTTCCTGTCAAACCGGTTTCATCCGAAGAACAAAGCGGTATCTGGCTGGATGCACTCTCGAGCGTTCTCAAACCGGTTCCCGTCATGAATGCCGGATGGATTCAGGTAGACCGGCGTCTGCTCCCGGTTCAGGACGGTAAAATCGAAGGTGCAAACCCAGAACGGGTAGTTTACTACAAGGTGCCGGATGACACCATGCGCGCTTTCCGAATCGAAAAAGACGATCTTGTTCTGGTAGTCCCCCAGCAGCTGCCCGTAGACGGCGCCATTATGCTGGTCGAATACGGCGCACATCGTGTGCTCAGAAAAATCAAGCTGTTTGATAAAACAAGAGTACTTCTGCAGAGCGGAGACCGTGAAATGAGTGCGGACCCTATGTCCGTCAGTGATGTCCATTTCGTCGGCCGCGCAATACGGGTTGAAATCACCCTCTGATACAGGAGCCATCATGTCCAGCGTTCTATTTTCAATGAACAACAAACCGGATAACATCGTACAGATGAGAAGAGCTATTCTGCGTGACCTGACCAGTATAGATACCGGTTTTTCCACAACCCCTGTCTCCTCCATACACGCCAGTACACTCACACGTATGTACCAGCTGTATGACCGTCTTTTCTTCAATGGATACCTTTCGCGGACCTATGAAAGAATTGACGTAACCATGAGCAGCCGTCTGCTCAAGTCTGCCGGCAAGTTCATCCACCATCCACATGGTCCCTATGTCCGCTATGCGGAAATCCGAATGTCCTCTGACTTTCTGTTCCGGCTTAAACAGGGACCATTTGAACTGAATGGACTTACCGCCTCAACAGCTCAGGAAGCCTTTCTGATTGTCTTTGAACATGAGCTTTGCCACGCTGCCGAAAATGCACTGTATGGCAGTACTGGTCATTCGGAACGGTTTCTGTCCCTTGCGCATGGCCTGTTCGGGCATACAAAGACAACACACGATCTTCCAACACGCTCCTCTGAGACTGCAGAAAAGACGGGAATTGTCGTTGGCAGCCGGGTTGTCTTCCCTTATGAAGGCCGGTCCCTCAGCGGCATTGTGTCTTATCTCGGCAAGACAGCCAGAGTCATGGTGCCGGATCCGCGGGGAACCTACTATTTAAAAAACAACTTCAGACAACGGTATTTAAAATACCAGGTCCCGCTTTCCCTTCTTCGTCTGGCTCAATAATCAAAAGCAGGCTCGCCTGCTTTTTTTGTTCATTTTGGCCATTATTCAACAAAATATTCTATTACTTTGACTATTTACTGACTTTCTTTGACCATGATATAATGACCGCGTCAAACGAAGAGATCAAGTGCTTCCAATCCATCCGGATACGGATGCACCGTTCCATATAGAAGGAGGATGAATCGTATGGATAACAATCGTTTCACCCAGAAAAGTCTTGAAGCGCTGCAAAGCGCTCAGCAGATTGCCAATGGCTACGGCAATCCGCAGATCGAACAGATCCATCTCTGTGAAGCCCTGCTTGAACAGGAAAACGGGCTCATCCCCCAGCTTCTGTCAAAGATGAATATTGAGCCAAACGCCGTGCATGATGCACTGGATTCAGCCATCTCCCGCCTGCCGAAAATTTCAGGCAGTAACCAGCAGGCAGCACTCTCCCAGGGGCTTTCAAAAGCATTAACCAGTGCTGAAACAGAAATGCGCCAGATGCGGGATGAGTATCTGTCCGTAGAACATTTGTTCCTCGGTCTGCTCAACACCGCCGATACAGCGATGGCTGGCATTTTCCGCCCGTTCCAGATTGAGAAGAAGCGTTTTCTGGAAGCGCTGCAGGCTGTCCGCGGGGCTGCGAGAGTAACGAGCGAAGATCCGGAGTCAACCTACGATGCGCTCAAGAAATATGGTCAGGACCTGGTTGATATGGCCCGGAAAAACAAGCTGGACCCGGTGATTGGCCGTGACAGTGAAATCCGGAATGCAATCCGGATTCTTTCCAGAAAGACCAAGAACAACCCGGTTTTGATCGGCGAACCCGGCGTCGGCAAAACGGCCATCGCAGAAGGCCTCGCGCAGCGTATCGTCGCCGGTGATGTACCGGACAGCCTGAAGAACAAGACCATCTTCTCACTGGATATGGGTGCCCTGATTGCCGGCGCCAAATTCCGTGGTGAATTTGAAGAGCGTCTCAAAGCTGTTCTGAACGATATCAAAGCAAGTGATGGACGGATTATCCTGTTCATAGATGAATTGCATACCATCGTTGGTGCCGGAAAAACCGAAGGCAGCATGGATGCAGGCAACCTGCTTAAGCCAATGCTCGCACGCGGCGAACTGCACTGCATCGGTGCAACAACCC
Organism: Clostridia bacterium; assembly: GCA_017469025.1. Taxonomy (GTDB): domain Bacteria; phylum Bacillota; class Clostridia; order Christensenellales; family Aristaeellaceae; genus Ventricola. The sequence goes on from JAFUHD010000333.1 coordinate 12,899, forward strand.
TCAACGAATACCGCAAATACATCGAAAAGGATGCCGCTCTCGAGCGCCGTTTCCAGCCTGTCATGGTTGCGGAACCGACGGTTGAAGATACCATTACCATCCTTCGCGGACTGAAGGAGCGTTATGAGGTATATCACGGCGTCAAGATACAGGATCAGGCGTTGATCAGTGCCGCGGTCCTTTCAAACCGGTACATTTCCGACCGGTTCCTGCCGGACAAGGCCATCGACCTGGTCGATGAGGCCTGTGCTACCATCCGCACGGAGATGGATTCCATGCCGCAGGAACTCGATGATATCCGTCGCCGGATTATGCAGCATGAGATTGAGGAAGCTGCCCTCAAGAAGGAAGAAGACGCTTTGTCAAAAGAGCGGCTTGCAACCATCGAACGCGAACTTGCTGACATGCGTGATCAGTTCAACTCAATGCGTGCGCGCTGGGAGAATGAGAAAAACGCAATTGGCAAGGTTCAGAAGCTCCGTGAGGAGATTGAACAGGTCGGCAGTGAAATCGCTGCTGCCGAGCGGAACTATGACCTCAACCGTGCTGCTGAACTTAAATACGGCAAACTGCCGCAGCTTCAGGCAGAGCTGGCTGAACAGGAAAAATATGCTGAGGAAGCAAAGACCGACTCCACTTCCCTGCTCCGTGACAAAGTCACTGAGGAGGAAATCGCCAAGATTATTGCCCGCTGGACAGGCATACCGGTTTCCAAGCTGATGGAGGGTGAGCGTGAAAAGCTTCTCCATCTCGATGACACACTGCATGAGCGTGTTATCGGCCAGGATGAGGCTGTCAGCAAAGTATGTGAGGCAATTCTGAGAAGCCGTGCCGGCATCCAGAATCCGAACAGGCCAATCGGTTCTTTCATGTTCCTCGGACCTACAGGCGTCGGCAAGACAGAACTGGCCAAAGCCCTTGCTCAGGCACTGTTCGATGATGAAAAGAACATGATCCGTATTGATATGACGGAGTATATGGAGAAGTTTTCCGTCTCGCGTCTGATCGGAGCGCCTCCGGGATACGTAGGATATGATGAGGGTGGTCAGCTGACCGAAGCCGTCCGCCGCCGTCCGTATTCCGTCGTTCTGTTTGACGAAGTTGAGAAGGCCCATCCGGACGTGTTTAACATTCTGCTCCAGGTACTCGATGACGGCCGGATCACTGACTCGCAGGGCCGGACAGTGGACTTTAAGAACACCATCATCATTCTGACGTCAAATCTTGGCTCCTCTGCCATACTGGACGGCATTGATGAATCCGGCAGCATCAGACCGGAAGCACGTGCACAGGTAGAAAACATGCTGAAAGCCCAGTTCCGTCCTGAATTCCTGAACCGTCTTGATGAAATTGTCTTCTATAAGCCGCTGACCCGCAGCGAGATTGACCGTATTGTGGATCTGCAGATTGCAGACCTCAACCGCCGGCTGAACGATAAGCAGCTGAGCATGACACTGACCGGTGCTGCCCGCGCCTATATCGTTGCCCAAGGTTATGATCCGGTATACGGTGCACGTCCACTCAAGCGTTTCATGCAGCGCACCGTTGAGACCCTGATCGCAAAGAAAATCATCGCCGATGACATCGAACCCCGCACCATTCTGCGTGTCGATTACGACGGCAATGCACTTTTCGTTGAAGCAGAAGCCGAAGCGACGGTTTCATAAACACCAAATAAAACAGACCAGCTTACGCTGGTCTGTTTTTACTTTGGATTCACAATGCAGATTTTCGATTCGGAAAGCAATTTGCAGCCATATCCTTCCCCGTCTCCATCGTGAAAAAGATCATATGAGGTTAGCCACTTCATCCGCTGTCTCTTTCATTATGAAAAAGCCATTCCATCAAAGATGGTTTATCGAATCGGCCCATTGTCACCTTTTAGAGATGCTTCCCTGCTCTTTATGATCGTCCGGAAACCTGTTTTTCTAACGAGGCTGTTTATGACAATATCATCGCAAAGCAGGTACGTATGGGATCATTCCCTTTCTCTTGCATTCAACCTGCACTTCAACCGGCAGCAGACGTGCATCACCACGGTAACCATTTATCTTCACGAACCAGATACCGGCATTTCCATAGATATCTGATTCCAGTACATACTCCGCATTCGTCGGAGTGATTTGCAGGATTTTTTTAATTTCTGCAGCTTTTGAAATAGCCGCAATTCTGGAAACACCGAGAGGTTCAACAATCTCATCGGCAGTCATGTGAATCGGCCTGGACGGGTCAAATATAAAGTTGTTCTGTCCCATCGCATAGATAATTCCCGCTGCCCACTCAACCGGATTTCCTGATACCAACGGGCACGTACGTTTCCTGCACAACTTTGTTACAACATGAAGACAGATCGCTTTATACTCTTCATTCAGATATTTATCGCAGTACGGTTCAATAATTTCAGCATAAAGATTATACGTTTCCAACATTCGATTTGGAACTTTTCTATCTCCCATGATGCATCCCGCCTTTTCAAATCCTTTTCTGTATCCATCCTTGTCCATTGTATCCTTTGTGCCAGGCATACAAAGATGGATCGTGCAAAGTGTTCTTTCAGTCTGATATGCTATCCTTCGCTGCAAATCAAGTCTTTTTTTGACAACCCGTTTCTGATTCAGAAACCGCGCGGCGTCATGTATGATGCAGCCGTCCAGAATAAACAGTTTTGTTCCTGTATTTCAGCTTCAGACCGCCCTGAAATGTCTGGAATGTTCTTCAGTCAACCGCCGAAGATTCAGCACTTTCTTCCGACTGAACCGCTTCTTCTGTTGCATCAGTATCCGCTTCCGGTTCATCCGGCTGCTGCGTCTCTGTTTCCACCGGCTCTTCTTCAGCAACAGTTTCCACAGCGATTTCTGCCGCAGATGCTGCCGCATCCGCTGTTTCCGTGGTCCCTGTAAGCTCTGTAATTTTAGCCAGAACATCATTGACATCATCCAGAAGGCTTCCAATCTCACGATTGTATTCCGTCATGGTATCAATTCTCTGCTCACGTTCAGTCAGGGTATCCGTCAGAACGGTAATCGTCGCAGCCCTTTCTGTAAGTTCAGATGCAAGCGTCTCAATCTGCTTCTTCTTAAAATTAACATTCATATTAAGTGTGGATATTTCTGCATCTTTAGAACGAATACTTCCTGTCAGCGTCTCTATCTGTGCATCACGTTCCGCAATATCCCCAGTCAGGGTCTCAATCTGCGCATCACGGGTCGCTACTTCCTCAGTCAGCGTCTCAATTTTAACATCGCGGTCTGAAACATCACCCGTCAATGATTCAATTTGGGTATCACGGTCCGCTATGTCATCTGCAACACTCTCAAGTTTCCCATTTTTATCATATAGTTCAGCTGTAAGTTCGGCAATCGTTTTATTCTTTTCAGAAATCTTGGTAAAGTAAAGCGTTCCAAACACTACAGCAGCAATGGCAAATAACACAGTCAAAATTTTCATAAGCATCCTCCTGTCCATCTGTTAACTCAAGTATATTCAATTTCCAGCATCTTTCAATCCCTATTGACCAGAGAAATGTGCTTTTTCCTGTCTAATTTCTGAAAACAAAATCCTCTCAATTCTGTTTTCTGTCAAAAGACATAGACCAGTTATCCAGTTCAACTGAAAATCATCTGAATTTTGAAGCTGCAGCATATTCTTTTTCAGGTACCTTTAAAATGCCCCGACCTGCTTATCCTGTCAAAACAGATAGTTATACGCAATCATCATCTGTTTGTGTTTTCCATGCCGGCAGGACACAGCATGTCAGCCCGACTGCTTTTCCTCAACATAGATATACAGCTCTGGTTTTCCCGTATCTTTGTTACAGGCTGTATATTTTCCTGCCCGTCCCCTGATTTCATATGATCCACCGGTTGCGGACAACAGAAGCTTTTTCTTCTGGTACGCTGAAAGCGTATTGAAATCGGCATAACACATGAGCTTTTTGAGAAGCTTTCCCATTCCATAACTCCACTTTCCATTTGTCTCAACCGTGTTGATGGTGGAAAAAAGATAAAGTGTTGTCATGGCGGTACCTCCTCTTCCTTTTCAAACCAGTGCATAACACCGGCAAAAACTCAAGCGTATCAGACAGCCTGTTCAAACGATTACAGAAGATCTTTGATACAGTCTGCATGGTATTTCCCCCAGCCGGGCTTTGGTCCTTCGTTATCCTTTCCTGCCAGTGCGCCGGTGACCCTCCCGGTGTCATAACCAGTTTCCAGCTGAATATTGAAACCGTCATAATGAAATTCATTCTTTTCATTATGACGATTTCTGATCTGTCAACAGCATCCTGCTGCCGTTCGCAGACTATTTCCCATCACGGTTTCACCGTCAGTCTTCCATTGATCTGCATTCCTCAAGCAGTTCTATAATAGGCAGGTGCTGTGGACAAACGGATTCACACTGTCCACAGGATATGCAGTCGCTGGCTTTTCCCTTATCGAGTGTTACAATACTGTACTCTCTCTTTGTTCTGAATTCAGGACTGCCCTTTTTTCTGTTTACCACATTGAAGATTTCCGGAATTGGAATGCCCATTGGACATCCCTCTGTACAATAATGACAGGCTGTACAGGGAATCGATTTGTCCGCATTCAGTGCTTCCTGAGCCCGTTTAATCGTTTCCATTTCACTTTCATCAAGCAGCCGGAAATTGGACATGGATTTCAGATTGTCATCCATCTGCGCGATATTGCTCATTCCACTGAGTACCGTAATCACGCCTTCCACACTTGCAGCGAAGCGAAGTGCCCAGCTGGCATAGGAAGCATTTGGATCTGCAGCATCAAAGACCTCCTTCACAGCCGGAATGGGATCTGCGAGTATGCCGCCCTTAACCGGTTCCATAACAGTAACCGGAATACCGCGTGAGCGGCAGATTTCCCAGTTTTTCCGGGCTGCGACCCCTGGATTCTCCCAGTCTGCATAATTAAGCTGAAGCTGGACAAATTCAGTATCCGGATTCTGGTCAAGCAGCCTCTCCAGAAGTTCCGGATCCGCATGGAATGAAAATCCCCAATGACGAATTCTGCCCGCCGCCTTCTGTTCACGGACAAAATCCCAAAGATGATACTCATCGTACTTTTTATATGTGCCGCGCTGCAAAGCATGAAGCAGATAAAAATCAATATAACCTGCTCCGGTTCGCTCCAGACTGGTCCAGAACTGCTGCTTTGCACTCTCTTCATCATGGCAGTGCATCCCCGCATGCAGCTTTGTTGCCACGGTAAAGCTGTCTCTCGGATGTCTGTCACACACGCATGCCTTCAGTGCAGCTTCACTCATACCGCCATCATACACATAAGCAGTATCAAAATAGGTACCACCGGCAGCAAGGAACCGGGCTGCCATTTCACTCACCTGTGGAAGATCGATAGTTCCGTCTGAATTCTTTGGAAGACGCATCAGTCCAAATCCAAGAGGGAAACCGTTCTTTACAATACCGCTCATATCCTGCCTCCTTAAAACAGATAATTTGAAAAAGCAGTCTCTGCTGGCTGCTCTATCCTTCGTTATCTCATGCCGATTATCAGTGCCGGAATACCCGCATTGTCTCGCTTGATTCCTCATATCCAGCATTCCGGAAAATGGAAAACCGAATACTATCCTGTTTTTTATACTGTACACTATCCTTTGCAGGTTGCTTTCAGTATACCATATTTACGGATATTGAAAAAGGGTGAAACTTGACCCATGAAACAAAAATACCGTCTAGAAACAGAATACTGGAAAAGACAATCAGGCAGAATACAATCTTTTCTTGAAATTCATGATACAGACGATACTATCCCGCAGAAATGAAAAAGGCCAGAAACAGCATGAATCTGAAAGTTCAGTCTGTTAAGCAATGATGGCTGATTGCCGGAACAATTGCATTGCTTGGTATCATACAAAAACAGCCCGTGACAAAACATCACGGGCTGTTCCTGATACATTCAGCTTTGAACAGATCAGACCTTTCTGAGCGGAACCCAGATATAATTCACATTATCCTCTGGATTCTCTGCCGGCGGCATATACACCTCGATATGAAAATCCCCTCCCAGTTTATACCCGCTGAGCGCAGGCAGCCATTCTGACCAGATCTGTGTATTTACACGCTGCAGGCTTTCCGGCAGCGGCCCTTTGCAGAGAAACTGTGCCCACAGACTGCCTGGAATCTGAACCGTCTCGCATCCCTCCGGCGTATCCTCCCATGGCATATACAGATCAGCAATCCAGTAATCAAAGTCTTTTCCATCCATATTTGTACAGACGCCGAACATGCCTTTGAGCCCTTTCATATTCTTTGACCACTCAGCCCAGTATTTCGGAATTTCCTGATAGCTCGTATCAGAATTGAATCTGCGCTTTATTCCAACAATGGTAAACGAAGCTCTTTCGACTATACGATAATCCAGCATTGTACCACCCTCCAGTGTTATTTTTATGTGCAGCGGTGCAAACGAACGAAGATGGGCACCTGGTTCCCTGGCCTGAGACGGTGTAATACCGTGAAAGCGTTGAAATGCTTTTGTAAAACTGTCCGGTGAATCATAGCCATATTTGACAGCTGCATCAATGACTCTGATGTCCGAAACGGACAATTCCTGAGCTGCCAGCGTCATCCTGCGCGCCCGGATATATTCGCCGACAGTCATTCCACACAAGACGCCAAATATACGCTGATAGTAAAAGGGCGACAGTGCTGCTTTTCCGGCAATAACATTAATATCCAGCAATTCTGTCAGATTATCTTCAATATAATCAATGGACTTCTGAAATCCCTCAATCCAGTTCTGCATTTCATTTTCTCCATCTGTAACCGAATAAACAATACCATAACCATTTCTCTTTGAAAGGCTGCCGCATTCTTTTCCGCTGCAGAAGCAGTATATCATGCTGTGCTTCCTTACATCCGACAATCCGTGCACATTCAGTCAGGATATGTCAAAATGATAAACCATGACCTGCCTTTTCCCTTCCCTGTACATTTCATTGTCCATTGGAATCGGGACTGTTTCCATGTAGCGTCCGCCTGCCAGTTCACAGGTTCTTGATGACGCTGTATTGGATGGATCGCAGGTAATAATCAGATAATCCATTAGATGCTTTTGGGCCTGATGAATCATCAGCCGGCATGCTTTTGCAGCATAATGATGCCCGCGGTAGGCTTCATCTATTGCGTAACCAATATTCCCGCCGATGTACGTCTTGTCATTATGACCAATCCTGAGATCACACTGTCCTATCTTCTCTCCGTCCCGCAGACAGATTTCAAAATAGTATGCAGGCAGCCAGCGGCGCTCAGGCTGTGCATCGCTGGTTCGGATCAGCCGGAGGCTGATTTCTCCATCATTCAGATCATCAACAGAATAAAACACAATTTTCCCTCCACAAATTGTAAACAGCTCACTTTACCGCGTCATGCAATGAAGTCACTTTCGTGACAGTAAAAAAACAGAACCATCACAGTCGGAAACACCCCCCGGCTTCTGATGGCTCTGTCTGTTTCAGATGCAGGAGCCTCCTTCCGATGAAACAGTCAGATGGTCTGACTGTTTTCAGAAATCATCCGGCATTCTGTGTGATCTTTCAACCAGTTTAAGATGTCTTCGCTTTCTGCTGCAGTCCATATCTGTCTGAATTACTGTTGTTTCACTGCACCAAAGCCATCGAAAGCAAGTTGCGTCACATATTCTCCCGTAACTGAATTGAAAACCAGAATACGAATGTCCGGATCGTCTGCATCTGTTTCTGCAGTTATCATTCCACCATTCTTCGTCTGAACAGACAACTGTGCGGATTCATCTGTCGCCATGTAATCGACATGTCCAAATTCAAAATCATAGGTGAATTGAGATTCGCCCCTGCACTCCAGTTTCGACGGTCTTGCACGGTCAAGAATGTACAGATACGGTACCTTGTCCTCCGCAGCCCAGTCAATCTCCTCCAGTGGGAAAATCAGCTCCGACCAGTTATTGAGTGCATCCGCTTCATAGAGATGTTCCCGCCCAATATTCTGCAGAAGCGTCATCGACATTTCATCCCCATACAGTGCCGCATCCCCCTTAATCAGGCATGCAAGGCTGTAATCCTCATCATGCAGCAGCATCAGTGCTTCGTGAAGCCCATCCTGCATCGTCAAATAGTCATTCTTCATTGTCAGATAGTCTGCATACTCATCTGTCCAGTGGGCATAAGCGGGATCTGTACGCCGGTCCGGTATATCGTAATGATCCCGGATGAACGCCCCGATATAGTCTGTTACCTTCCGCGCACCGGATGGATTCAGATGGGAGTCGCCGTCAAAGAGGTCGACACTGTAGTCCACCACAGAGTCAAGACTGACAAAATTGATATAATGCACGCCATATTCATCTGCAATACTCTGCACCACATTCGCGTACATCTGCTGTTTTTCATCTGCCGGATACGGGAGGTTCACCAGAAGTACCTCTATACCATCTGCCTGGCAATCTGACAAAATCTTTCTTAGGTAGGCGAACCCCCATCCGCTCTCCTCAGCCAGACTGTCCGTAATCTCATAGTCAATGGATTCCCGCACATTGATCGCTACATGGGCACCTTTTGTCCTGCTGTATTCCGGATAGATATCCTCTGCAGTCAGTTCACTCCAGCGTGAATGGTATTTCCCCAGCGTAAACAGATATTCCCAGCGCATATCCCTTATGACATTTCCGTCAAAATCTTCTACATACGGCAGATCCATAAGGTCCTGCACTGCTTCAATCTTTGTTCGTGAGATTGGATATACATCAAAAGTTGTATGAACATTGCTTGTATGACCGGATACCTTGTCTCCAAGATCGATGTCATTGATATCCATAACCAGCAGCTTCGGCTTCGTATAATCATATGCCAGTCTCATCGACCAGTAACTAACGGGAACCGTATTTCCGTTCCCGCCCAGATTGTACGCTGTAATCCCGTAATTGCGCCACAAATCAAAGGGAAAAACATCATTGACCACATGGCTGTTGCCCATGAATAGCACATCGTATTCCTTTGCCGTCTCCAGATATGGGTGGAATCTTTCCATACTCTCTTTCCGGACCAGAAGGCGGGTAAGTCCTGCCAAAATCAGGACCAGCAGGACAAGAAAGACGGCAACCCGCAAAAATACTGTTTTTCTCATGTTCTCCCCTTAGAACTTCAGATATATAAAGGATGCTTCATTAAAACCTGAACCCCAGATGCCGAAAATCAGCACTGTACATATGCCCAGGAGCAGCATAATAACCCGTACAGGATATCTCCTCATGAGATATTTCCGGATATCTATGCCTTTTTCCTGCAAAAGCGATATTAAGAACAGAAGCAGACATGCACAGATCAGAACCAGACGGTCTGCCCATGGAAGCCCGAGTTCATTCAATCTGTCCAGTGTAAACTCTCCTGGTCGCCATCCTGTGAGTATCGTCCCAAGCATGGAAAATGCAGCACCACCGCTTGCACAACGGTCAAACAGCCATCCGATATTCACCACAATGAACGTGCGCAGGATCCGGAATCCATGCATTGCAGGATTCGCAGGCAGCGGATGACGCTTGTAAAAGGGTTCAAGAAGTGCTGATACTGCCAGAATCAGTCCATTGTACAGTCCCCACAGAATATAATTGGATGTCGCGCCATGCCACAGTCCGACCAGAAAAAAGACAAGCAGATTGCCAAGTGCTGCCGGCAGTGTCCGGGCCAGAGACGGATACTTGCCAAGTCCCTTTGAAAGACGTGCAACCGGCCTGCTCAACGCGAATGGATAAAATACGTAGTCTCGCATCCAGCTGCCCAGTGTAATGTGCCAGCGCCGCCAGAAATCAGCAAGATTTACAGCAAAATACGGTCTTTTGAAGTTTGGCATCAGAGATATGCCAAGCCATTCGGAAATGCCGATAACCAGATCTATACCGCCTGAAAAATCACAGTACTGCTGAACAGCATACAAAAGCAGCGCCAGCAGCGATAACTGGCCGCCATATGTTCCCGGCTGTGCATCAAAGACTGCAGACAGAAACGGCAGTGTCCGGTCAGCGATCACCATCTTTTTTATCAGTCCCCAAAGCACCAGAAAAAAGCCGCGGACAAACCGGTCAAGCGTCAGATCCTCAGGTGACTCCAGTTGGGGGGCAAGATGCCCATAACGGCCGATAGGTCCCTGAATCAGTTGCGGAAAGTAACAGACAAACAGGGCAAACCTTGGCAGACTCCGTTCTGCTTTGATCTTTCCTCCCGCCACATCCAGAAGATAACCGGCAGACTGGAATGTATAAAATGAAATGCCCAGCGGAAGCAGGAAACCGATTGGGGACTGTCCCGCAAGCATAAACACCTGATCGGCATATTTGAAGAGTGCCAGCATGAGAAACATAAGCCCCAGCGTGATACCTACAGCAGTATTTTTCTTCTGTCGAATGCGTCTTTTATGTTCCCGCCGCATTTCTCCTGTCATCTGCTGCTTTTCCGTCTGTGTAAGCTTTCCATTCTGCTCGATCCGTTCAATAACAAGACCACACACCCATGTAAGCAGTGTTGCCAGCAGAATAAAAGGCAGTCCGTTCAGAGACCGCGATCCATAAAACAGGGCTGACACTGCAAGGAGCAGTATCCAGCGGATGCGCCTGGGAAACAGGCGGGCTACTATCGCTGCGCCAATTCCAAATGCAGTCAGCTGAAACAGTTTCATATGTTTGTTTTTCTCCTCTTAGGGGCAGCAGCTTTATCTATTATGATTTAACAGCTGAGCCCATTTTTGAAATACGCTTGCAAGACACCGGGCATCTTTAACCTGCACTTTCAACGTCAAGTGAACTGCAGGCAATCTCTGAGTACAGCGGAATTAATCCGTGACTTGGCACATTAACGGATGGCTGGAAATCTCAGGACAAGTGCCTCATATGGTCTCAGACGGCCGTTAAAAGACTGCTTTGGGTAGTTGCCCAGCATCCATTCCGCCTGTGCCGCATCGAAACCGCGCGGCAGACGGATCCGACGTTCACGTCCCGAAAAAGAACAGATGATGAGTATACGTTCCCGTTCCGTGTACCGTTCATACTGATACACAGAACCGCTCAAGGGATGGTGTTCGCGATAGGCACCCCACAAAAGCGTATCATTTTCCCTGCGCAGTTTCAAACACGCACGGTACAGATTGAGAATACTGAACGGATCGGATTCCTCCGATTCAGCATTCACTGTCGTATAGTTCGGATTGATTTTGAACCACGGCGTACCGTCTGTAAAACCAGCATTCCTCCCTGATGTCCACTGAACCGGTGTACGTGCAGAATCACGGCTTGCTGCATATATGATCTTCATCCGCTTATCTTCGCGCATCCAGCCAAGCAGTGAATGATATGCATTCTTCGAGACTACATCCAGATACTCATCTATGGAGGCAAGATGGATATTGGTCATTCCCATCTCCTGTCCCTGATACAGAAACGGTGTACCCCTCTGGAAGATGTAGGAAAATGCCAGCATGCTTCCAGATTCCCGCCAGAAAGACTCGTTTCCATACCGGCTGATGATTCTCGGATGATCATGGTTCTCAAGATACAGTGCGTTCCACCCTTCATCCCGTAGCGCATGCTGCCACTTGGAAAAAGCCCGTTTCAACTTGCGCAGCAGGAACCGGTGATGAACATATTCCGTAATGAAACAGTCTGCCATGGTGGTATCAAACTGGATCATCATGTCAAGCACACGATTTTCCCCGCCAACGTAATCAAGCGCATGGCTGACATGGGTATACGGCATTTCGCCTATCTGAATGACGCCGTATTCCAGGGCAACTTCCCTGAATTCCTGCAGATAGCATTTGAGATTTGGGCCTTCCTTGTAATACCGGAGACCGTTGATTGCCGGCAGAAACGGCAGACCGTTTGGAAGCTGGTCATGTTTTGAAATGTAGTTAATCACATCCTCACGGAACCCGTCCACCCCCATATCCAGCCAGAAACGCATGATGGACTTGATCTCCTCCCGGACCTTTGGATTGTCCATATTGAGATCCGGCTGCTTCTTGGCAAAGACATGCAGATAATACTGTTCCCGTGTCTCATTGTATTCCCAGGCAAGCCCTTCAACCTGGCTGTACCAGTTGTTCGGCGGCAGCTTGGCCTCTCCCTTGAACCTGGGATTGCGCCAGATGTAATAATCGCTGTAAGGATTGTCCCGTCCCTTGCAGCTTTCCTTAAACCAGGGATGCTCATCCGATGTATGATTTATGACCAGATCCAGCAGCACTTTGAGCCCCAGTGAGTGGGCCTTGTCCAGAACCCGCCTGAACTGTTCCAATGTACCGAAATCCGGATGAATGTTCTTATAATCTGTGATATCGTACCCGAAATCCGCATTGGGAGATGGATAGATCGGACTGAACCAGATACCGTCTACCCCCAGAGACTGAATATATTCAAGTTTATCATATACTCCATAGAGATCGCCTATGCCATCTCCGTTTCCGTCACAGAAACTCCGTGTCCAGATCTGGTAAAATGACATCCGGCGAAAATCATACTGTTTCAACGCTGTCATCCCTTCCAAGGTGATTCCAGTTTTACCGCATTTTTAAGTGCCTCAAGTTTTTCCCGTGGTCCTTCTTTCAGACTGTCAAGACGCTTTGATACATTTTCCTCTGCCTCATGAATGTATTCCATCATGCCGGACCTGGTTTCCTTCATATCACTCAGGAATGCATTTCCAATCTGACGGAGCTTTTCCCGCTGCGCCATTCCGGCCGCGGTTGCCGAAACAAGATAATCGGTAGCCTGCTTTTTCTTGACCAGCAGACCGCTCTTCTTCATCTCAAGCACCGTATTGTACCGGTCATAGGCACGTCCGACACAGTCTTTCCAGGACAGGTAGATTTCGTCCATCGCATGCTGTCCGGCTTCATGCATCTTCGGCAGATCGCTGCCGATCTGAATCAGCAGTTCAGCAAGACTGTCGGCATTTTCTTCAATTATGAATCCACTCCGTCCATCCGTTATCCCCTCTGCCGCGCAGGAATCGCGGATCAAAACGCTGGCCAGGCCACAGGCGGCTGCCTCTCTGACAACCAGACCATTTGTATCAAAGGTGGACGGAAAGATAAAAAGATCCGCCCGGGTATTCCAGGCTCTCAGTACATCCCGGTCATAAATCGGTCCAACAAAGATTACCTTTCCGTGTCCCGCATCATCCATAAGCCCGAGCTCTTTAGCGCGACTGCGCAGCATCTCATCATCCGGGCCTTTGCCAATAAAGACCATGCGGAAATCCATACCTGCCTCATCCAGTTTGCGCATTGCATCCAAAATCAGGGGCAGGTTCTTATAATTGATGAGACGTCCGACAAACAGAAACATCGGAATGCCTTCCGGCAGATCATATCCCTTTACCGCATCAGCAACCTTATCTGCATCAACCCTTCCGCGTTCAAAATCAACACCGTTGTCCATTACCAGATAATTGCCCGAGAATCCCAGTTCCTTCAGGCTTTCTCCGGCTCCGCGGCTGACGACCCAGACATCATCACAGGCTTCTATATTCCCGACCATGGCCTTGATGCTTTCCTCAGCCAGTGACTTATTTCTGACTGCCCGCCGGATGTCAATGTCATACTTTGTATGATATGTGAAAACAAGCGGTGCATCCACCTCATCCCTCAGAATTCTCGCGATAATGGTAGCGGATGCAGGACAGTGTGCATGCAGAATATCCGGTTTAAAGGCAGCCAGTGCATTAACTTCCTTCTCGGCAAACGGATTTCCTGTCCGATACCCGTTTGTAATGGCAGTCGTATCAAAGCTCTGGTACGGGATAACCGGATACGGATAGCCATTGTAATCTGCCTCCGGATATCTGGGTGTTCCAACAATCACCTCCGCACCATAGTCATTCATCAGATAGTGCGCATAATTCGTCATTACATTCACTACACCGTCAATAACCGGCGGAAATGAATCATTCAGTAAACAAACCTTCATTATTCCTCCAAGAAAACGGCATGCTGCCGTTTAAGTATTCCCACAGTCAGACGATACTCGCTTTTGCAACCGTATCATTTTTTATCTGACCGTAACATGATCATAAATCAGTGAACCATTCCGCTGAAAATACCAGGCAGACGTAAACAGGTGTGCAAAAAGACCAGCACATTTGCCAACGGACAAGCGAAACTCATCCAGAGAATGCTCTTAAAACCAACATTCTCGCTGTTGCAATCCTGCTAACCACACAGACAGCCATCCGGCAAGGCATCTGTCAAACGGTCTTATTCTGAAAGCATGCCATCTTCAGACAAGATTGTGTTATCTGACGCAATTGTCTCCGGAAATAAAGCCCACTGCACTTGCAGTGGACTTATATCCGTTTGTAGCATCGCTGTAAGCAGCATGCTTCATATTGGGCACATTTGCACCTTTTAACTGGACTGACCGGATAGTTCGACTGCCCATTCACTCAGGCAGAATGGTGTCCTTATCTTCAGTGCTGTCGTCTTTTTCCGGATTCAACACTGCAGGAAGCTGATAATTGCCTCCGGTTATTCGCCTGCTTTGACAAATTCGCCGTTGGCATCGGTTCCTTTCATAACCTCGTCCTCAAGACCCCCGACCATCAGGAGCTCTTCAGGTGCAAGTCCAAATTGTTCTCTTGCCTGCCGGAGAGCAGAAACATCGTAGGTCATGTACGGTTCGCCGCTTTCACTGACTACTGTCACCTTGGCAATATCATAGCGGTCCATATAATCAAGTACAGATGCATCATACCGGATATTGACCCCATCTGTCGTCTCGCCCATGACACGAAGCACAAGATTCTTATGTTCACCATCCGCGACCACAACAGATTTGTGGAAGATCTTTTCTCCATCTTTGCCCCGGACCCAAAGATTTCTGGACCCATAATTCATGTACAGCTGATATCCCCACCACGGAGATGCTGTCACATTATCACATGCCTGTGCCTGCCGCAGTTCTTCCATTTCATGCGCCATGCGCTCTTGTGGGCTTGGCTCCCATTCCGGATTCCAATCGGACTGCATGTCTTGCTTTATACTGACTGGAAACTGAATGAAATATCTGTCGCCATTTTCATCCTCATACCACGCAGTCAGAATTCCCTCATCAATCCCCTTGATATCAAACGTCTGTTCAGCAAGTTCAATCAGTTCATTCTGAGGCATCGCTCCATCTACATGGAGCGTAATTCTGATCGGATATGCTCCCCTGTATTCTATCTCTGTATCAGATACTGGTACACCTTCCACTCCAGGCACAATGGATCCATTGTTTTCAATGCTTATTTTGCTTGTCGGATCAACAGTTGCAAGAATGCTTCCTGTGGATAGTGATTCCCCGCCTTCAAAAGACATAACGCCATTATTGACAACAGATATCCGGGCACCGTCGTTAGCATCAAGCTGAAGACGGTCCTGCAGCGCCGTATCCCCGTTAAACGTCAGATTGATGGTGCTGTCCGGATGTTCAGATACAGCTTCAAGTTTGTATGGTCCGTCAAACGTGACACGGTTGAAATTAACCGTGATTGATCCGCCATGTGCTTCCAAAATATATGGCTGGTTGCCCGTACCGGTTGTAATCGTTAGATCATTCAGATCGAATCTTTTGAGATAGTTTCCAAAGCCTTCCTCTGTTTCTATGATTTCAAAATGATCCATGACACCGCCGGTAATGGATACCGAATCTTCTGACGGGTTATATACACCGCTCGTCTGTCCGTCTGAATAGGTACCATCTGGCGACATGACCGTATTGCTCAGGACATCCTGCCAATTTGCTGCGCTGGCACTAAAAGGCATACTCACGAATACCGTCACAAGTAACAATGACAAGAATCTTTTCATTTTCTACTCCCCACAAAAACTAAATACTGCCCATTGCAGTGAATATGCTTATTGGCCAAGTCTGGTCCAGAAGTCGTGTATGTATTTATTCGGCATACAAGCCGGTATGCACCCCCCAAACTTGTTTCTCCGGTTTGTTTGACAGATAAACGCCTATCACAAAAGAATTCTTTCAATCAGGGAAGCACCAGTGTAACTCTGATATTCTTTTTTCATTTTTCTCTTCAAAATAAATTATATTCTTATATAATGATCATTGTCAATTGATTGAACACATTATTTCATTGACGAAAGGGATTATTTCTCCTACAATGCTCAAGCATATCACAGGAAAGTTAAAAACGGATATCATCTGACCAGTCTGCAAAGCTCTGGAAACCGGCTGAATGGCAGCGGCTTCAGCAGATATACCTGAAACCAGTCATCTGAATCAATATTGTGCCGGCAATCAGTATGCCCCCGTATACGGTTTTCAGGCACACTGCATCTGTATGAAATTCGAAGTTAAAGCTGCTTCACTTACAGGAGGATACCTTTTTATGATTGACGGAACAACTTTTGCACCAGTCCCGCAGCAGCGCATCAGGGATAAAGTAGATGAATGTATGAGCCGGAAAGATTATGCCGGTGTTGAAAAGGTTCTGTCCTATTGGCTGCAGGAAGCAGAAGCCGGACAGGATCTCCGCGGCAGACTTATGATACTGAATGAGATGGTCGGACATTACAGAAAGACCGGTGAACGCGAAAAAGCCCATCTTCGTGCTGATGATGCACTGGCACTGCTTTCCTCCCTTGAATATGAAAACGCCATAAGCGGTGCAACGACTTATGTGAATATCGGAACAGCTTTTAATGCATTTGGTGAAAATGACGCCGCTTTGCCGCTCTTTGAACATGCAAGGCAGATTTATGAAAACAGCGCCGGAACGGACCCTCAGCTTCTGGGCGGTCTTTACAACAATATGGGACTCACTTATACGGCACTCGGACGATATGAGGAAGCTCTGGCTGTTTTCCATAAAGCCCTTGATACGATGAAACACGTTCCCGGCGGCAGTCTGGATGCTGCCATCACCTGCCTCAACATGGCAGATACAAAAGAGGCACAGCTCGGCATGGAAGAAGCAGAATCGGAAATCTTTATGCTGCTCGAGCGTGCTGAATCCTGTCTGACGGATTCATCCTTTCCAAAAGACGGTTATTATGCCTATGTATGCGAGCGCTGCGCGCCGGTATTTGAATATTACGGATGGTTTGCTGCTGCAAATCGTTTGAAACAGGAAGCTGCTGATATCTATGAACGGTCTTGAATTGTCAAAGGCATATTTTGAAATATATGGTTATCCAATGCTCAGGGAGCAGTTTCCCGATCTGCTTCCCTCCCTTGCTGCCGGTCTTACAGGCAGCGGGTCTGAATGCTTCGGTTATGATGATTCTGTATCCAGAGATCATGATTATGAACCCGGTTTCTGCCTTTTTCTGCCAGATGAGACCATTATAGACCGTTCAGCTGCATTCCGTCTTGAACGAGCGTATGCAAAACTTCCAAAGGAATTTATGGGACTTTCCAGACTGCAGATCCAGCCCGTTGGTGGTGCAAGGCATGGTGTCATCCGAATCAGCGATTTTTTCATGGAAAAAGTCGGTTCCCCGGACGGAGCGCTTTCGCCAATGCAGTGGCTGCAGCTCCCGGATTATGCGCTTGCCGAAGCTGTCAACGGCCGGCTGTTTCTGGATTCACCATGTATCTTAAGTACAATCCGTGAACGGCTCGCCCGCTATCCGGATGATGTCCGCCGAAAAAAAATGGCTGCGCAGATTCTGCTCATGGCCCAGTCAGGGCAGTACAATTATACCCGCTGTCTGCGGCATGGCGAAACAGCTGCTGCCCAACTGACTGTTTTTGAATTTGTTCGTCACTGCCTGCAGACTATTTTCCTGCTCAATCAGACATACATGCCCTATTACAAATGGTCATTCCGTGCCCTGCGCCAGC
>JAFUHD010000334.1 GCA_017469025.1 Clostridia bacterium
TTAATGACATAGTCGTGCTTTCGGCACCGGATCAAAGCAGATGTCATTGTTTGACAAACCAGCATGAAATGCTGGGCCATCTCCTTTAATGACATAGTCGTGCTTTCGGCACCGGATCAAAGCAGATGTCATTGTTTGACAGTTCGGCGCACGCACATAGCCAGATTCTGCAGGCAGTATCCTTTTTCAGTTCAGAAATCAGCTCACCGGATCAGTCCAGGCGCTCTGACAAAGCTGCCCCGCAGTTCCAGGGAATCGTCGGATTCCGGCTGAATTCCACCGAAGAAAAAGATAACCCTGTCTTTCTCCCCTTCTGTCAGTGTATTGACCATTGAATAAATACACAGCCGGCGTTTCATGCTGTCCAAGGATTCAAATGCCTTGCCAAAGCGTTCTGAAAGATTCACCGCCAGCAGTTCGCGTTCCGTCCGAATTGCAAGTACATCCGCAGCATCTGTATTGGAGGGCATAATCTCCTTTGTTTCATCCGACTCCAGAAGTGCAGCAAGGATGGCATGTGCATCCCCTGCTTTGGCTGCCGGCAGAATCATCTGAAAAGCGGTCATCATCTCCTCGCTCTCATCAGGCTGGTAACCAATGGCTACCGCTCCAAGGAGATGTTCAAAGTGAGTTCTCTGAATCAGTCCATTTTCAAATGTCACCAGTTTTCCGGAAGTCGTTTTATCTGAATCAAGTTTTTTCACCAGCTGTTTCCCGACGCTGATCTCAAGTCCATCTACATTCGGAACAAAAGTCAGCAGTGTTTCCGCAATCATACCAAACCAGGTTTCACGGCTGAGTGCTGCAGCATCAAGGGCAGCATCGATTTCCGATGAAAAAAACAGTGTCATCACCCTGTCGCGCCCATTGTGATCCCGGACAATCTCGGGCATTTCATCCAGGTAAACCATCGGACTGGGTACATCCGTCTTGCCGCCTTCAAAATCGCCGCCTTTTCCGAGTTCCTCAAGAAGCGTATTCATATACTCTATAGGAGAAGGTCTTTCAAAGCGTACATTCCGGATAAATGGCAGCAGATATCTGCCATCCTGGGACGGATAATACAGCGTTACAAGACTTGAAAAACTTTCACCGGATATGCGAAGCTCGTCAAACCCTGCATACAGGCTGCTGATTCTGCTGTCAGAATGATGGATGAATGTCCCTGCAGGGACTGAACCGGCCAGATCCACACCCTCTTCGCGGTTTCCCACCAGGACATTCACATACTCAATTTCAGCAAGCGAAAGGAGAGATTCTGCCATGGCAGTCCGGACCGAATACAGTACATCCGGCTCCAGACTGCGGTAACGTGCAGGCAGAAGTACGGTTGCGATTTTTCCAGAAACCTCAATGCGCGCGCTGGTCGTTCCACGCACTTCGGGCCACGTTCCACGCTCTGTTTCCTGTGGTCCCGAAAGCAGGGCATTCATGACCGCCACAGGACGTGACTCGCCATTATGCAGCGTCATTTTTCTCGACACCCGAACCAGCTGCTGTCCATTATCCGACAGAAAGCACAATATACCTGAGAAGGTCTCATCGACCGCTTCATCTGCCAGCGGGCTGGTTGTTCCCGCTTTGATTTCAGGCAGTGACGCTGCAGGTGCAGTCTCCCTGATTGCCGGCATGCACCCGCCAGCCGTAAAAAGAACCAGGCTTAATGCGGCAAGCAGTAAAATGCGACGGCTTTTCATCCGAATATGACCTCCAATTGCACTAAAATATATGAACAGGATTGTCAGTCCCTGACCATCAGTCTGTCCAGTGTGGACGGTTCTATCGTCCAGTTATCATCCTCACGGATCAATAGACACGATTCCCGGACCAGCGGCATTATCTCGCCCACACCGCTTTGTACAGTTCCGTCCACAACAATTGTTGCCCGGCTGCCATCCAGAGAGACCACGCCCTCAGACAAAGTGAAGTCAAGAAGGTCCACGCCAAGCGTTTCCATCTTTTCCCTGACAGCATCCTCATCGTGCACACCTTCAGCGCCGCGGTTCAGAAAAGCGGCAAGTGTTTTCCAGTCATGCTGCTGCCAGGCGGCAAGAATGGCTCGTGCTGCATTGTGAGCACTCAGACAAATACGCTCATCCCGTCCGCAGGCTCCAAGATAGATTTGCGGATCCGTCTCGCTGGTATCAAACCATGCCATCTGCAGACGCTGCCCAATCTCATCATCGAGATCTGCAACATACAGCTGAACACGCTGTGCATCTCCGTTTTCCGTCAGTGTCAGCACGATGGACTGAAGGGCCATCGTTCTGCGAAGGGCAGCCTCCCGCTGCCAGTTTTCAATGTCCTCCCAGTTCTGCGGCGCACCATCCGGGCGGTCCAGGAATGCCCTGTTAAGCGTCACAAAAACCGTCGAACCATCACTGACAGCTGACAAGAGCTTTGTTCCTGTCGGAAACAGCCCGGAAAGGCGGTCATGCCCGATTTCAGGGCCTTCAATCAGCCGGCCGACCAGAAGCGTAGCAACTGTCTCCTCACGCCTCAGATCAATTTCGGTATACTGCATGCCAAGATATTCAGTATCGCCGTAACGGTAGTACAGCACAGCATCACGGACATCGCTGCGTTCGTCATTAGCCGTACCGGATGCAGCAGGAGCCGCTGCATTGAATTCCATCTGCGGTGTACGAAGACGAAACCATGCTGTCTGCGCCAGATTCAGAAGCGGTTCAAATGCAAAACACAGCACGAGAGTCAGAAAAACTGCTGCAGCTTTTTTCATCAGACTCCCCCCTCGGATGCATTCATCAGGGGCAGCATAACCGTAAATGTTGTGCCGTTCCCTACCACAGAACTGACCGTTACCGTTCCCGCATGCAGGCGGACTATCTGTTTGACGATGGAAAGTCCGAGCCCGGTTCCGCCCTCACCATCCGTCCTGGCTCTTGCCTTGTCCACACGGTAAAAGCGGTCAAAGATATGCTCAATGTCTTCCTCCGGAATACCGATACCATTGTCACGGACCGTCAGTACCGCATCCCTTCCGCTGCTGACCAGATGAACATCAATTTCTCCGCCGTTTTTTGTATACTTGATGGCATTGCTGATCAGATTGTAGCAGACCTGTTCCAGTTTGCTCTCATCCGCAATCATCTCGCACTCATCGTCTATACGGACCGTAAGATTCTGTTCATGCTTTCCTGCCATCGGCATGAGCCGTTCAGCACTTTCGCGTACAATATCGCCAAAGTACAGCTCCTCCCGTTTCAGCGTCAGTTTCCTGCTGTCAATATGCGCCAGTGTCAGCAGATCTGTTACAACACCGGTCAGACGGTCAATCTCCCGGTTTATATCTCCCAGGAACTCATCTCTGGTCTCCCTGTCCATATCCCCGCCATAAAGAATGGATTCAATCAGAATCTTCATGGTGGTCAGCGGCGTCTTTAGTTCATGGGAAGCATTTGAAACAAACTGATTTCTTGTTTCGTCGAGAGAACGGACCTGATCCTCCATCTGATTGAACGCAGCAGCCAGCTGTGCAAGCTCATCATGTCCCTTTACGCGTACTTTTTTGGTAAAGTCGCCTTCGCCCATGGAGCGTATGCCTTCAGACAGTTCCCGGATCGGACGGGTCATCAGGCGGGTGACCATCGTAATGGCCGCCGCAACCATCAGCAGAGCAATGCCGAATATCATCAGCATTCGGTTTCTAAGCATGCCAAGTGCATCAATGAGGGGCTGAATACTGGTTACCAGCACCAAAGCACCTGTCTTATGTCCATCTGCGTCAAGAAGTGCAGAGGCATAATGGCCGCGCCAAATGGTTTCCGCTCCTTCTGTCTCACGGTAAAATCCATATGCCTGGCTTTCCGTATCAGCAATGACGCGGTATATTTCTGCCTCTGTCAGACGTTCCCCATTTCGTTCATTGTATGAATCGACAGTAACTTTGCCATTCATATCAACGACCAAAAGGCGGCCGCCGTTTCGACGTGCCGCCTCAATTACCTGTCTGTAGAACTCATCCGCAGAGACAACATTCGATTTTTCGCCCAGGACAGACGCAAGCGCATTCAGTGTTTCTATCTGACTGTTTGTACGGCTGCTCATCATGGTTGAACCAACCATACTTACTGTCAGCGCACCAACCAGATAAAACGCTATTCCCGTCACTGCCAACAGGGCAGCCACCATTCTTGTCCGAATGGAGGAAACCGGATTAATCATCTTCTGTGAAATAATAGCCAACTCCCCACTTGGTCATAATGTATTCCGGTCTGGAGCTGTCCGCCTCAATCTTTTCACGGAGTCTCCGGATATGCACATCTACCGTTCGTTCCTCGCCACGTCCGGAGAAGTCATACCGCCAGATATTCGTGAGAAGATCCTCGCGAGAAAAGACTTTTCCCCGGTTTGCAGCCATGAGGTTGAGGACATCAAATTCCTTGGAAGTCAGTTTCACCAGATGACCATTCAGCGTCACTGTGCGGGCAGCCGGATCAATTACCAGTTTTTTGCATCGGATCTGGTTGACATTGTTCTTATCCTCTGTCTCCGCTGACTGTGCGCCGCTGCGCCTGAAAAGATTCTTTACTCTGGCTTTAACCTCCAGAATGTTAAAGGGCTTCGTCATATAATCATCTGCGCCATATTCAAGACCCAGAATCTTATCCATGTCATCACCCTTCGCCGTGATCATGATGATCGGAATATCCGAAGTCTCCCGAATACGCTGGCAGACTTCTATCCCGCTGATTCCCGGCAGCATCACATCGAGCAGTATCATATCATAATGATTCCGGCGGACCAGCCTGAGTGCTGTCTCACCGTCGCCGCATGTATCCGTCTGATACCCGTCGCTCTCCATATTGAACTTCAGGCCTTTCGTAATCAACGGCTCATCATCCACAATCAGAATACGTCTTGCCATATTTATCCCCATTCCATCCAGTACTGAACCCATATGTTATTCATATTCTATCTCAGTTTGCTTTCAAAAATCAAGTGCAAAACCAAAATCCTACAGCTTTTTTGAACAGTATTTTTCGTAGATATTTTAATAATATTTATAAATTTTTTCTCATGATTTTGTTTGATACCGGTGATATTTTTTTCTGATGGCTGTACAGGCTTATGCCTCACCTGCCAGTCAGACTTTTCGCCATCCTCACCTCTGTCCACAGTACGTGATGACATACCTGAAAGACTTCATTTCATCCGGCTTTTCGCCGTCCCGGACACTGTGAATCATGCAATAATCAAGCGTGTTTCCGGGCTCAGCTTGCATTTTTCGGAAAACGTGATAGAATCTATCAAGTCATCCGGAAAAAACTTTTTCTTCATTATATCACTCAAAAATCGTTTTTTGGGACATAATCTGCAGTACCGGGAAAATATTGTAACGATTTCAGCACTGATGTATCAAAAAAGAAACGTAAGCTTCAGGTTCATTAAGGACCTGCCCCGGTGTGCAGCACTGGTTTGACAAATAATATCATTTGCGATTGATACTGTGCCGTAAGCACGACGATGTTATAGGATGGCCCAGCGCTTGCGCCGGTTTGTCACATCATGAAAACTGTGATTGATTCGGTGCCGTAAGCACGACGATGTCATAAAAAGGAGGAATGGAATGCCCGTTCAGGCGTATCAACGGCTGGCAGCTTTTGCTGCCGCATTCTGTCTCCTTCTTTTTCTGTTCTCCTCTCCTGTTCTCTCCGAAGGCGCTGAGGAAGAGGATGTCTTCGTTGCGCCGCGTCTGTCTGAAAATGCCATTCCATGGGATCAGCGGCATCCGGAACTGCTGGATGCCGACATGCTCTATGCAAAGAGCGCCATTCTGATCGAAGCTGATACTGGCGACGTGATCTTTGAAAAGAATGCGGATGACATCATGTATCCCGCATCCACGACCAAGATTCTGACCGCCTATATAGCGCTGCAGATGGGTGATCTGAACTATGACGAGGTTGAGATATCGCAAAATGCCGTTGATCTGGTTCCGCCTACCTACACCCGCATTCCCGTTTCGCCCGGAGAAGTCGTTGCGCTCAAGGACCTGATCGCAGCTACGCTGGTCCGTTCCGGTAATGAAGGTGCCAACGCCATCGCTGAATACTTCAGCGGGTCCATAGAACAGTTTGCCGGTCTGATGAACGAGGTAGCCGGCATGCTCGGCTGCTCGGAAAGCACGCACTTTACAAATCCGTCCGGTGTACAGGATGACAATCACTACACAACGGCCAGAGACATGGCCATTATCGCGCGCTCTGCCATGCAGAACACGGATTTTGCTGATATCGTTGCACGGAACACCTATAATATGCCTGCCTCCAACAAACGGCCGGCACGTCAGCTTGTCGGACAGACTTCCATTCTGGATCCGGAATCGGATTACTTTTACAGCGAATGCCGCGGTATAAAAACGGGTTTTACGAATCGTGCAGGATACTGTTACATCGGTGCTGCACAGCGTGGAGGCATTTCGCTCATTTCCGTTGTGCTCTACAGTTCGAGAGCCGGACGCTGGAGCGATACCCGTAAGCTTTTTGAGTATGGGTTTACCCAGATTCAGAGCATTACGCCGGAGGCGCTGTATGCGGAAGATCCACGCGTGATCGAAATCGCCGGCTTTGATCTTGACGATGCACAGCATGGAAACCTGACGCTCGGCATACGGGCTGTAGATGAATCAAGGGACATGACCATCATTGGCCGCAAAGCAACCATTGATTCTCTGCGTGAAAACTTCTCACAAATCTCCTCTGTCACCTGGACCCGCGAGTTCCGCGCGCCCATATCTGTCGGAGAGACCATGGGTACGCTGACTTTCTTCTCTGAAAACAAAGGAACGGCACAGTACGATCTGGTTGCAACACGTTCCATCGCCGCCAGAGAAAATGCTCCGCCGACACTTGAGCAGATTGAAGCTTACACCATGGCAGACGAAAACCCATGGCCACGTTTTTCAATTGATCTGGTTATTCCGCCTGCCATTATTCTGCTGCTGTTTTTGATGCTGTTCCGCTTTATCCTCAAGCACCGCCGGAAACGGATACGGACACCGGATCTGCAGATACCGCAGAAGCGGTTGTTCAGATAATCTCTTCATGTACAGAAAAAAAGCGCCTTTACGGCGCTTTTTTTGTCAGCGGATTATTTCCGATACAGGTTCAGCCCGGTTTCCTCCCTGAATGCCTCAATGACCGATTCCGGCAGTTGCAGGTCCGTCACGACACGGACCGCCATTTCATCCGGCATGAAGGATGGCGTTCTGCACACTTCTATTTTTTCCGCCTCACACAGATATCTGGCCAGATCCATGACCATTTTCTGATTTATGCTCCAGGCAATATGAACCCGCCATCCGCTCTTCAAAACAAATTCCCGGATCTTTGCCGCATGCTTCAGGCCTGCAAATGGGGTCATATAAACAAAATCAAAATAACTGCCTGAAGCATCCAACCGAATGGATGCCTTGAGCGGCCGTTCCGTATCACTAAAAACCAGATCAAGCAGCCCTGTTGCCTGGCTCATCTTGAGTTCAGGCATACCTGTCTTTTCCGGCAGGAACCAGTATGCATCATCATGCTGCACAGCAGAACATGCTTTGGCTGTATCTGCCCCGCTCCGGTTGGTTATCTTCCAGCCTGTTTTCTGTCGAAACGCCTCCATTTTTTCTTCGTCCCCAGGCATCAGGCCGCCTTCTAGATTCCCCTCAAAGCGCTGCTGATCCCTGTAATACGAGATCTTTGTCATCCGTCCTTCAAACAGTCTGCCGATCAGCTCATCCGCTGCATTAAAATTCATACTTGTACTGAGCGTTACGGTCCATCCGGTTTCAGCTTCCAGTGTTTTGCTGGCAGAATCAATCTCCGTCCCGGAGACGGCATCCGGAAAGTCCACACTGACGACAGCTGCTTTTCTGTCAGGATACACACCTATTTTCCGGATAAAATCCCACCTCAGCAGGTCCCGGACCCGCTGCTGTACATCCTGAATCTTGATTTCACGCTTCCTGCGTGATGCATCAAGCTCTTCATCAGAAGCAGGCCGCAGCATAAACATCCGCCGGTAATCCCGTACAAAGTACCCGGATGACAGAAGATCATTTTCAAATGCTGTCATCTCCTCCTGACTCAGTCCGTCTGTCATCCGAATCATTTTGTCTTGAGGTTCCCGGCCGTACCAGAGAAAAGCAGCCTGCTCAACGGTCAGAGACCGCTTTGGATAATGAATGTTCCAGGCTTTAAAGAATTCAGCTGCATCCTTTTCACTGAAAGCTTCCAGCTTTCCCAATGTAAACGGAGCAGGTGTCTTTACACGCTCGCAGCGGTTGCTTCGTACCTGTATTTCCAGCTCATCACCGGTTCCCGGGCGGTAAATTCTGCGTCTGTAATCTGACGATAGCGCCTCTGCCAGACTGTTCACCGCCTCTGGACGCCCGTGTACTGCTATCACATGATGCGAAGCAAGCTGATCCGCAAGCCGGACAGTTTCCGTCTGGTCAGCATGAATGGAAAGATCTGCTCTCTGTATCCGGACATTCCCGTCAGACATCTGCATCCCGTCCCCGGCATCACCCGTCAGAAGAATGGTTACAGGACCATCCACAGATGAAACAAGGGCAGGCAGCATTGTATCCTGGGAAATCAGATAAACAAATGGTCCGGACCGGCTGAGCAGCTCGCCGGTATTCTCCTCACTGCGGGCAGGACGTATCTGCTGGGTGTAGAAGGATTCCTTTCCCTTCAAAATGCGCTTTGCCAGAGGACCGTAAAGAAATGTCGGATTCTTGATATATGCATCACAGATTGCCTGAATCTGTTCATCCATGTAAACCGGCACCTTTGGCAGGATACCGGTATTCATTTTCTCACGCAGAATCATCAGAATCTCCTGGGCACGCCCGAGCGGAAGGACCGGCATCAGAACTTTTCGGTTCTCTGAAAGTTCCCCCAGGAGCATTTCTGTCAGACGCTTTTCCTCTGTCTCACGGTCAATGACGGGATTATCTCCACAGGAAGACGCCGTCAGCAGCACATCCGGCTGCAGCCGCGGCAGGCGTCCTGCCTCAACCGTCTGCTGCTGATACGTGGAAAAATCACCTGTGTACAGAAAAGATCCCTCCATCCCCTGCACCATAATGCTGGATGCACCGCCGATGTGCCCGGATGGATACAGGGTTCCCCAGATATCCGGCAGTATTTCCGTTGTCCCCTGGAACCGGAGAATCCGGATATTTGCAAGCACCCCATTGACCTCTTCAGCAGAGTACATGGGCATTTTTCCATCAGGGGTCTTGAGACCAGGCAGCATGCAGCGTGCCAGATCTGCCGTCATCTGGTTCATAAAAACCGGTACATCCGGATATGCCTTTATGAGTACCGGAAGCATACTGATATGCCCCGGATGCGCATGGCTGATCAGGACAGCTTCCACATCTCCTGCCTCACGGAGTATCTGCATCTGCTCTGCAAGGGTCTCTTCATCCTCATCCTGCAGCCTGCCGGCATCCAAAAGGAGTCCGTGTCCATCCAGGCAGACATGAATGCAGCTGCCGCCCGGTTCCATGGCACCTCCGACAAATGTGAATTTCACTGTCTGTGCCTCCTCTCTCATTCAGTTCCTGCTGCCCGGATCCAGTTCTGTCCGCAAGTATTGGCCAGGAAACGTTTCTTTCGTTTCACGCAGCAGTCAGTCCCCGCGCTTTGAAAACAGGCGGCAGTATCACATCATGCAATACTGCCGCCTTCCATTGTTTATTTCAATCGGTTGTTTCCTGATTTATCGCCAATCACTTTGCGAAGTACTACAAGTGTTCCAATCATGAGCAGAATTGCAATTGGCAGATCAATCAGTGCATTTGGAATGAAGCCGCTGATGATATAAGCCACAAAGCTGACAACAGCAGCAGACATCGCATAGGGCAGCTGAGTGGAAACATGCGTCACATGATCACACTGGGCACCTGCAGATGCCATGATTGTTGTATCTGAAATTGGTGAGCAGTGATCTCCGCACACAGCACCTGCCATGCACGCAGAAACACAGATCACACCCAGAGGTGCCTGAAGCGGGAATACACCCAGGGTAATCGGGATCAGAATGCCGAATGTTCCCCATGACGTTCCTGTTGCAAAAGACAGGAGACACGCAATGGCAAAGATAATCGCAGGCAGGAAGTATGAGAATCCCTTTGCATAGAGTTTCACCATTTCCTCAACGAATTCCTTCGCGCCAAGAGAATCAGTCATTGCTTTGAGAGACCATGCAAACGTCAGGATGAGGATTGCCGGGACCATGGATTTGAATCCTTCCGGGATGCAGTCTGTAATTTCCTTAAAGGAGATTACGCGGCGGCACAGATAATAGATCACGGTAATGACAAGCGTAACCGCGGAGCCAAGCATCAGACCGACGGACGCATCAGATGCAGAAAATGCATCAACAAATGAAACACCGCTGAAGAAGCCGCCGGAATAGATCATGCCGATCACACAGGAAATGATCAGAACGACAATGGGCAGTACCAGATCCAGTACAATTCCCTTTGGATTCATGGTATCTGACATTGAGTCGCTCATATTCTTTACGCCGGAAAAAAGATCCCCTTTTTCTTTGGCAGTCCGTTCATGCACAGCCATTTTTCCGTAATCAAGTCCGGTCACTGCAATGAATATCATCATGACTATGGTCAGAATGGCATAGAAATTATACGGTATGGCGCGGATAAACAGGTATAGTCCCTGACCATCCTGTACATAACTGGAAACCGCCGCTGCCCAGGAGGAAACCGGGGCGATGATGCAGATTGGAGCAGCCGTTGCATCAATCAGGTAGGCCAGTTTTGCACGTGAGATATTCTTCTTGTCACACACCGGACGCATTACGCTGCCAACCGTGAGACAGTTGAAATAGTCATCGATAAAGATCAGGGTGCCGAGCGCTATGGTTGCCAGCTGCGCACCGGTTCTTGACTTGATCTTTTCAGATGCCCAGCGCCCAAACGCGGCTGAGCCGCCTGCTTTGTTCATAAGCATAACGAGTATGCCCAGAATCACCAGGAAGACAAGAATACCGACATTGTATGCGTCAGCCAGCGAGGCAACAATGCCGTCATTGAATACATGTGTCAGCGTTCCCTCAAAGCTGAAATTGGAGTAGAGCATACCACCCATGACAATACCCACAAACAGCGAGGAATAAACCTCTTTCGTAATCAGCGCCAGGGTGATGGCGATGATTGCCGGCAGCAGTGCCCACGGTGTCATATAAAAACGGTTCACCGGAACAGCAGCCTCACCGGTTTCTTCTGCCATTGCCGGACAGGCGGCAAACAGACATGAAAAAAGCAACAGGACAAAAAACAGTCCGATCCATTTTCTCCTGCTGCAAAGGGGCACAGTGTTCATCAATAATGATCTCCTTTTTCAGAATTTGCAAGAAATCAACTGGAAGTCATGATCTGTCAATCCCCCACAGCTCATCCCCTGCCAGTTGCTCTTACAGCGAAGATCATCTATGTCGTAGACAGCGCTCCGTACAGGCATATGCCTGTACGACAGTGTACCGGATCTTATCCGGTACCCCGGACCTCTGTGCACCAGGCTGTGCACCGGGACCCTCGGCGGTCTGCCCTTTCCTGCTGCTCTGTCTGCCTGAAGAACAGCACTACTGATTCAGACCGCACCTCTATCATGCCGATTCAGTTGTTGCCGCTGATTCTATCATTCCTGTATAATGCTGTCAATCCATCGAAGCAAATAAGTGGAAAACAATTGTTCAAAACATGTGCCGCCGGCTCAAGTTCCCATTGATGGGACATCCGTCTCTTTTGTCACACAGCCGCAGCTGACTCTCCGTTAAGTCCCTCAGTCCGGATGCACAGGCACTGTTCATCCGGCAGATGGTATGCACTGAAATACGCATCTTCCAGCGGAATCCATCGTTTCTCAAACATCTGAAGCGACTCAGGCGTCTCCCGTGCTGTCAGTCTGTCCATGCGTACCCTCGAAGAGACTTGTGCAAACAGACTGAGGTCCGACAGTGCACGTATTTCCGGCAGATTGACATAACTGCCTTCCAGAATCAGCAGTCCGGAGCTCTGCAAAGGCACACCTTCGAGAATCCTGTCTGCGTGACAGTCATACGGCCGAACAAGTACAGGCCTGGAAGCTTTAAACGGCACCATCACTTCCGTAAGGAGACGTTCCCAGTCACAGTTTCCACCGGGAATTGAAAGACGCTGAGCGATTTTTGCAGCGTGTGGAATCACATAATCGTCCGTATGGATGACCGGGGCATCAAAAAGAACTGCAAGCCGCCCTGCCGCTGTCGTTTTCCCGGAAGCACACGGCCCATCCAGCGTCACAATCTTTCTGTCCGCCGCTTCATCCTGCGTAAGCCGTTCGATTGCGGCCACAGCGCTGAGCAGCGGAACATCATTCCGGGAGATAATCCTGTAAGAAGGCGAATATCTTTTATGATATGAATCCGAATGTGCCGGCAGACCATTCTCCTCTGTCAGACGCATCGCGGCCTTCCTTGTTTCTGACTGCAGCGGTTCCGAAAGCCGTGCCACATACATCATGCAGATCTCTGCCGTCTCAGCACGCGTACACTGAGGACTGGCAGCCTGCTGCATGAGTGCAGCAATCCGTTTAGCGGTCAGTCCTGCCAAAACAGCAGGTCTCAGATTCAACCGGACATATGCGGGTCCGACCGGAACAAGAAGCGGTTCTTCAGCATCCCGTGTATTATCTGACATTTCCGTCTCAAGGCGTCTGATTACCTCATCAGCCGGACCGAGCATGTGACCGGGTCCCATCATGCCCTGGAACAAAAACTTGATGATGTCTGCCGCTTCAAGACCGGCATGTGCCAATCTTTCCCGTTCCATGTCGTTAAACAGTGTATTAAGAAATGCCTTATCCATGCTGCCTCCAGTTCCATTCATCATATTTTGAATGGATAACCATGAAATTCCTCAACTTTCGCAGCACATTATTGAGCTGCAATCTCCAGTAAATAAAGGTTCTCTTTGGCATCAAATGGGTACGAAAATATAGTTATTGACAAGCAAAA
>JAFUHD010000335.1 GCA_017469025.1 Clostridia bacterium
CAGGGATTCTATCTGACGCCGGACCGGGAATTTACATACCGCTGGGCTGCAAAGCATGCGGTGGTAAACACGTATGAGCTTGATGAAAGCGGTCTTTTAATACACCGCTTCAGCAGAGATCTCAGCTGGTTTGATACAATTTTCCATAACCGACGTGCAGATGACCGCCTGGATGTGGATATTGTGATCGGTCCCATCGCAAATGATACACTGTTCGATACCATGGGAATCATCAGCAGTGGATTTCTGAGACCGGAGGAAGCACTGGAACTGCTTAAGATCGGTCCGGAATATACACAGGTAGCTGTCAAAACGGAACGGGCACTGAGTCAGCTCTGGTGGATTTCGTCCGAGACGGTTTCCGGCCTGGATGAGGATCAGCGACGAGCGGAACAGGCGGCATATCAGGCGGCTTTTGCTGAGGGCATGCAGAAGCTTGAGCATGACTGAGACGGAATACATGTGGCGGCAGAGATGTAATTGTGATAGAATTACGCTGTAATCATTTTCATAGAGAGGATTTCTTATGAAGGCAATCTTTTTGAACGGAAGTCCGAGAAAAAACTGGAATACGGCTCAGATGCTGAAGTCGGCGGAGCAGGGCGCGCAGTCGGCAGGTGCCCAGACAGAGTATCTGGAGTTGTTTGATCTCACGTATACAGGGTGCAGAAGCTGCCTGGCCTGTAAACGGAAAGGTCTTATGCGCTGTAAGTGCTACTGGAAAGATGATCTGTCTCCGGTAATTGACCGCATTTTTGCGTCGGATGCACTGTTTATTGGATCTCCGATTTATCTGGGCGACATAACCAGTCAGGTGCATGCCCTGATAGAACGCCTTCATTTCTGTGCCCTTTCCTATGATGATTATTCCAACTATTTTACCGGAAAGGTGAATGTCGGTATTATTCTGACCATGAATGCACCGTTTCAGCTTTATGTGAACTGGTATAAAACGGTCATGGAAAAGCAGCATGAATCGTTCAGGGCACTTAATGGGACCGTTGAAATTCTGCCGTGCTGCGATACACTGCAGGTAAACGATTACAGCAGGTATAATATGGCCAGCTTCAGTGAAGCACATAAAAGGGCTGTGCACGAAACAGAGTTTCCGAAGGACCTTGAGGCTGCATACAAAATGGGCTGGCGCCTGACCGGTGGGAATGAGTAATGCGCAAGGTGTACGTCCATTCATAACAGAAAGATGCAATCAGCACGGAACTGAAAGCCGATACCGTGTCATATGGAGTTTTAACAGATGAAGATATTGAAGCAGAATCTTCAGGTGGAGGATTCACGGGAAAAGACCATAGTAAGGACGAGTATCATAGGAATCATTGCAAATGTATTTCTTGCTGCATTTAAGGCTGTCATTGGTGCGATGACCAACTCTATTGCCATCGTGCTCGATGCGGTCAACAACATCTCGGATGCGGGCTCGTCCCTGATCACAATAGTCGGCACCAAGCTGGCCGGCAGGGAACCGGACAAGAAACATCCGTTTGGGTACGGGCGCATTGAATATCTGAGCGCCATGATCATTTCGGTGATCGTGCTCTACGCAGGTGTTACATCGCTTACGGAATCCGTAAAGCAGATTCTGCATCCGGAAACACCGGAATATACGCCTGTTTCGCTGATTATTGTCGGTGTGGCTGTCGTGGTGAAGATTCTCCTTGGACGGTATGTAAAGCGTGTAGGCGAAAAAGTTCACTCGGATTCACTGGTGAATTCCGGCGAGGATGCAACACTGGATTCCATTATCTCTGCGTCGACACTGGTTGCGGCTGTCATTTTTATGGCTTTCGGGATTTCTCTTGAAGCCTGGCTCGGAGCAGTCATTTCAATTGTGATCATCAAGTCCGGTTTTGAAATGCTTAAAGATACGATTTCCCAGATTCTGGGCGAGAGTGGCAATGTGGAACTGGCAAAATCCATCAAACAGACCGTTCTCAGTTTTCCGGATGTTGAAGGCGCATATGATCTCGTGCTCAACAATTATGGCCCGGATGCCTGGAACGGTTCCATTCACATTGAAGTTCCGGATACGTATTCTGCTGCCCAGCTGGATCAGCTGATCCGTGACATTCAGATGGCCGTTTATGCGGAACACCATGTTATCCTGACGGCGATCGGCGTTTATTCGGTGAATACTAAAGATGAGAACGTGATTGCGGTCCGCAAAAAGGTACAGGAAATTATTTCCTCTCATAAATATGTCACACAGATGCATGGCTTCTATCTGGTTCCGGAGCAGAAGTCAATGCGCTTTGACATAGTGGTCAGCTTTGATGCCAAAGACCGCCATGCGGTTTATAATGAGGTTATTGCTGATGTTGGGAAAGCTTTCCCAGGGTATCAGCTGCAGGCGGCACTGGATACCGATTTTTCGGAAGAATAACAGATACGCCGGTCTTTGGAGGATGTCAAAGGCCGGCGTATTCGGTCAATGGAATGGAAAGGGAAAAGTATGGAACTTAAAAAACTGCCTTACAATCTGACAGTGTGCAAGACTGCCTCTGTTTCAGCACTGAATCTGAGTGCGGAATTCTATTTCATCGGACGTACAGATGAAGAAATTTCTCTGGTGTGCCGTACAGAGGATGTCCCCGCTCTGACAACCGAAAGAGATGATGGGTGGAAAGGCTTCCGTATTCAGGGCGTGCTGGATTTTTCCCTGATCGGTATTCTTTCGAAGCTGTCCGGCATTCTTGCAGACAATGGTATCGGCATCTTTGCGGTGTCCACGTTTAACACGGATTATATTCTCGTCAAGGCAGATCATTTTGAGCAGGCATTGCATGTTCTTGCGGATGCAGGCTATGTCATCAGTGCCTGAATGCTGGAAAGCGGTTTGAAAATGAAGAAGCGGTCTATTGTACAGACTGGCTGGGGGATCATGCTCCTGGCTTCACTGTGCAACATTTTATGGGGAAGCGCCATTCCGTTCATCAACCTCGGTTATCGGAGCTTTGCGGTAGACAGCGCAGATACTGCCACACAGATATTGTTTGCAGGCATCCGGTTTACACTGGCAGGTCTGATCACCATTCTTATCCGAAGTCTGATGCTGCGACGGCCGGCCATTCCGAAAAAAGGCGGCCTGCACCGTGTTGCAGCACTGGCACTGACACAGACCATGCTGCAGTATTTCATGTTCTATGTCGGCGTGGCACACACGGAGGCGGTGAAATCCTCAATCATACAGGGACTGAATTCCTTTGTGGCCATTCTCGTAGCCTGCTACCTGTTTCGCACGGAACGGATGACGCTGCGCAAGGCGGTCGGCGGATTACTTGGTATTGCCGGTGTACTGACAGTGCAGCTGAACGGGGGCAGTATATCCTCGAGGATCAGCCTTGCAGGTGAAGGTGCGCTGGTCATGTCTATGCTTGCCGGCGCAGTCAGTTCAAGTCTTATCAAGCGCTTTGGTCAGGAAGATGACCCGATGACCCTGAGTGGATGGCAGTTTACTGCCGGCGGAATTGTCATGGCTGCAGCGGGATTTATTGCAGGCGGCCGCCTGGTACCGGTCAGTCCGCTTGCCGTGCCGACGCTTCTGTATCTGGCATTGCTTTCGGCTACTGCATATTCGCTCTGGTCGGTTTTGCTGAGCAGCAATCCGGTTTCCAGAATTGCAGCCTATATGGTGCTCCAGCCGATCTTTGGTGTTTTTCTGACGATGATTCTGACAGGCGGAAGCAACGGATTGTCACCGGCCAGAATTGTCATAGCGCTTATTCTCGTGTCGGCATGCATTATGCTGATTACACTGGATAATGAGAAGAACCCGGACAAATCATAGCGGATGAGGCTTTCGGGCGAGATGACTGAAGCTGGAGGAAACGGATCATGAATCTTATGGATGGAATGAATTATGCACCGCAGGGAAAGCCGAAACCGGTAGTAGGTCCGGGAGAATTTGTATTTGCAGCAGCACATCTGGATCATGGGCATATCTATGGTATGTGCAATGGCCTGCTTGAAGCCGGCGCAACCTTAAAATATGTATATGATCCGGATCCGGAGAAAGAGGCGCGGTTTCTTAAGACATACCCTCAGGCAAAGGCTGTGCCCGCGCTTGAGGACATACTAGAGGATACCGAAGTTCGTCTGGTCTGCTCGGCCAATGTAACCAGTGAACGCGGCCCGCTCGGGATAAAGGTCATGAATGCCGGGAAAGACTATTTCTCGGATAAAGCACCATTTACGACGCTGCAGCAGCTTTATGATGCGAAAACAGCAGTTGAACGTACGGGCAGAAAATACATGGTGTACTATTCTGAACGGCTGCATGTGGAGGGTGCTGTGCTTGCCGGATTCATGATAGAACAGGGAGAGATCGGCCGTGTAATCAGTGTCACGGGATTTGGACCGCACCGGCTTTCCGTTTTAAGCCGGCCGAAGTGGTTCTTCGAACGCGAAAAATATGGCGGCATTCTCTGTGATATTGGCAGCCACCAGATTGAGCAGTATCTGTATTTCGCCGGTGAAGAGGATGCATCCGTGCAGCTCAGCCGTATCGGGAATTACAGTCATCCGGAATATCCGGAACTTGAGGATTTTGGAGATTGTTCCATCGTGGGAAAGCATGGGTCAACCAACTATTTCCGCGTAGACTGGCTGAATCCGGATGGACTGCGTACGTGGGGAGACGGACGCATGTTTATTCTCGGCACGGAAGGCTATATCGAGATCCGAAAATATATCAATGTGGCTGCTGACACGGTGGACGGCAACCATGTCTTTCTGGTCAATGGGAAAGGTGAAAAGCATTACAATGCGACCGGGATGACGGGATATCCTTTCTTCGGCCAGCTGGTTCTCGACTGTCTGAACCGCACTGAGTATGCCATGACACAGGCACATGCCTTCAAAGCAGCACAACTGTGCCTGGAGGCGCAGGCGCAGGCGGTGCGGGTTTCTGCTGTCTGACATTTTCTTAAACAGGCAGTTGCCCGATTGCACATTTGCAGGAAAACGGCTGAACAGGAGATGGCCCAGCACTATGTGCTGGTTTGTCAAATAATGACAACTGCGATTGATACGGTGCCGAAACCCAACAATGTCATTAATGGAGGAAGTGTATGAGCGAGGAACAGAAAGTCGCCAAACAGGAAACTGCTGCCGGGATGAAAAAAACAGGAACCGGTATTGTACTGTTTTACTGGTTTTTGGCATTGCTTGCTGTTGCTGGTCTGGCTTTCATTCTGCTGGGGTTCTTCAGCCCGCATCAGACTGGAACAGTTATCTCTGTAGGCCGCATCAGCCACAATACTGTGAAGTCCGGAATGGGAATACACGCGCATCGCAGGATACGGTATGCCTCAGATGTCAAAGTAAAAGTCAGGGATTCCCAGGAAACTGCTACAGTGTACTACAGGGTCAATGATCCGTCGGTTATCCCGTCAAAAGGAGACGAGATTCAGTTTACGGGTTCACTCGTGGGCAATGTTCCGTTTCCCAGAACAGGAATGGCCATGACGGGTATGTTTATTCTGGCCCTGGATGGCGTTATCACAATGTGTATCTTTATTATAAGAAGAAAGCAAAAGAAAAAAACCGGAACATAAAACAGGGGATTGCCCGGCACTTAGAACTGGTTTGTCAAATAATGACATCCATTGATACAGTGCCGAAAGCCCGGCTGTGTCATTAAATGGAGTGTGAACAGAATGATTATCCGATTTGCA
>JAFUHD010000336.1 GCA_017469025.1 Clostridia bacterium
GCACTGACACCGAACAGCAGATCATCGCAGATCTCACCGCTTTATCCACGGCTTACAACAATTCTGTTTATAACCGCTATAATGCGAAATACGATAACGCGGATCTGGAGATAGGCAATCACATTTCTTATGTGCTGCTTTCGATGAACGTGGAGCAATGATATGACCGCCAATCAGCAAGCAGGCACAGGAGGTGACGGCTTTGAAAAAGTTAACAGATCAGTTCCGAAAGCTGTCTTTGGCTGTAAAAGTTCAGCTTGTGATCGCACTATTGGGCACTATGGCTGTTCCTGTATACGCCTGGTTCGCGTATCAGGACAGGATAGAAGCGCTGACAAAGGTCAAGGAGCCGCCTTCCATCAACCTGGCATCCGGCGGAGACGATCCGGCGCTGTACATCACGCTTGAAAACATTGATGTGAACACAGAAAATCACGAAAAATATGTGGTATTTTCGGTGGAACCCGGAAAATATTCAACTTATGATATCCAGCTGTCGCACACCACCAACATTCCTTTTGCCTATGCGCTTTACAGGGTGCGGGAGGATGAAAACGGGGCGATCGAATACATTGACCACACCAGGACAGAGGGAGCAGAAACCGGGCTGAAGTACGATGTGATGACCGCGGCGGCCGGTTCCTCTGAAGGAATGGTGAATCTGACAGACATCAACCCGGATGATTCCTCTTCCGGGAGAAGACTTGGCGATGAAAACGATCTTGCTGTTTATAACCGGAAGAATTATGAGGAATCCGATGAGGTGAATCCGTATGTCAAGCCTGTCTACAGTGTGGCCAGGAGGATCCCTCAGCTCAATGAGAATGAAGACGGCAGCAGCAGCAGGGATTATTTTGCGATAAAAGTGACATGGCAGATCAATCCGAATATTGATGTGAATGCTGCCGATTACTGGAATTATGCTTTTAACAACAAGGAAACGGATATTATCTATATCTCTGCCAAGCAGAGTACTGCCGGGTAAACGGAAGCAGGGGAGATCTGACCTGAAGGAATGAGGCGAGAAGGATGAAGGATCGTATGATGCGTATTCACAAGAGAATCATGAAATATCCCGTTACGATCTGGATGATCGCATCTGTTGCCGCTTTTTCGGCGGTATATATCGGGTTTGCCGCTTATAACGGAACAGCAGACGTTAAGAGAGTCATTTCCACACAGGCTACGAGTACAACGGTTTTCTCTTCCAATTATCTGGACGTTTTTTCAAATGCCGCGATCTCTGTCAACAATCTGCGGACGACCACGGAGGGAGATTTCGTTGTCTCGATCACAGTCTGCAATTACGATCAGATGAATTTCAAGAGCTATGCAAAAGGACTGATCCAGTATGAGCTGAAAGCAGAACTGGTGGAATATGATTCAGCGACCGATACATACACCCCTGTCACATCCGTACAGATGGATGATACAAGGGCAAAACGATTCTATATCAGGAAGATCGCGGACGATAATCTCCCGGTCAATGAAGCAGAACAAAACCTGAACACTGGAACATTTACCCATTCTTATGACAGCGAAACACTGACGGGCGGCGTGCCGAACAAGGATTCTTTTGAGATCTGTTTTGATGCAGCCGAGGTTGCCAAGGATGTTCCGACGCTGTTTATTCGTGTTACCGCCACCCCGACACCGGAAAGCCAGCAGCTGAACAGCGGTATTTCCACCCTGGCAAGTATCATCAGCATATCACAGGGACGTTCCGTTGAAATGGGTTGGCACGGAGGTCTTCAGGAATCCAACAGCCGTGATTATGACGGTTATAATCTTGTGATTGAAGGATCCGGTGCCGGTACAATTGATATCTGCTGGGATGATTCCCGGTTTGCGATGAATCCGGCTTTTGTCACGCTTTACGGCGGCAGCGGCGGGATCCTGTCTGATCCGGCAGATGACGGCCGTCCCGGATGGAAGAAGAGAACACTGACTGTAAATTCAATGGCAGATAACAGGTATGTGGTCCAGTTCTATAAGAAAACCGCAGATGTTCATTATACAGGCGCAGAATTTCCAAGCAAGTATATTGAATGCAAGAATTATATCGCGGCGGTCGTTGATGAAGCAGAAACATAGCCGTAAACAGGAATCAGTCAGAAGGTCTTGCTAACGAGTAGGTGA
>JAFUHD010000337.1 GCA_017469025.1 Clostridia bacterium
ACTGGAACCGATTCCGGTATATTCACCGGTATCTGAACCACTTTCGACAGTGGTACCGATTCCAACACCTGTACCGGAGTCTACGCCCATACCGGATCCTGTGGCAGAAGTGACTTCTGCGGTTTATATCATTCGTGTTGATCCGAAGAATGCGGCGGGAATACGGGTCGCACCGGATAAGACATCCAGAAAGATCGGAGTAGCGCCGGCAGGAAAGAAGTACAGCGTTCTTTCCATTGAAACCAACGGCTGGTATGCGATTGAAATGGATGATGGACAGATTGGATACATCAGTCCAAATATGGCAAAAATTGTAAAGTAATATAATAAATCAGCCAGGCTTTGACAGGTAATTAAAAGTCAAAGTCTGGCCGATTATTGTTATTTCGAATTGCAGGAAAAACGAAACAGTATAATTATATTGAAGTTATACCATAATAATAGAATTCTGACCGATTGATTTGAGATGTATGTACTCGGTGCATGGAAGGTTCACGGAAATAACAGGAAATATGGAGAAACATCCGTTAGAAACAGAATGGAAAGCGTGTTTTCTGTCGGGTGCGGTTTGTCAAAATGACATATACGATTGAAACCAGGTTATGAAAGTTTCATTCTGGTCTTGGAACATTTTTTATAATGCAGAGAATGATACATGACCCGGGTTATTTTTATGACTGGAAATGTAAAAGAGGAGACGGTCCAGTCCGGCATCAGCAATGGATTGACAGGATTACAGGCAGAGCAGATTGCCGATGCTACTGAAACAGCGTTATTAAGGGAGCGTGTCTTGATAAACCATGGGGTTAAATCTGGTTTGACACATGACAGTGCATAAAACACGGATTATGAAAGATTTGGACACTGAAGGTATGAAAGAAAGGAAATCTTTTCGGAGTGTGCTGTCAGGACACCAAAGTGTACTGGAAGCATGATATGATTTGATTGGAAATGATGGTACTGGTCATCGGTACGCCGTGATCATCATCAAACACAAAAATGGAATTTGGAGGAAGTCATGAGAAAAGCTGTGAGTCTGTTGATTGCGCTTCTCCTGTTGCTCAATCCACTTGCAGGCGCTTTGGCCGAGGGTGGAATTCAGGCAGAAGGTGAAACTGTAAATGTTCAGTCGGTTGTCTCTGATGAAAATGGTGTAGAGGCAAAATTTAATGGCGCTGTAGAGGTCAGCGGTACAGTTCAGGCGGAAGATATCGGTGTCTCTTCAACATTCGGCTCAGAAGTTGCAGTTGGAACCGAACTAAGTGCTCTGGAGAACATTGAAACCATTGAAGATGTGGAAGATCTTAAAAAGGAGCAGACTGCGGTTACATCCGGAGATCAGGGAATCTATATATCGCATGAATCCTCGGTTGTTGTTGCGGGTGACGTCGTTGTGAATGATCCCGAGAATGCAGCGGGCATCTACATGTACAATGATGAGCATGCAACAGGTGAAAACTATGCTTATGTTGCCGGAGATGTAGATGTCACCGGTGGGAATGCCATTGGTATTCATTCGGATGCGAACAAAAATACAAACAATGTCATCGTCTCGGGAGATGTGAGTGTTACCGCTAATGATACGGCAGTCGGTATTGAGACAACGCCGACAAATAATAATTATGGGACCAGCATCGAAATTGGCGGAAACCTTACGGTTGAAGGCGCAGAAGCGATTGCGGTGGATGCGCAGACTGCAGATGTGGTTATTGATGGAACAGTAACTTCAGATGACAGCGGCATTTCCTCACGGTTTGGCTCAGAGGTTGCCGTCGGGGCGGATCTTGAGACGCTAGAAAAGATTGAGACGGTTCAGGATGTAAAAGCACTCGAAACCGGTGAGACGGTGCTCAGTGCCGGCTCTGAAGGCATTTTCGTTTCGCATGAGTCCTCTGTTTTGGTTGCCGGAGATGTAGAGGTAGAAGGAACAGGCGAGGCAGCAGGCATATGGCTTTACAATGATGAATACGCACCAGGTGAAAACTATGCATATGTTGCCGGAGATGTAGACGTCACTGGTGAGAATGCCGTTGGTATTCATTCTGAGGCGATCAAGAATACAAACAATGTCATCGTCTCCGGAGATGTGAGCATTATCGCTAACGATACGGCAGTTGGTATTGAGACAACAGCAACAAATAATGATTACGGGACCAACATTGAAATTGGCGGAAACCTTACGGTTGAAGGTTCAAACACTGTTGCCGTGGATGCCAAGACTGCGGATGTGGTTATTGCCGGAACAGTAACTTCAGATGACAACGGGATTTCCTCACGGTTTGGCTCAGAGGTTGCTGTCGGGACAGATCTTGAGACGCTTGAAAAGATTGAGACAGCTCAGGATGTAAAAGCACTCGAAACGGGTGAGACTGTACTGAGCGCCGGCTCTGAAGGCATCTTCGTTTCGCATGGATCCTCTGCTTTGGTTGCCGGCGATGTAGAGGTTAAAGGAACAGGCGAGGCAACGGGC
Organism: Clostridia bacterium; assembly: GCA_017469025.1. Taxonomy (GTDB): domain Bacteria; phylum Bacillota; class Clostridia; order Christensenellales; family Aristaeellaceae; genus Ventricola. Next base: position 2,471 of record JAFUHD010000337.1, read on the forward strand.
ATTGAGCTTTACAATGATGAACATGCATCTGACGAAAACTACGCGTATGTTGCCGGAGATGTCACGGTAACAGGCAATGACGTTACAGGTGTGAGCTCGAGCGTAAGCCAGAATGTTAACAATGTCATTATCTCTGGCAACCTTACTGCAGAAGGTGAGGACAGTGCGGTCGGCATTGAAACGAATCCGGGAAATGGAAAGGCAGTTATTGAGATTGGTGGAAATCTGACGGTTACCGGAGATGAGGCAACGGCAATAGATGCCGGTTCGGCGAATGTTGTGGTTGGTGGAACGGTATCCTCAACAGGAGATGGTGTTTCTTCACGGTTCGATTCAGAGGTTGTGGTTGGGTCGGATCTCAAGACGCTTGAAGGTATAGATAATCTTTCGGATGTCGAGGCACTGGGCACGGGAAAACCCGCTGTTACGGCAGTAAATGAAGGCATTTTTGTATCCCATGGTTCGAGCGTACTCGTGGCTGGAGATACTGTTGTAAACAATCCGGACGGTACACTGGCTATTGGTATGGGACTGTATCATGATGAACATGCAGAAAAGGAAGACAGTGCGATGGTTGCCGGAGATCTTCTTGTTTCGGCAGCAGGGAATACAGATGAACATGTTATTGCAAAAGGTGCTTATTCTACGGCGGATAACAGCGAAAGCGATCTCATTGTCTTTGTTTCCGGCGATGTTGCAGTAAAAGCAGTCAATACTGGAAACGGCTCTGCATTTGCAGAAGGCATTGAGCTCAATGTAGAAGGAGGCAGTGACGCAGATACGGTATATGAGATCGGCGGAGCGCTGGATGTAAGCGCCATTGCCTCTTCGGACAAAGATGCCTCTGCAATTGGTATTCGGATTGCTTCAAGGGCATCAGAGGATGAAATAACCATTGGCGGTCCGGTAACAGTCTCAGCGTCCAATGAAGACGGATGGGCAGTTGCCGACGGAATCAGTGCCTCTGTTGACCAGGGGGCATCGCTTACAATTGCGGTGAATGGGGATATTGCTGTTACAGCCAAGGGTTCGGAAGAGCAGGCATCCAGTGTCGGTTTAAATCTGTATGTTATGGATGGCACGATATCCGCTGCAGTGGACGGCAGTATTACGGCGGGGACTGAAGAGGATGTGTATGCAGCTGCGATTCAGATTGTCAATCCTGATGAAGCTGACAAAGCAACCGTTGATATCAGCGTGACCGGCGATGTGAAATCCGGCGATGCCGGACTATATCTGGCGACAAACAGTGATGATGTTGTGGCCAATGTTCTCATTGAGGGAGAACTTAAGGGTGAAAACGCAGCTATTGTTCTGGACAGTGTAGTTGAGACACCGAACCTGAATCTTACCGTGTATAAAGTGGAACTGAATACCATTGACGGGGAAGAACATGCAGTTGCACAACTGGACGAAAAAGGTGAAAACCTGATTGTGAATGAGAATACTGCAGCTGTCGAGCAGGCGATTCAGTACATTATAAAGGTAGAGCCCAATGATAATGGCGCTGTTTCTGCGGACAGGGAGACGGCCAAAGAGGGTGAGACCGTCACCATGAGAATCAGCGCAAATGACGGATATCATGTTGTTGCTGCTTACAATGGTGAAGGACAGCAGGTTCCGCTTCTGATGGATGCCAGCGGCAACTATTATGTTGAAGTTCCGCGTGGCGGCGGTGTGTATCTTTCTGCCAGAATCGACAGGAACGCAGAACCGGATTATGGAGAAGAGGATGATGAACCGCGAAATACCGTTGTCAGGACGGTAACGCCTCAGATTCCGGAAATTACTGCAGGTACTGAGGTTTATCCTGTCGTTGACGTGGTTATAGGACCGGAAACAGTTCTGCTGACAGCAAACGAAGAGCAGCTGGCTGGTGAACAGACTGTTCTCGTCCTTATGTCAGAGAACACTGAAATGAAGGAAGAAGACAGAGAAGTATTATCATCCTTTACGGCAGAAGAACAGATGGTACTTGTTCTGAAACAGGCAGGCCTGGATGAGATTGTAAATCTGATTGGTCTTTCTGAACCGGTGAACGCGCAGAATGTACTTGACAGCCTGACAACAGATCTCTCGTCAGCAATTGTTGAGACAACACTGACGGTCTCAGGCGAAGAGTCTGTCTGGAATGTTATTTCAATCGTGAAGAATGGTGTGGTTGTACGGTATGCTTTCAGACAGAAAGCGGATGGAACCTGGGAATACATCATGCTTACAGACGACATGCTGAAGAGCAAATAGAATACGGGTAAGATCCGGATAAAAGGTCTATGACGAATATCCGGGGAGACTGGAGGTTTGTTTCCGATTCCGGTCTCCCCGGATTTTTACAATAGATGCCTGCAATCGATTTTGGGCATCTGATAAAGTTTCGTTTAGTCAACTGTCATTAACCCGTTCACCAAGGTATTAAGGACTGCAGAGGCACTTGGAAAAAGGCGTGGTGCATCTTTCTGCTTCTATGTTGTTTCAGAAAGGAATTTTAGGCTTTAACAGCAGCTTTACCATTTGAAATCGTACAGATAGCACCTGATGCTTTGTTAAAGTATTCGCTGGATGCGAAGCATCAGTTTTCCTGATTATGTGCTGGTGAAGCGTACGAGGGCGAAAGACCATAGCAGTTGTTCATAATGTGCACCATACCTTTTAATACCTCCAGAGGAAAAAACAGATGAAAAATGAAGTGACAACCAGCCGCCTGCTGCTCCTCATCCGAAATGCGGATTCATTTGAAGCAGGTATGGAGTATTTCAGTCAGTCGAAAGAGCCGACCTTTCATGAAGAACTTCACAGATTATTGAAAGAAAAACGAAAAACTGCGAAGGTACTGATTGAACTGAGCGGGATTGAACGGTCATATTTTTATCATATTCTTGGCGGGAAGAAAAAGCCGGGCAGGAACATGATCATCCGGATTGCAGCATGTCTGAGGGTCTCATTGGATGAAACGAATCGTCTGTTGCGTTTGGGCGGGTACTCACCTCTGTATGCCAAAATCCATAGGGATGCGATCATCATCTTTGGAATCAGTAAAAAAATGACCATGTTTGAGATCAATGAGCTCCTGCTGGATGCTCAGCAGGAACCGCTGTTCATGGAGGAACAAGATGACTGGGCCTGAGAGGGAGCATATGCCGGACCTGCCGGTCTGCCTTGAAGAGCTGTATGAAAACTTTTCTCTGATCAGAAATGAAAAGGCCGTGGTGTTTAAGGCAAGACAGAAGAGCAGCGGTTTGCCGGTCCTCATCAAGATCACTGTGGATGAGGCGGAAAAGGAACAGTTTCAGAATGAGTATCAGCTGCTCAGAAGAATTGAAACGGAATGCAGCAGACAGGACAGTTCTCTCTTTCCTAGGGCTGTACAGTTTTTTGAAGCTGTTGGAGAATCGAATCAGGCTGCCATTGTACGCGAATTTGTATCCGGGTTTACGGTGGAGCAGCTTGTGGATATGTGCAAGGCCCGGCCTGGGCTTTCCGAAGAGAAGACGCTTCAAATTGGAAAGGATGTCCTCAGAATGCTCAGAATCCTTCATACCATGCATCCACCGGTGATTCACCGGGATATAAAACCTCAGAATGTTGTGATGGATTCAAACGGGCAGTGTCATCTGATTGACTTTGGTATTTCCAGATGTTTTTCTGAGGACGGTGCTCAGGATACAAATGTCATGGGAACCAGGCTTACTGCGCCGCCGGAACAGTTTGGATATCGCCAGACAGATCAGCGGTCTGATATATACTCTGTTGGCGTGCTGCTCCGTTTCTGTCTGACAGGTGAGTATCTGGAAAGGGCAGATGCGATGATTTGTAAGGAAATCCGTCAGATTATTGCCAGGGCGACACAGTTCGATCCGAATAACAGATATCCAGGTGCGGATAAAATGCTCGCAGCCATTGAACGGGCAACCGATGAAGAAAAACGAAAGGAGTTCTTGCGAAAGATGGGAATACGATCTGCTACGGTACTTGCCGTTTTGTTGTGCTTCTGCTTTTTGATAGCCGGTGCCCAGTGGCATCCGGCTGTTTCTTCCAGTGGAGAAGCCTATGCCGGGCCAGGGGAGATACACTTTCGAGAGCCGCTAATTGAACAGGCAGTCAGGACGCTGCTTAACAAAAGTGAAACGCCGCTCAGCAAAGAGGATCTGGCTTTGGTAACCTCGCTTCACATCTTTGGAAAGCAGATTTATACTGCGGAGAATCAGATTGATTTTCTTGGGCAGTTTGTCTGGATGAAAGATCCTGCAATGAACAGTTCCGGACTGTTTAAAGAGAATGGCGGTATTGTGTCTCTTGACGATCTGGCGCTTCTGCCGAACCTGCAGGAATTGTATCTTTACGGGCAGTCAATTGAGGATATTTCAGCCCTGAAGGATACGAAAATAGCAAGGATTGGAATCGGGCACAACCCGCTTACAGATCTGTCACCCATCCGGGACAATCTGGCTATCCGTGAGCTGAATCTCAGTTGTCTGCCGATTACGGATCTGAATGACATCACGGGACTTGCAAATCTTGAATCTCTTAATATCAGCGGAACACAGATCATGGATCTGGGGCCGCTTGAACAGCTGAAAATCCGGGAACTGAATATCTTTGATATTCCGCTGCTGGATGAAAAGACGCTGTCAGGGCTGTCCGTACAGTCTCTTACGATCAATAAGCTTACGACAGGAATTCTGGATGCATGCAGCCAGATCGGAGACCTGCGTGAATTGACCGTAACGCATGCAAATGGTTTATCAGTCCGGGAGATAGAATGCATTCCATCGCTTCAAAAGCTTTTTTACTACACGGATGAACCGATGTCTGTCGAGAATCGTCCGCTGCATTTTCCGGAGATGCACTGGATAGATCTAAAAAACCTTCATCTACTGTCACTTGACTGTGTATCGGAAATGCCGGAACTTGAAACGCTTCTCATCTATGCCTCTCAGTGCGAAAGCTATGCAGGCCTTGACAATCTCAGCAGACTCTCTCTCATCTGCTGTACGGCAGAACAGGCAGCTCAACTGCAAAAACTGTATCCCAGTGCAAAATGGGCATATGACTATGTGCAGTAAAATACTGGACAGGTCAGAGATTTCATAAACTGGACAGACATGGTTTACAGAGACAGGTTTATGAAGGAAGAGCGGGCAGTACTGAAAAAAGCAGAGGAGCAGGCAGTTAG
>JAFUHD010000338.1 GCA_017469025.1 Clostridia bacterium
CATGATCATGCCTCTGGAGTTATGCAGGCCCTGGGCAAAACCCTGTCCGGCCATCTCCCCGGAGGAGGAAAGGTCCAGGTTGTCAAAGGGCTGCTGCAGCTGTGTCGTCGCTTCCTCTGCGGCGGTCACCATCATAGGTGCTCCCACAGTGGTCATGGTCGTGGAAAAGCTCGTAGCTGCTGCCGTGCTGCTGTCCGCCATCGCTGTCTCAACCTGGAAGGTGTTCGTGGTAACACCGGAAGCCACGCTTTCGATAGCGGTCGCTCCCGCTTCTTCCGTCCCCTTGTCTTTGGAAAACCAGCCTTTTACACCGTCCATGATGCCGGTGCCGAGTCCTTTGAGAGCTCCCGCAAGCAAACTCGGAAGATTCTGCAGGATTCCGATGATACCTTCAAGAAGCGCCTGCCCAAGCTCCGGCAGAGCGCCAATCACAGAAGTTACCAGGTCGTGAATCATCACGGGACCCTGAGCCGCCAGTACCGGTAAGGAATTCAGGACGCCCTGGATGGCTGAATGAATTACCTGCGTTCCCAGACTTAATACATTTGGGAGCGCTGCAATCGCGCCCTGGGCAAAATTGAGAACCATGGAAACGCCCTTTGGAATCAGTGTCGGCAGGCTCTGCGTCAGACCATTTGCCACATTGGTAACCATCTGAGCCCCGTAGCTCATAATTGTGGGACCGTAGGTAGTGATAAGACCGGAAACCTGGGTTATTGCCATCCCGAAGGCGTCCTTCATTACTCCCTGCAAAGCTGTGGCCAGGCCTGTGAAGCCGCCGGTGGAAAACCCGTCTGAAAGTTTCTGCAGGGCTTCGATGCCGAAATCCGCAAAACCTCCCAGCTTACCCTGCATGCCGCTATAGATAGAGGTAAGGAGGTTGACGCCGATGGTTTTCATCTTTCCGAGCTTGTTTTCAAAGGTATTCTGCATCGTGTCAAATGCAGTTTCCGTCAGCCCGGCAGCTGTTTTCAGCTCCTCCAGATTACCTTTAAAGTTATCTAACCCCTGACCAACGATAGCAGCGGAAGCTTTCCCTGCCTCGGCGGAAGACCAGAGGTTCATCAGTGCCGTGGAATCCCCCTTAACACTGTCAGACAACGCCTGAAGGGCGTCATTCAAGCCTCCTCCGTCCTTCATCAGCTGATCAAAGGATTTTCCGGTCTGCTTCTTCAGGGCTTTTGCCGCAGCAGACCCACTGTCTCCAAGCTCTTTCATCATGGAGCTGATGTATGTGGTTCCCTCTGCCGTGTTAATACCTGCCTTGGTGATGCTGATATAGGCGGCTTCAAGGTTTTCCAGATCAACACCATAAGCGGATGCGGATGCAATAGCCTTGCCCATGCTTCCCGCAAGGTCTGCTACTGTCGTAACGCCTTTGTTCTGCACCATGATCAGACTGTCAGAGATATGCGCCGCCTGGTCAGCGGTGAGCCCATAGGCGTTCATGGAGGTGGTCAGAACGGACAGGGCGGAATCCGTATCGGTAAAGCCCGCTACCGCAAGCTTGGAAGCCTGGCCTGCAAGATCCAAAGCGTGCTCGGTATCTCCGGTTGCGGAAATAACATTGTAAACCGTACCGGCAAGGTCGGTAGAAGCAATACCTGTGTCATTAGAGAGCTTTTTAATGCCCTCTGACATCTCATCAAAGCCCATTTCCGCGGGATCCATGATCGTCTTCACCTGGGCAAAAGCGGACTCAAACTCCGAACCCATCTTAACCGCAGCCACGCCCAGCCCCGCCACAGCAGCCGCTCCGGCGGCAATTCCTTTAACGGCGATGCTGCCTATCTTTTTAGCCGTGTCCATTGCCGCAGTTCCCGCGGCCTTCAGCCCGTCTTTCAGCTTATTAAGCATGGTCAGCGGAAGTTTTTTCAGGCCGTCCTTAATCTTCGTAACACCCTGGGCTATCTTCCCCAGCGCCACAAACGGCAGGGCTTTAATCTTATCTCCCAGATTCTTAAATGCTGCGACTGCCTTCCCCTTTACGGCGTCGGCAATAGCCGCCGGACCCTGCCGGATCTTCCCGAAGGCATCCACAAGCCCGTGGCCTGCGTTTTTAATGCTTTCCAGGGCCTCACGCCCAGCCTGTTCAGCGGCAGACATGCTGGTTTTCGTAGCACCCGCCACCCTTGAAGCACTGTCCCTAACGGCATCCGCCGTACTCCGGGCGGCTTCCGAGGTGGCATTGCTCGTTTCGCGCATCGCCCTGTCCGCATCGCCAACGATGTCATCAACCGCGGAATCAATCTCATCCAGCGGGCTGCTATCAACACTATAGGTTATTCTGACTTCATCTTCCCGGAGGACCGCCATAAAACCACCTCTCACTTCTTTGACTTCTTTGCCGATTTCTCCAGGAGATCGATGTAGTAGTCCAAGGCACAATTTGCTTCAGAGATCTCATTCGGCGTCATCTGGTAAAATACGGTATTAAAGTCCATGTGACCG
>JAFUHD010000339.1 GCA_017469025.1 Clostridia bacterium
AGAAATGAAGTAAAATGACGAATTTCGACGATTTTTGAGGAAATTCTTTGCAACACAAACAAGCTAAATTGGAGCAAGACTTTTTTCATACCCGGCAAAATCCAGCGTATTTAGCGGGTTTTTTAACAAGTCGAAATGCTCAATAAAATGATATCATGCAATATTCTCTTTTCAGGAGGATGAAAATGGCTGTTAGTTATAAAAAGCTCTGGAAACTGCTAATCGATAAAGACATGAAGAAAAGCGATCTGGAGCGCGAAGCAGGAATTACGCATTATGCACTGAGCAAGTTGTCACAGGGAAAAGATGTATCCACAGAAGTCCTGGGCAAAATCTGTGTCGCACTGAGCTGTACGATTGACAATATTATGGAATTCGTTCCGGAAAACGATGTGTGACGAACGGAAGAAGCGATAATGACAAGCTTTGATGTCCCTGTGCTGCTTTCTGGTTTATTCGAAATTCACATATCCAGTTAGGAACTGCCTGTTCACGGCAAAATTAATTCTGGAGATATGGAGTACCAAGTGGTAAAATACAGTAACCTGGTGCTATACGATTTAATATGTTTCTGAGAAAGACGAAGAGAAGGATTTTCAAACGTTCTGTGGTAATAATAATGTGTATCGCCCCCACGCTGCCGATAATCTCCGCAATTATCTTCTTCCTTATGCAGCTATCAGCAGCATGAGAAATGTGTTGTAAGAAAAGAGGACATAAACATGATACAGAAATTGGTCATTGAGAACTTCCGCGTTTTACAATCATTCCAAATGGAAGAGATATGCAGAATCAATTTGATTTCAGGAAGAAACAACATTGGGAAAAGTACTTTGCTCGAAGCAATGTTCCTGTTTATGGATCATGCCGCAGCAGAATCATTTATGAAAATCACGGGATTCCGAGGATCTGTTATTAACGGCAACACTTCATTATGGGAGCCACTCTTCCATCAGATGGATAACGAAAGATGTATTAGGATTTGTGTATCTGAAAATGATCATGAATCATGTTTGACCTATAAAAAGACGAGAACTACCTGCCGTATAATATGAATGGTCTATCAGAAGAAATCCTTGCGCAATTCAGGACAGTAACAAAAACATCGTATTCTCTTTTCTTTACATTTGACGAAGAAGAATACCATGAAGAAGGGCATTTCTCATTAAATGGCGTCAGCGTATTGCGTGATATAAAAACGAGCCTCCCTGGCAATGAGATCAAGTTAATGAAATCCACGCAATTTACTAACGCTGCCTTGGCACGTAATGCTGATAATGTTTTAACTGGCATAGCAAAACTTGAGCTGAGCGGTACCAAAGAATCTATTGTTCAAGTTCTCAAAGAATTGGATCCTACAATAGAAGATATTCTGACGCTTTCTATGCAGGGCGTGGCACAGCTTTATATCCGTTCAAATGGACGCCTTATTCCATTACAATACGCTGGTGATGGAGTTATGAAACTTCTGAATATATGCTTGGCTATAATGGAAAGAAAAAACGGCTTGCTACTGATTGATGAGATAGAGACGGGATTTCATTATTCCATGTATAGTAAGCTATGGAAGATTATTAATCATATCAGTAAAGAAGCCAATTGTCAGATCATCGCCACTACGCATAGTTATGAGTTAATAACTGCTGCATTTGATAGTATCAATGATCCTGAATGCTTTGCCTATTATCGAATGGGTCATGTTAATGACAAGATAAACATTCATAGATTTAGCCATTCTATGCTTGGTGACGCACTAAAGGCGGAGATGGAGGTTCGCTGATGCATTACGATCACAGCAGGATAAAAAGCAATACCTGATAATCTGCGAAGGTGTTGATACAGAAAGGTTTATCATAAGCTACCTGAATAATCCCAGTCTGAAAAGCGATCCCCGTTTTGGCAATGATATACAAACTTTTGACATGGGAGGGATAAGCGATCTTGGACGTTTTCTGTCTACGTTAAAAAAATTGGAAGGTTTTGATAGCATTAAGCAGTTGCTGATTCTGCGAGATGCTGAAACAAGCGTCCAGAGTGCTGTCAAATCAATAAAAAAAGCATTAGAGACAAACGATCTTCCTGTCCCTGACGAATGTAATCAATGGAAAAGCAATGATGGTTGTAGTATAAAAATAGCTTTTTCGTTACTCCCCAATTGTAGCAAAAGCCCTGAGGAAGGTGCATTAGAGGACTTGTGTTGGGCTATTCTCAAAGGTGAAGATGCGGGAAAGCAGAAGGCAGATGTTCAAAGGTTTATTTCTAACATCATTGAGAAATATGACAGTATAGGCTCACATGAGCATAAGAGCCGGATTCACACATATTTTTCAATCAATAAAAATTATATTTCTTTCAAGATTGGAGAAGCTGCAAAGGCAGGCGCTTTTGACTGGAATAGTGATCACCTTATATCTTTAAAAGACGTTATCCTTAATGGATTTTGATTTCTATGGGGCTGTTGCAGAACCCAGAGAAGCAAAAAAGCGATAAAGACATTCTTGGACACAGGAAAAGTTGCTTGTGATATTCAAATCAAAAGAGATGGCCCAGCATTTCATGCTGGTTTGTCAAATCATGACAACTGCAATTGATACGGTGCCGAAAGCACGACTATGTCATTAAAGGAGTATTGTCCAAACTTGCAATCAGACTACTGGTGTATGAACTTGCGGAACAATACTGTTTATCATTAGAAGAAAGGAAAACAGAGTCAGTACACTATACTTTCGTTCAATATTGACGAAATACCTGCAAAGTGAGAAATAAAACATTTAAGACCGGAACATCCCCAAATCGGAAGTGCTCCGGCCTATTTTTTTTCATTTTTGAACCAATGCTAACAACTTAAGACAGTGTACACTACGACTAAGAAAATCAAAAAATAAAATATAATCAATTAACTATGCGAATGAAACATCGCCACGGCTATTTCGATATTTAACTGCCTTGTCAGAGGGATAATTGTTGATGATCCCCGAAAAAAGGGTAAACTTAACAGACTATGCAAATGTCGATTTTTTAGCAATATCTTGCATAGTTTTGGCGTAAAATTTATGCAGTTTTTACATTTGTGAAAGAAAACTACGCTATTCTGAGGAACTAAATATTTCTTTTCAGATTGCAGTGATTTCGTGCCTTTCGAGGCGTTTTACGAGCAAAATGGCGGTCTGTGGTGCTTTTTACGACTCTATCACGTGCAGCAGTGTTAACGATACACATTCCGAGATCTGCAAGAGTAGCTTTATCATTACACAAGAGAATATCCTTTATGTAACACTTAAGGGTACCAACAATACCGTTTACATTAGGCTGATACTTGTTGGAGTTATCACAGGAGGCATTTGCATCAATAACTGCCTGTGCCTCGAAAAAAGTTATTCCCACCAGATAACTCATCAGGACAGCTAACCAAAATTCCTGGATGATAGAATTCACAGAAAGGCCCGTGAAATCAGTAAGCTGAAGCTTGTTCTTGAGTAAGGAGTAATTTGTTTCAACCGGCCATCTTAAATGATAGAGCTCCTTGAACTCTGAAGAAGGCAAGTCAAACCAATTTGTGGCAAGAGTTTCAACAACAGTACCTTCTGTTGGCGAATCAATAGTGAATTTCAGTATACGGAGTTCAATTTCTTCCTTGTTGGCTCCGTTAAGCTTGATCCTGTGATCTCCAAGAGGCAAATTATCGATTTCAACATTATATTTGCTGCGAAGACGAAATACGTATTTTGCCGGCGTGCTATTCAGGTGGGTTAGAAGCGCTGCAGACATGTATCCCCTGTCAAAAATGAAACAAGGGGTAACGCCCTTGAGGACATTGCTTAGTTCGTCAATATGACGAATCGCCATTGTCCTTTCATCTACATCCATGGGCTCAAATTCGGCTGCGATGGTTCTCATGTTGAGAGGATCGTATGCAATGCTGGCTCTTGCAACAGGAGAATCGGAGTTACGCCCATTACAACCAAAGTGTTCGCCGAGATAAGCCTTATCCGGGAGTGGAATTTCGGAGCCATCAATAGCAGCGAGAAGATGGTTAAAGAACAGATTCAGCCCAAAGGTATTTTGTCCGTACTCATAGTCTCTGAGCTTATCGAATGACAATTTAAACGGCATATGGTTAAATTTGGCCCTGGCTTGGCTGTATGCCTGTTGAGATGCAACGCTTTGCATGTAATCCGAAAGCTTCATTTTCTCAACATAACCGTTACGAATAAAATCATCTTTAAAATAGTCTTGGAGCTGAGTGCTTATTTTACGTTTGCTCAAGCATAGCATGATGTAGATCACGATGATAAAAGGAAGTTTTCGTACTCTGGTAAAGAAGCTCGGCGAGTATCGAGACTGCTCAAGAGTTTCAGATGCGTTCACCGTCTCTTTTATCATGTTGATAGCTTCTTGAATCAATAAGACATTAGAAGCGTTATCCGAGACAGTGGTTCCCGTAGGGGTGGACATGTCAGTAACTGTAGTGTTACTAACGCTGGATGAATTATTGTTTGTAGTGGTGTTAACAGCTTCCGTCATTGTGAAGCCCTCCGCAAAATTACTCGGGACAATGAATCCCTGTAATTTCAGCGTCCAGCCGGGGGGCTTCGCCAAAAAGTCAATAGTAATAAGTTCCGAAATTTATATAATTTTTATGTGCAAGTTTACCAAACTTTTTTGGTACGATTTTTAGCTATTTAAAATATTTTGTGCAAAGTGCCTATGTTTCCGAGTAATTCCTTAAATTGTTAGCATTGATTTTTGAACCATGCGCTCAGTTTTTCTTCAAGTTAACCCCGGACAGCCAATTCTTCTTTCACCACTGTCCTTTCGTAATAATTCTGCATCATGGGCAGCAGGCCATTCGTTCAATCGCATAATTCAGTATATCCATGTCACTGATTTTCGAGATGGTTCACATACGACATTGCGCTAATCAGACCACAGATTTATCCTGCCATCGAAGAAGTAAAGCTTAGCGGTACGCAGCTGACCAGAGCGGGATTAACTGCGAAAGTGCTCCATATTCTGCCGCTAGCAGGTATTATCTTAGTACCAAAGATGAAGACCGGGCAGTTTCTCCCGATGAATTAAAGGCTTTCTTCATTGCAAATCGGAATCAGGATAAATGGAAGAAAGCGAAAGCCGAGGCTCTATCTACGCAAATCGGCAGAACGGCCCCAAGAATTCAGGGCAAAGGCAACTGTAGTAGGATAACTGCCTGAAGGACGATATACCTGTCCTCTTAGCCTCAAGCGGTTTGGACTCATCCAAGAGGATCAGCTAACAAATACCGGTGAAGTTTTCTTTGGGAACATACGCTCCTTGTCAATAAAAAGCCGGCCTATCTGAAACCGATGAAAAGCTAATAATCCTGGACATAAAGCCACATAAGGATAATACCTATAATCAGCTCAATGTGTAAGGCTACATTTGGAACAAAAAGAAAATTGGATTGAAGTACGATGGCAGCTGAAAATTGTTATAGCATAAGATTGCAAAGCCTGTCCGGATGAACCTATGTTTCATCCAGGCAGGCCAACTGCGTTTTCAGTGAAGACCTTTGGGCGGTTCAATACCAAGTTCACATGCAATCCGGTTCATTTCCGCCCAGGTTGCATCATCCAGGCAGATGCCATTTTGCTCACACTGTCTCAGATGCTCCCAGGCCTTCTCCCCCGGTGTATAGATTCTGCTCTGTCCCGGCAGTTTTTCACTATCCCGAAGCATCTGAAGATATTGGGACATCCGGTTTCGGATCGTCTCCGGATTTCCAAACATGGATGGATCGAATGCCATAAAGAAATGGCTGGTATGATCCCCATGCGCACCGTTCATCTCAGGCGATATCAGTCCTCCCGACAGGATACCCGTCAGAGCTTCTACCATAATACCAAGACCGTATCCCTTATGGCCGCTTGTAAGTTCTCCTGTACCGCCAAGCGGAAGCAGTCCGCCCATTTCACCGGATAACACAGATGCATTAACATCCCGGGCATCTGTCTGCGGTTCGCCATCCGGACGAATAGCCCAGCCAGTTGGCAGCGTTTTCCCAAGTTTCGTATACAGTTCAACCTTGCCAAGCGTCACCACTGTCGTCGAGGCATCAAACCAGAATGGATATGGATCTGCCGGCATGGCAAATGCTATTGGATTCGTACCCAGCATCATCTCTCTGCCGAAAGTCGGTACCATGATTTTGCCGGTATTCGTCATGGAAAAGGCTGCCAGTCCGGCATCCAGCGCCATTTTCGTATAATATCCGGCAATGCCAAAATGAGATGAATTCCGTACTGAGACCATTCCGATCCCGTTTGCCTTTGCTTTTTTAACAGCCAGACGCATTCCAAAAACCGACACATTCTGGCCCATTCCAAAGTGTCCGTCCACCAGCGCAGACACCGGTGTTTCCTGGATAATCTCCGGTTTTGAGCCCACATGAACGCTTCCCGAACCAATGTTGCCATGATAGTACATGAGCCGCTGGGCACCATGACTTTCAATGCCGAACAGGTCTGCAGTCAGAAGTACATCTGCGATTTCGCTGCTTTCCTCATCTGTAAATCCTTCAGCTTTAAACACCGACAAAAAGAAGTATTCGAGTGCATCTTTTGAAATGACGGTCATGTCTTCCCCCCCACTATATTACAGCTTAAGCGTTCTGCACTGTATCAATTGCCTGTCTCATTATTTCAACAGCTGGTGCCGTACCCCCGGACATTCAGTTCCGGCTTTTGCCCCAATCCATTGAATATGCCTTCTGAATGCGGAAGATTGCCGCACTGGATTGCCGGCTTTATTCACAGCAGTCAGCATCAGCATGCAGTTACCTTTACGGATCTATCCGCTCATACAGAAAGAAGTCCTTCTTCAAATGATTGTAATTATCATACCCCGTTGCATAATCAATCTGCCGGTAACGCGAAAAGGCCTCCGGAAGCATCCGCCAGGTAATCAGAACATACTCTGGAATGCCTTCTGTGAGATACCTGTCCAGTTCCTCATGCATCTCCGGCAGTCCGACATTCAGACTGCAGAAATACTTTTCCTGCGGCAAAGAATGGGTCATCAGATACATTCCGTCATCCAGATGGCTGTACTGCAGAAATGTGCTGTTCTCCGGAATACATGCTGCAAGGCGCCCCTGGGCTGTCTGTTCAAGCGGTACAAAGCGCATATAGGCATTCGGCGTCAACAGGGCTGCAAGGACAAGTGCTGCAAGACCTGGCAGGATCCGAAGTACACCTGGACGGATCCTTTTGTCAACCACAGGCCATATTTTCTTCATTCCATACAGAATGAACGGTGTCAGAACCAGCGGTGTATACAGCCACATCCGTCCACCGGCAACCAGAACCGCCGTCTGAACCATCAGCGGCAGCAATACGCCCCATTTCCGTTCGTGTATCAACGTATAAAGTGCAGGAAGCAGCATAAGAAACCATGGCCAGTTGGTCCGGATCAGCCAAGGAATATCCAAGCCCGAATAATCACCGGCATATAAAAAGATATTGTTGTACAGATAAGCTGTAAGATAATCGGAAAGCGCACCTTTTGCCGCGAAATACAGCAGCCATGCCGCGATGGGAATCAGCATTCCCAGAAGAAAGCAGGCTGCAGCTTTAAGCAGGCGGACAGGACTCTGTGGCAGTATACGGATGGCGATAAATATACACAGTCCAAGCGGTACCCCCAGAATGGTAAACTTAATCGTCCCGATGATACCTGACAGAAAACCCATTATCATCATCTGTTTCGGTGAGAAGCCTTCTTTCTCTGCATGGTCTGCAATTGCGAGAAGGCCCGTCAAACAGGGCAGGCAGAATTCCTCAGCACTGTCTCCACGACAGAATGCACCGGATGCATACGTCAGTGCACCAAAAAAAGCCACAATCACCAGTGCCGGTGTGTGACCTGACCGGGCGATACGGTATGCTGCACAGAGTGTCAGCCAGCAGGCCAGTATTTCCAGCAGATACACGCCGAAAAAACTGGTATCGCTGACCGCAGCTGCCAGTGCATGCAGGGCATACAGTGTCGGTCCCTTTTGCTCATATATATCTTTATACAGTGTTGCACCAGAATGCATTGCCCGACCAACAGTCAGTAGACAGTTGGCATCATCCCAGGTATTCAGCGGATAAAGTGGAGAACTCTGACTGCAGAAGGTAATCAGAAAGAGCGCCACGCACAGCAGGATCAGCGCCGTTCCATATTTTTGCTTTTCCATTTCTGTTTCCCTTCCGCAGTCTTTGCCAGTCGTCAGGCTTCCGTTCCCTTCTTCTTCACATAAAATGAAATCGTCGTCAGGAACGTTTCACCATAGCGGCGCATCTTGTTCTCACCCACGCCGTTAACTCTGAGCATTTCGCTTCTGTTCCTGGGCTTGCGTTTCGCCATATCCTTAAGCGTCGCATTTGAAAAGATCACAAAAGGCGGCACCCGCTGTTCCCTTGCAATTGCAAGACGAAGCTTTGAAAGAATACGGAACAGTGCCTCGCTCTCCTCTTCCTTGTGTTTGGGAATCGCCACCTGACGGCCGCCGCGATCAAGCGGAATCCTGACCAGCCAGTCACCGCTCAGCACATCCTTGGCATAGTGCCCGGCTACCAGACATGGGTAATCCCCTGCTGTCTGGGACAGCACGTCGCTTGCAAGCAGTTCATCTATAATGGCATAAATATTACCTTCGCCCATGGAAGCCAGCGCGCCAAATGCGCTGTGCTGATTCAGACCGGCACTTATGATGCGTTCATTCTGCTTGCCGCAGAGAATACTGGCGACCATCGTCCGGCCATACCTGCCGTTCAGCGCCATCACTAGGGAGACGATCTGTCCTGCCTCACGCGTAACATCCTGTTCACCCTTTCTGGACAGACATGCCGAACAGTTTCCACAGTATGTTTCCGTCGTAACCTCGCCAAAATAAGACAAAATGCGGTTCCGGAGACAGCCGCGTCCCGTACAGTAATAGACCATCTGACGCAGACGTTCGTCTGCCTGCTCGCGGACATTGCGGGCAGTTTCAATATCGAGGGCAGCATTGTCCAGCGAATGTTCAATCAGGTAATTGGCAAGCGGAATATCCTGCGGCATGTACAAAAGACAACAGTCAGCCGGTTCACCATCACGTCCGGCACGGCCCGCCTCCTGATAGTAGCTTTCCAGATCCTTCGGCATCTGATAATGAACAACAAAGGAAACATTGGACTTGTCAATGCCCATGCCGAATGCATTGGTAGCAACGATTACCGGCACCCGGTCATTGATAAAGTCCTCCTGCGCCTGTGTCCGTTCGTCATCCGAAAGTCCGGCATGATATCTGGCACAATCAATGCCATTGCTCTTCAGCATTTCGGCCGTATCCTCTACAGCGCGTCTGGTCACACAGTACACAATACCGCTCTGGCCCGCATGCTTCATGACAAAATCCAGCAGCGCCGCATCCCGGTCCGAGGGACGCAGGACCTCAAAGAAAAGATTCGGCCGGTCAAAGCCCGTCAGAATCTTGAGCGGATTATGCAGGTCGAGCAGTTTAATAATATCCTTTTGAACTGCCAGTGTTGCGGTTGCTGTAAACGCACCAACGACAGGCCGCTTTTTAAGACCGGCGATAAACGGAGCAATATTGAGATACGCCGGGCGGAAATCCTGTCCCCATTGAGAAACGCAGTGCGCTTCGTCAATAATGACATTGGAAATATTCGCATTTAAGGCAAAATCGAGAAAACCTTCCGTATTCAGACGTTCCGGGGCAATATAAATAATCTTGTACAGCCCTTTTCTGGCATTCCCAAGTGCCGTCAGCTGCTGTTTATTCGTCAATGTGCTATTGATATACGCGGCTCTCACATCCAATTGGAGCAGGGCATTCACCTGATCCTTCATGAGCGAGATCAATGGAGAGATAACGAGAGTAATTCCGTTGGAAATAATAGCCGGTATCTGATAGCACAGTGATTTTCCTGCACCGGTCGGCATAATAGCCAGAACATCATTTCCTTTCACGAGTGCCTGAACCGCATCCCGCTGACCTTCACGAAAGTGTTCATAGCCATATACCGTCTTTAACGCAGCTTCTGCCTGCGCCATAGTAGGCATAAATTATTTCTTCCTTTCATGTCAATTTCCTGCAACTTAAAATTATACATAATCTGAGTTATGAAATCAACATGTCAACCTGACAAATCGCGGCCCCACCATTTGTGAAATTTACAACACAACCGCCATTGGATACAAATATATCGAATTTAATTGTAGTTTTCACAATAGTTTGTAATTGATAACAAATTACTATGATATATTGTAATCTTGGTGGAGCAGCTCCATCGGTCCTCACGGAATGTTCGTGTCTATGACAAGATCACGCAGTCTTTCGGTATTCTCCTGTCCATCCTGCAAGGAATGAATCAGCATCTCCCCCTGTCCTATTGCTTCTGCCATTGCATCATTGATCATCATGGTATAGTGTCTGAGATCGTAATAATGGGAATAATCCGTAATCCAGTCCGTTTTCAGGGCAAAATCATACAGCCGAACATTATCATAACCGATTACGGCCTCCATAATCCGGCTTCGACATACCATATCCGCTTCAAATTCTCCCTGGTTCAGCTGATTTCGCCAATAACTGAGTGAATACGGCGGGAAAAACAGATCAAAACGTGTATCAGGGTGTTCTTCGATAAACGGCAGCAGATTGTGTTCAATGTTCATCTCAATGAGTTCTATACGCGCTTCTTTCTGTGCCGGGACAGGATCGGATACTGTCACCTGCAATGAAGACGGTTCCGGCATTTCCGGCGGTTCCCAGGCATACATCCAGTCCCGGATGCCGGTCTCGTTTCCCTTTCCAATATGCCTGAATGCATATGGAATCTCCTTAATCAGAATATCCTGATTAAACCAGTAATTTACATCATCCAGCAGACTGGCATTATACAGATAATCCGGAGTTTTCATCTTCTGATTGGTCCAGTAGACCGGATACGCAAATACATCTATTCCATAAACCACCCGTCTGAGCGTATGGGTCCGGAACGCGATTTCAAGCATCTTGGCATGATCTCTCGCGGTCCCGCCGTTCATGCACAGCTTTACAAAAGATCCGCCGAGTGCCGCCTCATAAACACTCGGCATACAGTTCTCCGTAACGGACGATCCCGCAATAACGCTGTCATACTCGAATGACTTGGCCACCCCTGCATTGCTGTAACTCTGTGTTTCGCTTCGAAATGTCGGCACATAAAACAGGGCCTTATGATATATTTCATACGGGTCAATCACGATCACCAGAAGCATAATCAGGCAGAGCAGGAAAAGTATGGCTGCAACGGCAGATTTGCACCATCTGTCAGACGGAATCCGCACCCGACCACCCCTTTCCTGAACGCACAGACAGATTGTTTTTTAACAGGCTTTGTGATAAGATATGAATGCAAAATTTTTTGACACCCCTGGAGGTAATACCAATGGCTGAAATGACTCAGTTTGTCACAAAAGATATGATTATGGGCGATATCATCCGGAAATATCCTTCATCCATGTACGCCCTTATGGGCTGCGGCCTCGGCTGCGTCGGCTGTCCTTCTGCCCAGGGCGAGAGCCTTGAACAGGCTGCCATGGTGCATGGTCTCAATGCTGATGAAGTACTTGAATTCGTCAACAACTGGATCCGTGAAAAGGAAGAAGTCGAAGCATAACAGCAACTGATCACAGCGTGTCCCTGTCGGACACGCTTTTTTTATTATCTCCCATAAAAATCGTGGTAATCCGTATTCAGCTGCTGACACTTTTCTCCGGAACAATATTCGGGTGTACCTGCATTTTGCAGGCATCGCCTACAATCTATATGCTTTCCCACTTCATTGTCCACAATTTACAGCTGCGCCCTCACTATTCCGGCTATTTACGAATACCGCTTTTCTGCTTTGGTTCATCGTCCGGGAACCCTTTTCTTTCATACAGAACAGGCAGATATGAAGGGATAACCGTCAGATTGAACAGCATTTTTGCCGTCAGATACAACAACAGAACAGATACCACCGGCGTTACACAGACAGTCAGAATCATGACGGCTACCCCGTTCATAAATGATGTGAGCATGTGCTGTGCCTGTTCCGGGATCATCCGGATGCTGTCTCCGATACCACCGAGAAAACTGGATGCCTGACTCAGCAGCGACTTGTTTTCACATTCCGTCGCTTCCTCCGTTTCCACTTCCTCGCCTGCCTCCATTGCCTGTGTAATCATCTGCGTCGTCCCCAGCCTTTTGTCCATCACCTCATCTATAAAGAGGGACAGCGGGACTACAAAAACCAGACAGAGTGCAAAAATCAGAAGTCTGAATGCAATCTGGGCAAATGTTCTTTTCCTGAACAGATGTCCCAGTAGAAATAAAGCACAGACTATGGGAACCAGTACCCGGAACACAGTAAACCCGGCTATGCTGACCAACAGCTTTTCAAACATGATCACAACGGTCACCAGAACCAGTTTGGATGCAATATTAGCAATTTCCTGAGCAATTGGTGTCGTTGAATCATCCGGTACCGCAGCGATCACGACGGAAGCACCTGCGGCTGCAATCGTCAGATCTCCTGCCATCTTCTGCTTTCTGCTGAGTGCATCCATATATCCGCTCTTATATGAATCGGAATCGAAAAATCCACCAAGTACAACGATTGAAATCAGCGCCGCAACAACCGGCAGTACAATTCCAGCAACCCATTTTCCATCTATTTTCATCCGGTACTCCTTAAATGACATAGCTGCGCTTTCGGCACCATATCCATAGCAGATATCTTGATTTGACAGGCCGGCACAGGGTGCCGAGAAATGTCCTGTCTTTGACCGTTCCCGTTCCTCTCACACTATTCATCTGTGTGCAGCGGTGGCAGCTCATGGATGTCATAGTTTTCGTAGTAGATTTCAAATGCTGTCTGAACATCTCCCGACAATTCTATCAGTGCCCCTGCCTGAAACATGGCAGACAGCGTTCCGCTTGGTGCATGCCACGCGGCATTTCCGGCAACCTGAATGTCGCTGTCACGCAGGATCGCTTCTGCACCGAACAGCAGCGTTCCGGTTGCAATATGGTAATCGCTT
Organism: Clostridia bacterium; assembly: GCA_017469025.1. Lineage (GTDB taxonomy): Bacteria > Bacillota > Clostridia > Christensenellales > Aristaeellaceae > Ventricola. The sequence continues at coordinate 13,093 of JAFUHD010000339.1, forward strand.
GAAATGATGGCAATCCGGTTTACCTGGGGCTCACGTTCAGTAAGCAGGTCAAATGTATACATTGCATTTTGAGCCGTCGTCAGTGAACGGTCCTCTGCTATGAGCCTGACATGGTCAACGCCATGCATTTCCAGCCAGTCACGCATTTTCCCCGCCTCAGTCGAAGAAGGATCATTCGCGGCTGTACCGCCGCCTGTGCATACAATGACCGCATCTGGATATTTCTGAGCAGCAGTGAGGGCGACATTCAGCCGTTCAATCAGTTCATCCCGCATTGTTCCATCCGGGTTCAGCTGAAAGCCCAATACAACCAGACAAAGCGAATTGTCCTGTGGCAGATTGTCCGGCAGTACCTCATTAACCGTTACGGGCGTTTCCCAGAGATCCATGATGCCTGACCATTTTCGGCCAAGCGCCGCATCCGCAGCAGACAGTTCTGAAAGGCTCCGGCTGTCCCTTTCTCCATATACCGCATAAGACACAACCATCTGTTCAATCAGCTGCTGTGTCTGCGGCTTCTCTTCAGCAGCTGCAGTCTGTATCAAAACGGCAGCCATGCAAATGATCAACTTTATTACCCTGTTCATTTTCCCTGTAAACATAAGCGCCTCCATGTTTCGAGGTTCTCCTCTTTTTCAAAAAATGCCTTTCGGATCTGTTCATATTCGTCCGGTGTACAAACCTGTCTGCAATACGGTTCAAAAGACAGCGTCACATCCAGGCAGCTTTTTACCCTGTCACACGGAAACGCCCCGCATTCTCCGCAGTTATTAATGCCTTTTTCACTCGCACAACTGACAATCCGGTATCTGCACCAGTTGCCCTCAGTACAGCCGCTGCACGCAATCTCATCTGTGGAAACCACATGATCACGATACCCGATCTTCATCCACAGCTCTGCTGTATGTCGGAGTTCGTTTTCCGTCTTTTCAAATGGCGCTGCTGAATATCTCGGACAGGCTAGGCAATCATTCCCGCATGCCGCTATGCGTTTCCCCTGCATTGTTTTCCTCCCGGTTTACAGCGTTAATCTGGCGCTTTGCGCTGCATAGTCAAAGCTGACATAGCGCATGCGAATTCAAAAGCGGGAACCTCATCCAATGTCATGTCTGTCCTGAATCACTTGAACAGACCTGAACTTTGATCAGAACCCTGCAATTACCTGCTCATTCAGTTCGCGGAGCACCGCAGCTGCAAGACGACCCGCGGATTCAAAATCACTGTAAGCAGCCATACCATACGGCGTATGAATATACCGTACAGGGATACCGATTACGATACACGGAACACCCAGGTTTGACAGATGAATCGGTGCTCCATTCGTCGAACCACCAGAACGTACACCTGCCTGAACCGGTATATTCAGCCGCTTCCCGAGATCCAGTGCAAAGCGCTGAAATCTTGGATGCGTAATCATCCGCTTATCCATAAACCGGAGCATCGGCCCTTTCCGGATGGCTGTCTGTACCATATACGGTTCTGCCACTGTATCATCTGCCGGACATCCTTCAAAGACGATTGCCACATCCGGTTTCACAGCATTGGCCGTAACCGCAGCCCCCCGCGTTCCAACCTCTTCCTGGGAAGCCCAGGCACCGGTCACATTGACGTCCAGCTTTTCTCCGTCCACCTCAGCAAGTGTCCTGGCAAGCGCCGCACATCCGAGCCGGCAGTCAAATGCCTTTCCGATCATCAGATCATGCGCCCTGTCAAAGGTAAAACGGACATCAGGCACAACGGGTTCCCCAATACGGATATGAAAATCCCTTATCGCTTCCTCCCGGGAACCTGCGCCAACATCAATGCTCATCTGGTCTGTATCCAGTGTCTCCTGCTCTCCTGCTTTCCGGTAATGTGGTGGAACTGTTGCTGTTACCCCAGGTATGTACTCTCCATGCACATTGCGCACCTGCACACGTTGTCCTGCAACAGCAGCTTTCACCCAGCCGCCCAGTTGAAGAAACCGGAGCGTTCCATCCGGCCGGACAGCCTGAACCATGAATGACACCTCGTCGGTATGCGCATCCAGCTGTACCACGGGCAGTCCTTCCCTGTTTCCGTTCCGTTCACAGTACAAATTCCGCATCCTGTCCTCATAAACCTTTCCATATTTGGCTGCGACGGGACACAGGATCTCTACAACCTCATCTTCAAACCCGGACGCACCGCGGGCATTTGACACTGATTCTATCAGATCTATCCAGAACTGTTCCATTGTATGTTCCCCCTTCATTTAAGCGGTCTGCACCCAAATGAAATAAACCGGAATGCATTGCCATTATACTATTCTCATCCACTTTTTGAAAGTATTGCGGCACATAATCGCCCGGGTATACGCAAAGTCATATTATATAACAAAAAGTGGAGTGTAGGGTTTGAACCCTTAAGTCGGGGTGCATACCGGATAAATCCAAAAGAACTATCCAATATGAACCTCAAAAGAGCTAAAAACGTGAATTGAAAAAGTAACGGGCACTTGCAAGCACAAATACTAAGGAAAGTAAAAATGCCAGGCATAAAAAAAGGTCGGACTCCGCCTATGTTCACAATTATCGCCTAGCTTTTCCTGTCATTTTTAATTTCCGATTTGAACGCAATCGCGCCACCGCTGAGCCCCAAATCTTGG
>JAFUHD010000340.1 GCA_017469025.1 Clostridia bacterium
ACAGATGCCGCTTACGGATGGATTGGCAGCTGGATGATGTTCACAGCCAGCCATTCCATGCTGTTTATCTGGATTGTGGCAGCGGTTGCCGCGCTGCTGGCAGTCATTCTGTTCCGTCAGGGAACCATTATCAAAGATCCCTATGACAATCCTGCCCAGCTGCGTAAACTGAAGGCACGCAACCGGCACTGGAGGCGGGTATCCGTCGGTGTGCTGCTGTGCATTGCGCTGTGCGTTCTGATCATGACCGTTGTCAAGACAAATGATACCAAGCAGGTGGAACTGTCCGCACCGGAAGCGTACACGGTGGATGATGCGGCAGGGGAGATCCTGGTTTCCATGGAAAGCGTGAATGATGAACATCTGCACCGTTTTGAATACAGAACGGACAAGAATGTGGATGTGCGCTGGATTGTCGTCAAGAAGCCCAACTCTGCATCCTACGGCGTAGGCCTTGATGCCTGTGAGGTCTGCGGCAATGCGGGTTACTTTGAGCGCAACGGACAGGTGATCTGCAAGCGCTGCGACGTCGTCATGAATATCAACACGATCGGCTTCAAGGGCGGCTGCAACCCGATTCCGCTTGCTTACGAAGTAAGAGATGGAAATCTCGTGTTTAAACTGAGCGATATTCTTGCCGGAGAAAAAGAATTCCGGTAATGGCCGGCATGACAAGAGACGGCAGAGGATAAAATACGGGGCCGACAGCTCCGGATGCTGAACTATGGAGGACGCTTTGCAATGTTATTCCGTATGATCCGCGGCGTGCTCTTTCATCAGAAGGGCAAAATGCTGCTTATCGCCCTGACCATCGCACTCGGTGCATCCCTGGCGACAGGCATGCTGAATGTGGTGATGGGGGTTGAGGAAAAGGTCAACAAGGAACTCAAAAACTATGGTGCCAATATTACGGTGAAGCCCAAGGATTCCTCCCTCCTTTCCGATATATACGATGTGGGTGAGGGCTCTGAGCTGAATACCGCTTATCTGCGTGAGGATGAACTGGGAAAGCTCAAGACGATTTTCTGGGCCTTCAACATTGTCGATTTCACCCCCTTTCTTGAAGCTCAGGCGACACTGCCTGGCGGTGAAACCGTGAAAATGACAGGGACCTGGTTTAACCATCATCTGGATCTGCCGACAGGTGAGAGCCTGGATGCCGGCGTGGTCGGCATGCGTTCCTGGTGGGATGTAACCGAGGGGCGCTGGCTGGATGAAAAAGATGAAAATGCTGCCAGTGAAATCATGGCAGGCGCACTGCTGGCTGAGAAAATGGGCTGGCATGCAGGCGATACGGTTCATATTTCCGCCTCTCACGGAGAGCAGGATGTGACCATTGCCGGTATCTATGATGCCGGCGGGGACGAGGATGAGCAGATCTATGCCATTCTGGACCTGGTGCAGAACCTTACGGACCGCGAGGGAAAGGTGGCATCCATTGAGGTGTCTGCCCTGACCACACCGGACAATGAGCTGGCCCGCCGGGCTGCCAGGAATCCTGCGGCGCTGTCGTCCCGTGACTACGAGACCTGGTACTGCACGGCCTATGTCAGCGCGATCTGCTATCAGATTCAGGAAGTGATTACAGGCTCCGTGGCCAGCGCTGTCCGGAAGGTGGCTGAGAGCGAGGGCAATATTCTCGACAAGACCAAGCTGCTGATGATTCTGATTACCGCGCTGAGCCTTATCGGTTCCGCACTGGGCATTTCCAACCTGGTAACCGCGTCCGTTATGGAGCGCAGTCAGGAGATCGGACTGCTCAAGGCAATCGGGGCAAGGGATCATTCCATTACCGGCGTAATGATGGTTGAAATCCTGATTACGGCGCTTGCCGGATTCGGCGTCGGATACCTGATGGGATTCGGCTTTGCCCAGCTCATCGGTCGCAGCGTCTTCGGATCCGCCATTGACATGAATCCCAAGGTGGCACCGATCGTGGCCGGCCTGATTGCCCTTGTTACCATTGCGGGCAGTCTGCCTGCCATCCGTCAGGTACTTCGTCTGCGGCCCGCTGAAGTGCTGCACGGCGGACATTGAGGAGGCGGATAACGATGACAAAAAGAAGAATGTTTCTGCGGATGATCACCGCTTCGCTGCTCAGACGGCGTTCGCGCATGCTGATCGCCCTCCTGTCCATCGGCATCGGTGCCACTATCCTTGCAGGCCTTGTGACGATCTATGTGGATGTGCCAAGACAGATGGGCGCCCAGTTCCGTTCATACGGCGCAAACATGCTGCTGCTGCCGCAGGACGGCGGCACCCTGACCAGCGACGGGCTTGCACAGGCGCTGAAAAGCATTCCGGATGCTGCGCTGGTCGGCGCAGCCCCGTACCGCTATGTGCGGCTGGATATGACGACCCGTCAGCAGTCTTTTACCGCTGCTGCGACGGATTTTGAACAGATTACAAAAACCAGCCCCTATTTCAGCATTGAGGGTGCATATCCGTCTGAAACACGGCAGGTGCTGGTCGGCAAGGAAATTGCCGAAACAATCGGTGTAAAGGTCGGTTCCACGATGGAACTGACGTATCAGCCTAGTAATACATCCACGGACAGGACGCCGGAGGAAAGCCGGGTGCCCGGTGCATCGCTTTCCGGAAAAGCAGAAGGTTTCGGTGCAGGCGTTGTATATGTCAGTGCTGTGCTTGACGATGAAGCGAAAATCGCCTCCATTTCCGTGGATGCATCTACGCAGACACCGGAATATGGCGGGCTGGTCCCGGAGGACGAGGGATTCCTGAACCAGTTCATTGGGAAGACACTGCCGCTGACACTCGGTGAGGACGTGGATGCACTGAGCGGTGCCACGGTTACATCCGGCGCTGTGGTGGATGCACTGAACACGGCGACAGAAGCGGTGGCTGCTGTCCGGCCGAAGACGCTGAACTTCACGGTAACCGGCATCCTGACAACCGGCGGCGAGGAAGAGGAATATGTGTTCCTGTCCCTTGGCGACATGGAAATCATGACCGGTGAGGATAAACTGGACGTAGCCGAGCTTTCCGTTTCCGCATCTGTTGACCAGCTTGAGGAATATGCGGCCAGCATTACGGACAACAATGACGGTGTTCAGGCTCGTCTGGTCAAGCGTGTGGCACGCTCCGAAGCGTCCGTGCTCGAAAAGCTGACAGCGCTTGTCTTCCTGGTTACACTGGTTGTTCTGCTTCTGACCATGATCTGTGTCAGTACGACCATGACGGCGGTTGTCTCCGAGCGCAGGCGTGAAATCGGTCTGCGCAAGGCACTCGGCGCATCGGACGGCTCCATCCGGGCGGAATTCCTGGGTGAAGGCCTCTTCCTCGGACTGCTGGGCGGCGTGATGGGGGCTGTTCTGGGCTTTGTGTTTGCCCAGGTGGTCAGTGTCAATGTATTTGGTTCTTCCATTACCTTCCAGCCTCTGCTGCTGCCTGCAGCCATCATTGTTTCCATGGCGATTGCGGCTGCGTCGTGTCTGCTGCCCATCAAGCGCGCGGTAGCGATTGATCCCGCCCTGGTATTGAAAGGAGAATAAGGTCATGAGCTTGCTGGAACTGAGAAATGTTTCAAAGATATACGGTGAATTAAAAGCCCTGGACAATGTGAGCATTCATGTGGATCAGGGAGAATGGGTCGCGATCATGGGTCCTTCCGGAAGCGGAAAAAGCACCATGATGAATATCATCGGCTGTATGGACAAGCCGTCAAAAGGAGAAGTCCTGCTGGATGGTGTGGACATCTCTAAGGAAAGCAGCAAAAAGCTGACGGATATCCGCAGGGACAAGATCGGTCTGATTTTCCAGCAGTTCCATATGGTCAATTATCTGACTGCTGTTGAAAATGTCATGGTGTCGCAGTATTACCACTCCATGCCGGATGAAAACGAAGCGCTTGAAGCCCTTGGCCGTGTCGGCCTGCGGGAACGCGCGCGCCATCTGCCCAGCCAGCTTTCCGGCGGCGAGCAGCAGCGTGTCTGTGTCGCACGTGCCCTGATCAATCACCCGGAGCTGATCCTGGCGGACGAACCGACAGGCAATCTGGATGAAGCAAATGAAAATATCGTCCTTGACCTGTTTGCCCAGCTTCACAAAGAAGGAACCACGCTGATTGTCGTTACCCACGATCCTGAGGTGGCAGAGGCGGCGCAGCGTACCATCGTGCTTGAACACGGCAAGGTTGCAAGGGAAGTCATCAACGAGAATTTCGGGAAATAAGCATCTGCCCGGCACAAACTGCCGGGCAGACAACTGGCAGCTGCAAACGTACATAACCTAAAGAACAGCTGCCGGTATTTGAATATTCTGCCTGTTATGAGGTGTCAGCTTATGAAAAAGGGAAGTATTCCGGCTGTTGTGATGCTGGTATTGGCGCTTGTTATTGTGGTCGGCGGTCAGACGGTACTGACGCCGTGCATCCATGAGGACGGTTCCTTTGGTGCCTGCCACTGGGCAGGACAGGCGCTGCTGGGCCTGGGCTGTGTCCTGGGGGTTATGGCTGCACTCTGTCTCAGTATCGCGCAGGCAAGACCGGGCATCTATATTGGCGCACTGCCGGTCTGTGTGATGGGGATTCTTACCCCCGGTACACTGATTGATCTTTGCCGGATGCAGACCATGCACTGCAGGATGGTCATGCAGCCTGCCATGATCATTCTGTTTTCCGCGGCATTTCTGTCAGCGCTGACCGGCGCAATTCTTACCTGGAGAAAGTAAAAAACGACATGAAGATTTTCTCATTGGCCGTTAAAAACCTGGTCCGCAAGCCTGTACGAACGATGGTACTGGCCATGATCATTGCTTTTCTGTCCCTGGCCGTATTCGGCGGATCCGTCGTTGTCCTGTCCCTGCGCAGCGGACTGAACAGCCTTGAGGCCCGTCTGGGGGCGGACATCATACTGGTGCCCTCGGAGGCACAGAGCAAGGTGAGCTTTCAGAACATGTTCCTGCAGGGAACGACAGGCGCGTTTTACATGGATGAAAATGTGCTTGAAAAAGCCCTGGAGGCGGACGGCGTGGAAAAAGCCGCGCCGCAGACGTTTCTCGCTTCGCTTAAGGCAGACTGCTGTTCAATCAAGATCCAGGTCATCGGGATAGATCCTGAGCAGGATTTCACGGTGCAGCCGTGGATTTCCAGAAGCCTTTCGCGGGAAATGGGAGACATGGATGTGGCTGTCGGGTGCAAAGTGGAGGCGGAGGTTGGCGAAATCATCCGCATCTATGATGAACGGTGCAAGGTGGTTGCCAGACTGGAAACCACCGGAACCGGACTGGACACGGCCGTTTACTGCAATATGGAGACCATGAATCATCTGCTCAAAGCTGCAGAGGATAAAGGTGTAAGCCATAAAATCGGCAGCGGGGACCAGGTGATTTCCGCAGTATATGTCAAGGTCAGGGATGGATACGATATTGACAGCGTAAACAGCTGGCTGAACGGCCATATCCGCAAAGTCACTGCTGTCCGTACGCGCAATATGATCACCGGCGTATCGGACGGTCTGGCCGGTGTCAGCCGTACGGTTACCTTTCTGATTGCGGCGGTATGGGTCCTGGCCGTTGTCATTCTGCTTTTGTCCTTTGTACTGATTATCAGGGAGAGAAGCAGGGAATTTGCCGTCCTGCGCCTGATCGGTGCATCGAGACGCATGCTTTCGGGGATGGTTCTGCTTGAATCCGCGCTGTGCGGTCTGCTGGGCGGTCTGATTGGTGTAGGCGTTGCAGCCCTCCTGATTTTCCCGTTTGCCCAGCTGATTGAAAGCACGCTGAATCTTCCGTATCTCATACCTGATATGGGAAAGATCCTGCTGCTGGCAGCAGGTACCGTACTGCTTTCCATAGCGGTTGCACCGCTTTCCGGCATGATGGCGGCATACCGGCTCAGCCGGATAGATCCGGGCACGACCCTGCGGGAGGGAAACTGATATGGTGATAAAAGCCGAGAATATAGCAAAGCGGTATTTCCGGAAAACCGGCAGGGCAAATAACTTTTTTGCGGTGAAACCTGTCAGTCTGGATATCAGAAGCGGCGGGACAGCCGTCCTGATGGGACGCAGCGGCAGTGGGAAAACGACCCTGCTGAATATGCTCTCCGGACTGCTGAGCCCAACCGAAGGCAGGGTACTGATAGATGACAGGGATCTGTACAGCCTGGATGACAAAGCCCTGTCGCTTCTGCGGAGCGAGAAAATCGGCGTGGTGCCTCAGGGACGGAGCGCAGTTGACACACTGACGGTATTTGAAAACATACTTCTGCCGGCAGCGCTGTACGGCAGGGCCCAGCCTGAAAAAGAGGCGCAGATGTGGATGGAGAGACTGAACATTGCAGATCTCAGGGATGTCCGTCCTGCCGAACTGTCCGGAGGAGAACTGCGCCGCATGGCGATTGTCCGTGCGCTTGCGCACAATCCAGAGGTTTTGTTCGCGGATGAACCTACCGGAGACCTGGATGATGAAAATACCCATCTTGTTCTGTCCGCGTTCCAGGAATATGCACATGAAAAGAATAAAGCTGTTTTCATTGTTACACATGAAAGCGACGCGCTCGGGTATGCCGATCTGGTGTACAGAATGGAAGACGGCAATCTGACGGTTGAACGGCAATGATGCCGTCTCATGCAAATCTTTTAACGCCGGTACGTTTCGTATCCGGCGTTTTTTTGATGCTTCAAAATTCATCAGCAGAATTCTGCTGGCAAAAGTCGGTTTCTTGATGTATACTTAACCGTCTTGCCAGTGAGATAGTCCGGCACTTCGTGCCGGCTTGTCAAATGATGGCATCTGCGATTGATACGGTGCCGGAAGAACAATTATGTCATTAAGAGGAGGATATCCGGATGAAAAAGAAAAATCTTTCAATAACGCTGTTCATTACCGTCGTATTCATGATCTGTTCGCTGATGGGCTTCGCCCTTGCGGAGGAACCCGGAACGCCGTTTACGGAATGGAACGAAGAGGCTGCATCGCTGAAAACGCTGATCAGTTATGTTGAGACAGTGACTGACATAAATTCAGACGATTATATTCCGGAAGAGGATCGCATCGCGACATTCGATATGGATGGAACCCTGTGTGCGGAACTCAATCCAACGTATCTTGAATACTACCTGCTTGCCCGCCGCATTCTGACGGACGAAACTTATCAGCCTGATGAGGAAATGCTGGAGTTCGGCCGCATGCTGCGCGATCATGCGCTGGACCGTTCTTTCCCGGATGGCATGGATATGCTGCATGCCACGCATGCTGCAAAGGCCTATGCCGGCATGACCCTGCAGGAATTTGCGGATTTTGTAACCCGTCAGATTGCGCGTGACGCGGATGGATTCGAGGGCATGACCTATGCTGGTTCTTTCTATCTGCCTATGGTTGAAGTGGTTGACTATCTGCAGGCGAACGGCTTCAAGTGCTATATCTGCTCCGGTTCCGACCGGTTCATCTGCCGTACCTTTATCGAAGGCATGCTTGACATTCCCTATGAGAACATTATCGGCATGGATGTCCAGCTCAAGGCGACGAATCAGGGAGATGCGGACGGCCTCAACTATGTGTTTGGTGCAAACGACACACTGGAGCGTACCGACAGGCTGCTTATCAAGAACCTCAAGACAAACAAGGTACTCCAGATTGCCCAGCATATCGGCAGGCAGCCGGTATTGTCCTTTGGCAATTCCAGCGGCGATGTAGCCATGCACAATTATGCCATCTACAACAATGTGTATAAGAGTGCTGCTTTCATGCTGGTTGCAGACGATGAGGTACGGGACTACGGCAACGCCGGGAAGGCAGCGGATCTGCGGACAAAGTGGGAAGAGAGCGGCTTCAACGTGATTTCCATGGCCAATGACTGGAAGACCATTTATGGTGACGATGTCAAGAAGACCGGAGAATTCCACTGGATGGAAGATCTGGCAGAAGACCGTGTAGCTGCAGCAGATGAAGAAACGGTGGAGACAGAAGAGGCACCGGCAGAAGATATTCAGTATGTGATGTATCTGGGCACCAATGCCAAGGGCAACAATAAACCTGTTTTCACACAGGCTGAGGCAAAAGAACAGCTGAAGGCAATTCTGCTCAAACACTTTGGCGGCTATACCATTCAGGAAGCAGATGGCGGCTGGGTAGACGGAGATACTGCCTATCAGGAATATACGCTCGTCATTTATCTCAGTGACACGACCGAGGAAAAGGTGCATGCTGCTGCAGATGAACTGATCCAGGTGTTTGACCAGAGCTCCGTCCTGATTCAGAAAAACCCGACAAGAACAGAGTTTTACTCGGGCAGGGACTGAGCTTTCATGACCTGCGAACCGGATTTCGGCCGCGTACTGCTGAACCGATGGTGACGCTTCTGAGGGATCATGCGGGTCATCAGGAAATAATGAACAAAACAGAACTGAAACGGCGCGGGACATCCCGCGCCGTTTTGCAATGGTTCAGTGAAAGCGCAGACTGTGCCTGGACAGGTGACGGCAGGGAGCGTTTGGTTTGTAGAAACGGTTTTATAGTATGTGAAAACGGATTTCACCTGTTTTCACTTTCAATCGAATCATTTGCGAGAGGATGCTGTCATTCGGTTGACTAATCATCGGGTTGTGATAGAATGGTATGCAAGAAAATGTGGCCAGTCAGAACAGACAGGGAGCAGAAATGGTCTGACATCCTGCACTGCCATCCAACGACAGATAGAAGAGTGAAGATATGTTTGGAAAGAAATTTCAGCTAAACGATCAAAACCTGATGCTGATCGATGAAATCGGAAAGCATATGCCGGGCGGCTTTTTTATCTACAGGGCGGAACAGCCGGAAGAAATCCTGTATGCAAATCAGGGTGTAATTGACATCTTCGGATGTGCCGACCAGGAGGAATTTAAGGCACATACGGGGAATACATTCAGGGGAATGCTGCATCCGGATGATTATGAGGCCGTGTCCAGTTCGATTGCGGAACAGACGAAGTACAAAGACGGCAGAACTGATTATACGGAATACCGCATCATCCGCAAGGACGGGACCGTGCGCTGGGTAGATGACTACGGCCACTTTACGGAAACGGATTTCTATGGCGGTATTTATTATGTGTTCCTGTCCGACATTACCGACAAGCGGGAGCGCATGGAATCCGATATGGCGGTCCGGCAGGCGGTTATTGAAGCACTGAGCAAGTCCTATCACACCGTCTGGCTGATCAACAATGTCGAAACAGAAACGTTTTCCCTTTACCGCGGAGATACAAAAGGATCGACGGAGTATTCCATGCCGATCAATGTGGCACTCAACCACATGAAATACTCTCAGGCAAAGGTGCAGTATATTAAGCAGACTGTGGCAAAGTGCGATCAGGAACGCCTTCAACGGGAGCTGTCCATAGACAGCCTCGTAAAGCATCTGGAGGAACAGCATCAGTTTTCCATCAATTATCTGAGAGCAATGGCGGACGGGAGCGAACGGTACTTCCGCATTGAATTTGCACGTCTGGATATGCCGGACGGCAAAATGGGCATTGTCTGCGGATTCAAGGATGTGGATGCGGATGTGCGCCGCGGTCTTGAGGAGGAAAAGGCCAGGCAGAAAGAACTGGAACAGCGGATTGCACTCCAGGAACGGCTGCTGGCCGAGGAGACCCAGCGCAAGCAGCTGGACCAGATGATTACGGCCATGGCGTCCGACTACCGCAGTGTGTATTATGTGGATCTGGATACGGATGAGGCTATCTGTTACCGGGCTGACCCGGAGGACAGAGACAACTACCGGGAGGGCATGTATTTTCAATTTTATGAGGCCTTCACGGAGTATGGAAACCTGTATGTGGACCAGAAATACAGGGATGGGTACCTGAAATTTGTTGAACCGGATAATATCCGCCGGGAGCTGGAAACAAAAAGCATTATTGCATACCGTTATCTTGCCCACCGCAATGGGGAGGATTACTATGAGATGCTGCGTATGGCCGGCGTCAGGCATCCGGCGGACCGGGATGACCACATTGTGCATGCGGTCGGCATAGGATTCACGATTATCGATGCGGAAATGCGTGAGTCAATGGCCAAAAACCATGCATTGGCTGAGGCACTGGCTGTGGCCGAGGAGGCAAACAAGGCAAAGACGTCATTCCTGTCCAGTATGAGCCATGAAATACGTACACCGATGAATGCAATCATAGGACTGGATACACTGGCCCTTCATGATGAAACACTGTCGCCGCAGACACGTGATTATCTCAAAAAGATCGGCGGGAGTGCCCAGCATCTTCTCGGCCTGATCAATGATATTTTGGACATGAGCCGTATTGAATCGGGACGCGTTGTGCTGAACAAAGAGGAGTTCTCTTTCAGCACAATGATCGAGCAGATCAATACAATGGTCATGTCGCAGTGTGCCGACAAGGGTCTGCATTATGAGTGCCGGCTGCTGAACCGGATGGATGATTATTACATTGGAGATGATACGAGGCTTAAGGAAGTACTCATCAATATTCTGAGCAATGCGGTCAAGTTCACGGAGGCACCGGGCAACGTGACGCTGACGGTGGAAAAAACGGCTTCCTTCCAGAATCAGTCGACGCTGAAATTCTGTATCAGGGATACCGGAAGCGGAATGGACAAGGCGTTTATCCCCAGAATCTTTGAAGCGTTTTCGCAGGAGGACGGGAGCCGGAAAAACAAGTACGGCAGTACCGGCCTTGGTATGGCCATCACAAAGAACATTGTTGAACTGATGAACGGCACCATCAGTGTGGAATCTGAAAAGGGCGTTGGAACGGAGTTTACGGTCCTTATCACGCTGCTCAACAGTGAAAAACGGGCTTCCGACACAGAGAAGTATGTCGATCTCAATAAAATGTATGTCCTGATTGTGGACGATGACCGGATCGCCGCGGAACATGCAAGAGCCGTTCTGGATGAGGTGGGAATCAGAGCGGACATTGCCCTTGACGGGGAAAGCGCACTTTCCATGCTGGATATTCAGCATGGCAAACAGGATCCCTACAATCTGGTGCTCCTCGACTGGGAAATGCCCGGAATGAATGGCGCGGAAACTGCAAAGCAGATCCGCAGTCAGTACAGCAGAGAAACAATGGTTCTTCTTCTGACCGCGTACAACTGGGATGAAATACATGACGATGCGGTCGATGCCGGCATGGACAGTTTCCTGGCCAAACCGCTGTTTGCCACCAGTGTGGTCAGGGAATTTGAACGCATCGCACGCAGGAATGATGTAAATCTGTTCAGGGAGAAAAAGCGTGCAGAACTGGCCGGGCGGCGCGTTCTGCTGGCAGAAGATGTGGCGCTGAATGCCGAAATCATGATGGACATTCTTGAGCTGGAAGAGATAGAGGTAGACCACGCGGAGAATGGACAGATTGCAGTGACAAAGTTCATGGACAATCCTCCGGGGACATATGCTGCAATCCTGATGGATGTCCGGATGCCGGTTATGGATGGTCTGGAGGCGACTGCGGCGATCCGTTCCATGGACAGACCGGATGCCGGAGAGATTCCAATCATTGCGCTTACGGCAAATGCTTTTGATGAGGACGTGCAGCGTTCCCTTCAGGCAGGCATGAATGCCCACCTGACGAAGCCTGTTGAGCCGGATCAGGTATACCAGACGCTGGGCGAGCTGATTTATGAGGCAGAACATCAATCGTAAACAAAAAGGGGCTGGTGTCGTTGACACCAGCCCCAGTTGTTTATATTGTCAGTTGCATACAGGTCCGGATGAGGGCATTTCTGAAAAAGATAACCGCGTGACGTGGTTATATGGCTTTGCTTAACTGAAGGATTTCCGGTGCCGCTTTCTCACGTGCTTTCCGGAGCACTTTCTGATACAGCGGCCAGGCGAGTATGATACCGGCCAGCCCGATCAGAATGCCAGGCGCGGGCAGGCCGATACATGAGATGGGACCTTCGGTTCTTCTCATATTTTTGACGGAAAGGGGTTTGACAGCCATGCTGAATAGAACTATGCTCCTTAGAGCAGAGCAGAGCAGAGGAAGGATTCGCTGCGCCCTTTTTGCGTCTTGCGGCTGCGGGGCGCTTGAAACAGAATACAGCATTCGTGCTTGATAACCGTCGGGATTGACGGGAGGTAGCATATCGTTCATGGAACGCATATTGCCGGAGCTGTCATAAACGGAAACGCCCAGCGCTTTCAGCTGGGCGGCGGCTTTATCAGTGGGCTTCGTCAGGGACAGGATGACGTTACGCAAGTGCGTACCGCCCTCTGCGCCCTTGATGCCTCGGTTGGCCAGAATGCCCAGCTCGGCATTCAGCTCAGCCGTGCCACCCTTCAGTCCCTTGGCGGTGCCGCCGACAGTCAGGATGGCTTCACCCAACTGCCCGACGGAGGTGTTGGACTTCTGTGCCGTCACAGCCATCTGATCGGAGAAGGACCCCAGCTCATCCATGGACAGGCCCAGGGCTGCCATGGCGTCGGTGGCCAGGTCAGAGGCGTATGCCAGATCCAGACCGCCTGCCAGGGCAAGGGGCAGAACCTGCGGCAAGGCAGCGCAGGCCTCGTCCGCGTCATATCCAGCCAGAGCCAGGTAGTTCAGAGCCTCAGCTGCTTCAGACGCGGAGTAACGTGTCGACCGGCCCATCTCCTGGGCAGTGCTGTTCAGCAGGGCAATCTGCCGGTCAGCCTCTTCTGAGGAGCCAGCCACAAGCCCCATGGTCGCTTGTACAGTTTTCAGGGAATCATCAAAGGAGGTAAAGGTCTTGATGCAGACCGTGCCCAGCGCCACAATAGGCGTCGTCAGCTTCGTAGTGAGCTGCTGCCCGACCTGCGATACCTTTTTGCCGACGGTTTCAAGCTTCGCGCCGATGTTTTCCAGCTGCGTTCCCAGCTGATAGAAACCGTTCTGGGACAGCTTCAGCTGCTGGGTGACGAGCTTCAGCGCCTGCTCTGTCTGTGAGACCTTTTGCTTGGCCTGCTCAAGCTGGGCGGCCAGTTTCTTTGTCTCTTCGGAGTTTTCACCGGTTTCCGCTTTGCTCTTTTCATAGGCGGCTTCGAGGTCTGCAACCTTCTGCTTCTGCGCCGCCAGCTTATCCGTCAGGGTCTGCGCCGAGGTCTGCAGCTGCGCCGTCACCTGCTTGAAATTGGTGATCCCGGTGGCGGCGTTGGTGCAGGATGCCTGCAGCTTCGTCATCTGCCCTTCAAACTTGGACAGGGAACCCTCGAACTGGGTCGTGTCAAGGGACAGGCGGACAATCAGGTCGGACGTTCCGGACGCCATGGGAAATCACCTCCTTCGTAGCGTCCGCCAAAGGCGGACTGAGGGCGCGCGTATCCGAAGGATCGCCGCCCGGAACCCGCGCTTGCCACAGGCAGTAGCGCGGGGCGTACAGGCATAATGAAAGCGCCGCCCGTGTGGACGACGCTGGGGGAATTGAGACTGTAGATCAGAAAGTCTTCCAACAGTTTTGTTTCAGAAAAGCCCGGATTACCTCTATGTCTTCACCTTCATTGTACCTTTCGAGCAGTTGTTTAAATTCCGGGACATGTTCTTCGGGGATGACCAGGAATCCTTGCCCATGGGCAATCAGATAATGATTCGCATAGATGACAGACGCTCTTTTATTGCCGTCTATAAAAACTTGAGTTTTCATTGCGTACAGGCATAACTCGATTGCGACATCTATATCCTGCTGACCAGAAAGCAGAATAGCCTGAATATGATCCTTGACGTCGATCTCAATCGGCAGCGGCGGAATATATGTCGTTCCTCCGATGCGCACCGGTACACCCCGAATCCGCCCGCCTTCCGCATAGAACCCTTCATTCACCAGCTTGGCAATATGACAAAGGACATAGTAATCGCTCTCTGCCTGGATAACGTCACGATCCAGAATAAACTCCCAGGCGTGTTTGAGATT
Organism: Clostridia bacterium; assembly: GCA_017469025.1. GTDB lineage: Bacteria > Bacillota > Clostridia > Christensenellales > Aristaeellaceae > Ventricola. The sequence continues at coordinate 13,848 of JAFUHD010000340.1, forward strand.
CAGGATTTTCTGAACGTCTGTCGGAGACATGCCAGTGATACGGCCATTCTCGATGATTTCTTCTGTCTGCGGAAATGATGTAGCTACTCCCTCCAGCACTGCCTGGTCATATATGTTTGCCTTCATATTCGCCCTGGCAAAGTCAAGGTTGGTGATTACGCGGGGCGAAAGGTCACTTTCCACATAACCTAATTCAGCCAGTTTTTTATCGGCATGACGAATCAGTTTCCTGAGTTCTCTTGCCTCACGCGCGTCTCTTAGCAGTTGCTGATGCAATTCCTCGGAATACGGAGCTATATACGTAGATGTAGTCCTGCTGCCAACGCGTTTACGGCAATAGAGATACCTTTGCTCTCCACGGTTTTTGATTTCGGGTGTGCCATCATAAGGCAGCAGCTTTAATCTTGCCTCATAATCAGCCCGCTGTCTGAGAACTTCTTGAATTTCACTGAAAGCGCTCATATATCATGCCTCCATACTGGGGAACAATTTCGCCTTGATTATAGCAAAAAGTTCCCCAATGGTCAACCGGTGTAGGGAACTTTTTTCAAATCAGAAACAATAAATGTTCCCCACAAAATCGAGCCATGAGAATTATCTTTTTCCGGTTGTCTTCGGCATATGCTCACAATGGCATTTGAACACCGCGTGCAATTTCCGCAGCGTGCTGTGCCAGAATACTTCCTCGCTCAAGTTCAGCACTACGGTCCCCACGTAATACAGAAGCACCCAGTCCACAGATTCCTGCGCGCCGGATGCCGCCGTATCAAATGAGTCCCACAGCGCCTTTACAGTCCATAATAACGAACCGAGCGGAAATGAGGCTCATGAATATGAACCGTGATCCGCTTGATGAACTCTATCGCAGGGATAGTCTCGGTGTGGATCTTATTATCAACATGTGATTGATAATGAAATGTCACGTTTTTGCCATCA
>JAFUHD010000341.1 GCA_017469025.1 Clostridia bacterium
CCAAGATTTGGGGCTCAGCGGTGGCGCGATTGCGTTCAAATCGGAAATTAAAAATGACAGGAAAAGCTAGGCGATAATTGTGAACATAGGCGGAGTCCGACCTTTTTTTATGCCTGGCATTTTTACTTTCCTTAGTATTTGCACAAAAAAGGCTGAATTATCATTATCCACAGGTTTGCCAGCTTCCCTGTTTCTTGCGATTCATTTCTCAATGTGGTATCATTTGAAAACGCAAAATAACATTCTAAATAGAATTCAGTTTCTGATACTTCTTTTATTGAATCCAGGAGGAACTCCGCTCTTCATGAAAAGGCTTTTTGTCCTCTTATTTTTTATAACTTTATTCCCTTTTACTGTTTTTTGTGAAACCGTCCTGTGGGAAGACGAAAATGGAAGTGTGCTGTTGGGCGACAATGGTGAAATCAATTTTATTTCCGTCGACGGAAGCAATCTTGGAAGCGTTTCATCCAATTCAATAGATCTTTTTAAAGAACCGGTTCCCGGAAGTACACAGCTTCCTTACGATACCCTCGAGTACAATGAAGATTCTTTTATCGAACCCACTTCTGTTCCATTTGATGAAAACGATCTGCCGGAACAAACTGCAGTTCCTGTACCATCGAACACGCAGGCAAACCCATTTCAGTTTAAAAAGACCATCAAATATGGTGACTCCGGCGATCTCGTCAGTGCCCTGCAAACACGTCTGCAGGAACTCGGATACTATGAGGCACGCGTATCCGGAGGCTATTATAATATCACCAGAACTGCTGTCCGGGCATTTCAGGCACAGAATGGTCTTCATGTAGACGGCGTTGCAGGGCGCGAAACCCAGGAAATGCTGTTCTCCGTTTCAGCAATCCCTGTCAATGCAACTCCGCTGCCTTCCCCCACGCCGGTACCAACCAAATATACACTTATGGTCGATGTTACCAATCAGATTACCCGTGCCTTTACTTATGACTCAAACGGCAATTACACTATTTTGGTACGGGAGATGATCTGTTCAACCGGTACAGCGAAAAACCCTACACCTCTTGGCACGACCATAATGCCAAAGACACGGGCCAGATGGGGCTATTTCCCCACCTGGAACTCGCATGCCCAGTATCTGACCCGAATAGATAAGGCAAATGCATTTCACTCCGTGCTGTATACTGCACCAGATGAACAGTCTCTGGCTGTTTCCTCCTTCAAAAATCTGGGTACACGCCAGTCACATGGCTGCGTTCGTCTTACCGTCTCTGATGCAAAATGGATTTATGATAATTGCGAAGCTGGTACCATTATTACCGTTTATGAGAGCGATTATTACGATCCGGAATATACTATGACTTTGAAACCATCGCTGAATCAGGATACTTTACGTGAAAACCCGCTGCCTGCCTCAACACCATCCCCTGTTTACAGTCCTGAGAATTGGCCAACTTCTTACAGAACGCTCAAAACCGGTTCACATGGCCAGGATGTCTATATGGTTCAGATGCGCTTGAAAGAACTTGGATATTATCAGGGAACTGTCACAGGCGGGTATTATGGAGGAACCGTTGAAGCTGTCAAGGCATTTCAAAAAGCATACGGTCTCAGCGTCGATGGCATTGCCGGAAAAATGACACAGGCTGCTCTGTTTGCAACATCCACCGCAGCACCAGATATTCCGTCCATCACGCCAACGCCCATCCCAATCTACGCAACGCCTGAACCGACTCCCTGCCCGGATCCTGTTTCCTATTCTCCGATCAGCGATACTGTAGGTTAAGCAATTCCAGAGGTACGATATTCTATGCTGTTTAATTCATACATTTTTATTCTGGCATTTCTTCCAATAACACTCATTGTTTACTTCCTTTTGGGACGCTTGAATCAGAGATACCCGCTAAACAAAATATTCCTGGTATTGGCATCATTTGTATTTTATGGATATAACAATCCAAGATATGTTCCCATTATTCTGTGCAGCATACTTGTCAATTATCTTCTTTCACAGGGAATGCTTTCACTGAATATAAAGCCGCTCAGGATATTGTTCTTAATAGCCGGTTTGGTCGGAAATCTCGGCGTATTGTTTCTTTTCAAATATCATGACTTCTTTGCCGAAAACCTGAACCGGGCGCTCTCTCTGAATTTACGTCTAAATTACTGGGTCCTGCCACTTGGAATATCCTTTTTCACCTTTCAGCAGCTCTCGTATGTAATTGACAGCTATACCCGCAAAGTTCCCCGCTATAACTTTCTTGACTATGCTCTGTTTGTCACCTTTTTCCCGCAGTTAATAGCCGGACCGATTGTTCTGCACAGTGAAATTGTTCCACAGTTTGCCGATCCAAAGAACCGTCATTTCCAGAGCGACAATTTTGCCCCGGGACTGTTTGCTTTTGCACGGGGATTGTTTAAAAAAGTTATCATTGCTGATACATTTGCAGTTGCTGTTGAAGCAGGCTTTCTGTCAGCCACATCTTTGAATACTGCCGAAGCCTGGTTTGTTGCCCTCGGATATACGCTTCAATTGTATTTTGACTTCTCCGGATACTGTGATATGGCAACAGGCATTGGTCTTATGTTCAACATCCGGATTCCTATTAACTTCAATTCGCCATACAAGAGTCTGAATATCCGTGAATTTTGGCAGCGCTGGCACATAACACTGTCACGTTTTCTGACAAACTATGTATATTTCCCCTTGGGCGGCAGTCGGAAAGGCATGGTACGGACCTGCTTCAACCTCCTGATTGTTTTCCTGCTCAGCGGTCTGTGGCATGGCGCAGGATGGCTGTTCATGCTTTGGGGGCTGATGCATGGTGTCATGTCTGTCCTGTACCGTCTGTTCCGCAAGCAGTTTGATGCTCTTCACCCTGCGCTCCAGTGGCTTATCACTTTTACCTTTGTCATTATCGCATGGGTGTTTTTCCGTGCCCCAACCCTTCAGGATGCAATGGGAATTGTCCGCTCCATGTTCATGATGAACTTTGGCCCGCTTCGTTCTAGCATCACTTCAGCGTTTGCCCTGCCCGGCGGTTTCCACCCCGGCTATAATGCTATCTATATGATGCTCTGGTATCTTCTGGCTGTTGGAGCCTGTCTCGGGCTGCCCAATAATTTTGAAACCACAATGTCGTTTAAACCCACACTTTTGAATGCAGCAACGACTGTCATCATGCTTGTTTACTGCATTCTGTCGCTTTCCGGCGTTAGTGTATTTCTTTATTTCAACTTTTAGAAATTCACATGATGAACACCAAAAACTGGTGCAGACTGACTGTCAGTCTGCTGCTTGCCTTCATAATCTTCTGTGTTACCGTCGTCTGCATCATAGATCCGTTTCAGATCTATCATCTTGCAAAGTGGTATATTCCACCAATTGATAAGACCACCCAGGTCTATTCCAATGCAGGTATCGTCAAAAACTACAGCTATGACAGTGCCATCGTCGGCACCTCGGTCACAGAAAACTTTCACCCCACATATATGGACACCCGCCTTGGCGGCCACTTCATCAAGCTGTGTACATCTGCCGGCACAGTTCATAATCACGCAGTCCTTCTCCAGCGTGCTTTCGATACACATAGCATGAATCATATAGTATACGGGCTTGATATCTATTCTCTTGTTGGTGCATCCGACAAACTCGCATATGCACTGCCGGATTATCTATATACAGATACCGTTTTAGACGATGCCCAGTACTGGTTTAACAGAACTGTATGGGGTTCATTTCTTCCAAAGTGTCTAAAAACATGGGGAAGAAAGCAGGAAGATTCCATCCGCGACCAGATGTATAATTGGGCTGGGCAGGATGACTATGGCCCTGTAGCCATGTACAATGCTGTCTTCGATACTCCAGATTATGTCTATAATCCGGATGCATTTCTTGAACAGGCGCGGCTCAATCTTGAAATTAACCTGCTTCCATTTATCAAGTCACACCCCGAGACCAGTTTTGACATCTTTTTTCCACCTTATTCGGCAGCAGAATGGTCAAATATGGAAAGCAAAGGAACCCTTGAAGCACTGCTGTCATTGAGGCTTCTGTGCTTTGATGTACTGTCCCCTTATAACAATGTTGCCCTTTTCGATTTTTCTGCCAGGGATTCCTGGGTCCTGAATATCAACAACTATAAGGATACCACCCATTACGGTGAGTGGATAAATGATGAAATTACAGACTGTATTGCTGATGCCGACGGATCTGTTTCAGAACGTTCGGTTATTGAATGCAATAACGAAAAACTTCGCTCTTGGGCACATGCTCTTCATGAAGCAGGTTACTGGATCTTCAACTTAAATGAATCGCTATGAAACCGAGGAAAGTCATGCCACAAGCATTAAAGAAAAAACGTTCCAAGAAACAGAGAGTCCCGGTCGTTCAACTGCTCCTCTCCGGCTCCATCCTTTTGGGTGTAGTCGGCGTTAGCGTTCTTCTGGCCAACTTTGTTCAGACAGCACCAGTTGTCGTGGAAGACATCCAGCAGCCTACCGCAGAACCTTTCGCTGAAGCACTGCCACTGACACCTGTTCCCAATCCCACACTGACACCTACTCCGGCCATTTATGCTCCATTTGGTGCACAATACGGCTTTGGCGGTGAAGATTTGATTCCCGTCAGTACAGCCTTGGCAGAGGAAGAGGAAATCATATTTTCGCCGTTGCCGACATCCACCCCGACTGCAACGTCCATTCCAACCAGCACGCCTGTAAAAACGCTGAAGTCAGGCATGGATGGTGCTGATGTGAAGTCTCTTCAGGAAAGGCTGATTGAGCTTAAATACCTGGACGGCACGGCAGACGGTATTTTCGGGAAACAGACAGAAGACGCAGTCATCATGTTTCAGGCAATTAACGGACTGACTGCAGACGGTCTTGCCGGTGCAAAAACGCTCTCTGTACTCTATAGTGCTTCAGCGCTTTCTGCCGATTTCGCGCCAAAGACTGACTTTTTGATACTTGTAAACCGACAGGTCCCACTTGATCAGAATTATGTGCCATCTGACCTGGTTGAAATCGAAAAGGTTCTGTCTTCCGATCTGGTGAAAGTCAAATACAAAGGGACGAAAGCAAACCGTTCAGCAGTCGAAGCCCTTGGGCAGCTCTTTCAGGCAGCCGTCAACAGCGGTATTTCCAAATGGCAGATTTCATCCGCTTACCGTACTTATAAAGAACAGCAGAAACTGGTTGACAACTCGGTGTCCACATATTTGAAAAACAATCCGGACTGGTCAAAAAAACAGGCATTATCCGCTACATATAATACGGTCGCGCCTGCCGGAACCAGCGAACATCAAACCGGGCTGGCATTTGATATAACCGTCCCCGGAGTCAGTTTTACCGGAACAGAGCAGCAAAAATGGCTTCATGCGCATTGTCATGAATATGGCTTTATTGTACGGTATACAAAAGAGAAGCAGTCCATAACCGGATTCATCGCAGAATCCTGGCACATCCGTTATGTCGGAATAGAAGCCGCCCAGATTATCACAAAAAACAACTGGTGTCTTGAAGAGTATCTTCAAAATGTAGGCATGTAACTATGCTTTCGGCGGCCGATCTACGGCCGCCTTATTTCTTGTCAAGCACTGTTGGCATAGTATAATCAGCTACAAATCAAAGTACAACACTAAAACTGAAGGAGCAAAATCATCAACATACAGATTCGCGAATCCACAGCTGCTGACCTTTCTGCTCTCATAGATATATGGAATCAGGTAGTAAGAGCCGGCGAAGCTTTCCCACAGGAAGAATATCTGACCATTGAAACCGGAAGGTCATTCTTCGCTTCGCAGAGCTATACTGCAGTTGCAGAAGATCTGGAAAGTCATTCTGTTCTGGGCCTTTATATTCTGCATCCAAACAACATTGGGCGCTGCGGTCATATTGCCAACGCCAGTTTTGCAGTACATTATCGTTCTCATGGCCTGCATATTGGTGAATCTCTGGTCACCCACTGCCTTAAAACCGCAAAAAACCTTGGATTCCGTATTCTGCAGTTTAACGCGGTTGTAGACAGCAATATACACGCACAGCATCTATACAAACGTCTGGGATTCACAGACCTGGGTATTATACCTCAGGGATTTCGAATGCCTGACGGACACTATGAAGATATCCACGTCATGTATCACACCCTATAGGACATTTCAGCATTACGTCAGACTACGGTCCCTGATATACTTCCCCTATTTTCATAACAAAGATACCATCTATCATTTGACAGCAATCTACCGTCAGGATATTTTCGTATCTCGGTTCCTGCTACAACACTGCCATTTGGATCACTGACATCTGTCTATGTTGAGCCTCATTTTCTATAATATGGCATAAAGATACAAATTTGATAAGCCAAAAATACATACGGCAGCAAGCATGATATTTATGTCTGCTGCCTTAAAGTACTATTTTTGTTTATCCAATTCAGCCTGCTCACGCAGTGCCTTTTTGCGTCTTTTGGCCGCCAGATAACGATCTTCCTCAGAAAATACGCATCCACAGTATTTCTGCATGTATAATCCCAAAGCCCGGGCTTCATCCTGCCCCTGACGGAAGTATGGTCTGAAATCCCGATAAAGGAACTCAACTCCATACAATTCTGCAGCTTTCTGTGCTGTATCACGCAGCAATTCATGGTTTTGATACGGACTGATAAACAATGTGCTTGAAAACTGTGTAAAACCATTTTCTGCAGCATATCTTGCTGTTTCAAGCATTCGCATGGAATAACACTTGACACACCGTCCATCGATGTCATCCGCTACAGCCTGTACAAACGGTCGAAGACCATAGTCGTCATTCAGCTGCAATTTCAAATCAATGCTTTTCGCATAATCTATCAATGTATTTTTACGCATCCGATATTCCGTATAGGGGTGAATATTTGGATTATACCAGTATCCATATGGTTCCAATCCCTCAGCACGAAGCGTTTCGATACAGGCAATTGAACACGGTGCACAGCAGATATGCAGTAATAAACTCATCTTCAATCAATCCCCGTTCACAGAAGCAATAAAGCGGTACAGCGCATCTCTCCACTCTGGCAATAGCTTAAATCCCATCCTCACCAGCTTCGATTTATCCAGCCGGCTGTTCGCCGGTCTTGCAGCAACAGACAGTCCATATTCTGCCGAAGATACAGGAATGACACGAACATTCATGTGTGCTGCTTCAAAAATGGCCTTTGCAAATTCAGCCCACGAGATATATCCGCCCTCATTCGTTGCATGATAGATGCCATACTTGTCACTTTCTATCATATCTGCCAAAAGCCTGGCAAGATCAAGGGTATACGTCGGTGTACCGATCTGATCATCGACTACTCTGAGCGTGTCCCGTGTTTCCCCAAGCCGCAGCATGGTCCGGATAAAATTCTTTCCATTTTTACCAAACACCCACGCAATCCGTACAATGAAGTACGCCTCCAGATTTGCGCGCACCGCAAGCTCGCCCTCGAGTTTAGTCTGTCCATATACATTTATCGGGCTAAAACGCTCACAGTCCGGTTCCCAAGGTTCGCTCCCCTGACCATCAAAGATGTAATCGGTACTTATGTACATCATCGTAGCATGATTCTTCCTGCAGGCTTTTGCAATATGTTCTGTTCCTTTTACATTAACTGCATACACCTTTTCCCGGTTTTCTTCTGCCTCTGCTGCATCAACCGCAGTCCACGCTGCACAGTGAATAACCGCATCCGGCTGAAGTGTTTCGAGCAGGCCGAAAACGGCCGCTTCATCGGTAATATCCAGCTGAC
>JAFUHD010000048.1 GCA_017469025.1 Clostridia bacterium
CGATGTGAACACACTCGTTTTGGATGAAACCGGTCACGATACCGACGCTCTGACCGGCGCTACAATCGCTGTTTCCTATTATGTGGATGCGGTGAAGGATGCGCTGAGCAAATGACAAATTGACTAATTTACCGCTTTACCGCTTTGCTTGTCAGAAAGGGTCACGAAGACCAATCGAAGGCACTGAAAATGGACTGTCTTGCCTTCCAATGATTGAAGGTTGCTTTTTGGAACGTAATTTCGGCCGCTGGAGTTTGTCAACGGCTGGATCGCAGAAAAAGGCCCTGACCTTCCCAGCTACAACCGATCCGGCAAATGATACACCTGACAGGAATGTCAGGTGTTTTTCTTTTGCGGTTCCTGTTTCTCCCGGCATTGTCCCATGACTGCACTGATGTTCGTCTCGTGCAGACAGCCATTTGAGGCAGATACCGGCTGAAGTACCGGCATCCTGTCCGAACCGGAAAAAGATGCCCTGCCGTCCTGTACATTGCACACAATTCATGTAAGGTATCCACAGCATGCAAGTACACCATGAAAACAGGGCATTCCTCATCAGCCTATTCCTGTTCCGTGTCTTTCCGCACTGCCTTGTGGCGCTTCACGTCCCGGAACACCAGGAAAAGAAGCAGAATTCCGCCGCAGGCACTGAACAGTGTTGCAGCCGTCCATTTGACCGGCGTCCTGAACCACACATGGAAAGCCGCTTTCCCGGACATATCCTTCACATTCAGCATAATCACATTGTTAGTGCCGCGGGTCATTTCAATACTGCCGCAGCCGTCCCCTGTCACCTCGTATCCCGGATAGTACAGCAGAGGCAGCTCGATGCTGTAGTCACCGGGGGCAGTCTCCACAGTAAACGTAAGATCCGTTCCATTCTTTTCATAGGATGTGACAGATGCCGGATTGGCAAAAGGATCGCTTCCTCTTACACGGATTTCTCCGGGCCACAGTGCTTCACTCTGCGTGAAGAGATAGACATATTCATACTGGCCGACAAAGGAGGTCATATAGCTGTCCTGGTAAAGAAGCGGAATCCGCTCCACCTGTGTCTACATGGTGTAGGCGGAAGTCAGCACACTGACCGTCACAAGGACAGTCATTGCAGCCTTTTTCAGCTTCTGCTCCCGCAATGCACCCCAGGCAGCGGTGATGACAAGGAGCGGCACGGCAACGCTCATCAGACGCCATGGGAACTGCATCTGTCCTGCCACCATACTGAAAGGACGATGCGTCCGTATAAACTTCCAGGGGAAAATATCTGTCGCCATGAGCATGGCCAGTCCGCCCATCAGAAGAAGCAGCGTGCTGATTCTGTCCATTCTTTCAGTTTCAGCATCCCGCACAGACTTTCCTTCCTCATAGCGCCGGACTCCGAAGAGGACGATGCCCAACATGATTGCCATTCCAGGAATCACGCCGACGGCATAGGCGAAATCATCCGGATTTTCCACGACACATGCCTTCTGGCCCGGGAATGCAAGAAAATATCCGCCAAGCCTGAGTGCATGATTTTCAGGATTCAATGAAACATTGGTATTAATACCGTCCCTGATATAATCCGCCATCGGAATCAGGAATCCCACAAAGCAGACAGCAGTCACACCGGCTGCCAGTATGATGGCCACGATGCGCTTTCTTTCCCGGATCAGCCTCGGCAGGCAGAGCAGTGCTGCCAGCGCACAGAACCCGGTGCAGAAGAGCACGCTGAGCAGATGGGCTCCGCAGATGCCCGTCATCGCCAGCGCAAGAAGCGGCCATCTGCTCTCATCTCCGGCAAGCACTTCCCACATTGCCCATATCAGCAGCGGGAAGAAGATCATGGCAAGGCTTTCTCCGTATGTCGCACGGGTATACAAATTCGCGATATGATAGCTGCTGGTCATATACAGCATGGTCGCGGTCAGGGCGAAATCCCTTCGGCGGCCGACCTGCTTCATGCTGTAATAGCAGTTGAAAACCGTTGCTGCATTGATCAGGACAACAAATATGCGCAGGGCACCGCTCAGGGTAATGCCCAGAAGCCGGAGCACAGCGGGAAAATACAGGTATAATTCCGGATAGAATACGGAAGCGGCATACCCGTATCCATACAATGTGGATGCATGGATGCGTACCGGGAACTGTCCCGTCCGGAGCGATGAAGCAATGCCTTCAATTCGGTTGGCATGAAACTGCAGGTCATGGCCGTCATACACGCCGCGCCACATCACCGGCCCTGAGACAAAGATGATAAGGAGCATAAGCACCAGTATCGCGCCCCTGCGTTCCCTGCTGTCGCTGCGCTTTCCCCCCGAAAGGATGATCAGCACAGTAAGTGCAATTCCCACCAGAATCATATAGGCTGCGAAATCGGGGTCTATCAGGGTGGTTCCGCACTTTGATACGACGGCGCTCACAACTCTTTCGGGCGTATCAGTCGCAATGCGGATGCCTTCCGCAGCCTCAGCCATGGTAAAGCGGACATGAACCTGTTCCTGTCCTTCGGAGCTGATCTTCCCGCTGCGGATCAGAGTGGTTTTTCCTGCACAGACAATCTCGCCCTCGAATGCCGCGCTATCTGTCAGCGTCAGTGTGAGATCAAAATCACCCCCCCATGAGGTTCAGGCCGTTTTCATCAACCGCACGTCTTGAAACCTCAATGTTTCTGGCTTCATTTTCATCACCGCCCCAGACGCCGCTGTTGGTACGCCCGTTTGCCTCTGCCTGCACCAGGTTCTTGAGGTCCAGCGCCTCTTTTTCTGCAATTTCCGCCTCTTCCCGGCTTTCCACAAATACCGGCAGGGTTTCCCCTTCAAATACGTACGTCTGTGCTCCCCTGTTTGAAAAAAGCAGTACCGCACAGCATACCAGCAGCCAGCATATAATCAGCCTGATTTTTGTATTCATCACATTCTTCATGTAGAAATCCTTCCCACAATAACAAAGTGTGTTCATCATAGCATGAAGTTTTTTTAATTGCAATCTGCTTATGCTGTATCCAGTTCTGAAAACAGATTGGGGCAATTAACTGGCTTCGACTATAATTCTAAACGGGTAAAAAAAAACGCCTCAATATGGCGGCTTATATCCTCCGAAGGCGCAGAACGCCCCTATCAGCTATATGTAGCCATTTAGGGCTTTAGGAGACCCTGTCGTTCTCCTGTAACCAGATATCATCACCTCCACATTATATTTCATAACTCATAGTTCGCACCCCTTTTTGTGCTCAGAAGCTGTATAATATCAGGCTTCTTGGCGAAAAAATACAAAGTGTGATGAAGCCCAGGGGGCTCAGGTGATCATCTTGCCATTTACATGAGATTGATCTGTCTGCTGGTATTCATCAACAGATGAATACCAGCGGCATTCCGTCATGAAAACATGACGTTCAGCCTGCTGTTATCTACCTCCAGATTGCCTCGGCGTGGTCGTCCTACTAAATGTTGCATAAGCATCATAAAATATGTACAAGGTGGCATGGCTCAGTTGGTAGTACCTACTGGTACCTTCGTGGGAAAGCTTATGGTCGCATGGCTCAGTTGGTAGTACCTACTGGTACCTTCGTAAGAAAAAGCCATGTCGATGTGAACGGGTTGCTGGCAAGCAGTTCTATCAAAACCTCGGAAAGCTCCCCTGAATAGCCGAACAATTTAGGAGAGATTGCCAGAAAAGTTCGGATAAGGTCGCATGGCTCAGTTGGTAGAGCACATCGTTCACATCGATGGGGTCACAGGTTCGAGTCCTGTTGCGACCACCA
>JAFUHD010000342.1 GCA_017469025.1 Clostridia bacterium
AGGCTTGACAGAAAAGATGAATTCCCTCATAATATATGCTTCTGAAAAGACACCTGGACACGGGATTCTGGCAGGAACAGTGTTCAGGTTTTTTATTTTGCACATATAGAAAAACACAAAGGAAAGAACAAATGCAAGATTATTTTTGTATGAGAGAGAATGAGACAATTGTATATAAATAGACCAACAAAATTGACAGGCGACGCCTCTTTAAGACACAAAATGCATCCGATTTATTGGCAATAAGTCGCCAAAATGAGGCTGATTTCAAGCCAGAAAAAAACTGAGCTGAGCTATATGTTGAACCCTGTGTTTGGACAGGAAAAAAGGTCATTGACATAAGCAATGACCATGAATGGATCAGATGTCATATACGGGCTTGTCCGGTGCATAATCAGAATTATAGGCAATAATCCGGTGGAAAGTATTCTGTGAGGCTATTTTAAGCATATCTTCCTGTGTACAGTGGACACCGTAACGGATAAGCATGGCCTGTCCGGCATGGAGCATGAGGGATGCACGGGAATTTGGTTCGACGGTTCCGGTGAAAATGACTCTTCCGCCGCATTCCATCAGACGTGCAGCCAGCTGGCGGGATTCCGGATTATCCATCTGTGGATCACTGATGAAGTAAATACCGAGCGCAATAAAATCCTCAGGAATGGTACGAACGTAAACGGCGTCAAGCACATCCTGAAAATCCGAACGAACCCAGAAGGCAGAGGCATCCAGATGGCCGAGTTCTGTAATGAAATGGGTATCTGCGAAGATATCTGTATGCGGGAAGTGTTCACACAGATAGGTCATGATGCCAATTCCGCGTCCAAACTTTGGCACAGGCAGCAGAATCGGGCGGCCGTCAGATAGCGCATCCGATATTACCTCTGCAAGCTGCGCAATCTGTTCTTCGCGGGAATTGCCGATATCAAGACCGTAATCGCAGTCGAGCACGGCCAGATCAGCACGCTGGTCAATGATGGGATCATAGGCGTGAACGCGTGCACGTCCGTAGTAATCGCCTGAGAAGAAAATGCTGCGGCCGTTTTCCTCAAATCTGAACCAGACACTGCCTGAACAGTGACCACTGCGTCCCCAGATAATCTGAAGGCCGCCTGGGAGCGTAAATGGTTCATATGGGACGCTGAGTGCTTCAAGGACAAGTGGATTATCCAGCGGAATAAGCAGCTGGCGGGCGGTTTCTGTTGTCAGGACGACCCGTCCGTTAAATCCGTTAGCAAACAGGTACGGCAGTGCACCAGACTGATTTTCATGGGAATGGGTCAAAAACAGGTAGGAAGCACTCCGAATCTGTTCCTCTGTCAGGTGGGGCACTTCATCTCCGGCGTACCGGCGCTGAAAGCCGCAGTCAACGATAAAGGATACGTTCTTTCCCTGAACAAAATAACAGTGTCTTTCCTGCGTACATGGCTTTCCAGTCAGATATAATTTCATCAAAAACCTCCCCATTATTGAAACAGGACAAGCGCTTTTAACGTCTTAACCGTACAGCTGCCGTCAAGATAAAAACAGACCGTCCAAAAAGTTTTCAGGTAGTATAACCAATAGCGGGCGGTCCGTAAATAAAAAAAGAACGTTCCAAATCAGATTTGGTAAAAAAGTGAAAGTGAACCAATACAGAATTGGTGTATTTTGAGCAGGCAATTTCACGATTGAGACAGCCTTAAGCAGAGAAATTCGCAGAGCACATGTCAGAAAAGGCGATTTCTGCCCATTCATTGTGAAGGACAAATGTATCAGGGCTGTCTTATATCAATGTCAACAGGCTGGGATTACTGATGTTATTGCAGAAAATATGCTTTTTTCAGCATCTTGGCCTGGCAAGGATGAGTTCTGAGCAAAAAGAATCCCTCTCAGTCTTAGACCGGATCAGGGTCTTACAGTAGCAAAATAATTATAGTCTCTACGAGATAACGGCTATGTGATGTAGCCTTTACTTGGTGTTTTTTAGCACTGGTATAAATGGGGGTTAACCTTTATGTCCTCACATCATCTCATGTCAAGTTGACGACATGTATGTCTTGTATTGTAGTAAACTGTAGACAAGTAGATGTTGTGCCTCAAGAACAAAACGCCAAATTATATAAGCGGTCAGTTTCATACTTGAAGTGAAACTTGGACATTTGAAAAAGTTCGGCGTTTGAAAACGCACTCTTCGAGTAATCATAACCATGTGGCCGGCGTTGTGTCTTGCGCTGGCCGGGAATTATAACCCGGCCTGTTACGGTTATATTCTGCAATTTGCATAAAACGGAGCGAATCCAATTCGCTCCGTTTAAAATGTAATCAATATTCGGTTTTTATAAAGCGGCGGAAGGCATCCAGAGAGCGGATGACCTTTTCCGTATCCGTGCAGTAGGCAATGCGGAAGTATCCGGGCAGTGCAAATGTATCACAAGGGACGAGCACCAGGTTATACTTAAGCGCTTTGCGTGAGAATGCATTCGAGTCCGCTTCGGGACACTTGGGCATCATGTAGAAGGTGCCGCCTGGACGGACAATTTCAAGTCCGAGATCTGTAAGCGCATCATAAAGCAGGTTCATGTTTGTTTCGTACACGCTGAGATCAGAAGTCAGGTCGCAGGTGTCGGCAACAGTCAGCTGCATCAGGGAGGACGGGCAGTTATGGCCTATGCCGCGGGAAATCTGGCCGCACATCTGAACCAGCATATCTGAGCAGCCGCATGCGGGGTTGACGGCCAGATAACCGATACGCTCGCCCGGCAGGGAAAGGGATTTGGAGAAGGAATAGCAGGAGAGTGTTCTCGGATAGAAAGAGGAAACATACGGTGCAGTTTTGCCGTCAAAGACAATTTCGCGGTATGGTTCATCTGAAATGAGCCAGATTTCATGTCCGAATTCAGATTCCTTCGTGAGCAGGAAATCTGCCAGCCGTTTGAGCGTTTCTGCTGAATACATGGCACCGGACGGATTGTTCGGCGTATTGATGAGCAGTGCCATGACATCTTTGGTCATAGCTTCATCCAGTGCATTGAAGTTGATCTGGAAGCTCTCGGTATCGGCAGGTACGGTTCTGAAATTACATCCGGTGGGAATGATGTAGGGACCATATTCTGGGAAATACGGGGCAAAGGTCAGAATGGTATCTCCGGGTTTGGTCACCAGCCGGAACGCATGTGCCAGTGCGCCGGCGGCACCGCTGGTCGGGAAGATATCTGTTCCCTTGTAGTTCATGCCAAACCGGCGGTTCAGCGATGCAGCAAGCTTTTCCTTGACGACCGGGATACCGAGGCTCGGACTGTAACCATGTACGAGGAGCGGGTTCTCATTCTGGAGCAGTTCGATTATCTTTTCATTGACGACTGCCGGTGCAGGAACAGAGGGGTTGCCCAGGCTGTAATCATATATTTCAACGGGATGAGCGGGATCAGCCATGGCCATTTTGGCAGCGTGTTCGCTAAGCTCACGAATTACGGATTTGCCGGAGAGCATGGCTTTGAAAGTTTCGGAAATCATGGGGATCAGGCCTCGTTTCTTTTAAGTATCGCCTCAATGGCATCAATTTCTTCCGCACTCAGGGACGGCATTTTGGCAACTTTCGCATTTTCAATGACCTGCGCCGGACGGCTGGCACCTATCAGCGCAGAGGTAATGACAGGATCACGGAGAACCCACTGGAGCGCGAGCTGGGACAGAGATTCGCCGCGTGCATCTGCGATTGCGGAGAGGGCATCAGTTGTAGCGCTCAGTTTGTCAGTGACCATCTCAGGTTTGAGGAAGCGTGGATCATGACCAATCCGGCTGTCTGCCGGAATGCCATTGCGGTATTTTCCAGTCAGACGTCCGCCAGCCAGCGGGCTGAATACGATGGCGCCGATGCCCTTTGTTCTGAGCACATCCGTGAGTCCATCCTCGATCCAGCGGTCAAGCATGTTATATCGCGGCTGATGGATCAGCAGGGGAGTGCCAAGAGATTTCAGAACTTCGGCTGCTCTGGCAGTCTGTTCGGCATTGTAATTGGAAATACCGACATACAGTGCTTTTCCGCTTCTGACAATCTGGTCAAGGGCACCCATGGTTTCCTCAATGGGTGTTTCCGGATCCGGACGATGATGATAGAAGATGTCCACATAGTCTAGATGCATCCGTTTAAGACTCTGATCGAGACTGGAAATCAGATATTTGCGGCTTCCCCAGTTGCCATATGGTCCCGGCCACATATCGTAGCCAGCCTTGGTGGAGATAACCAGCTCATCCCGGTGGGTGTGCCAGTCACGGTCCATGTGTATGCCAAAATTCCGTTCGGCTTCGCCATATGGCGGGCCGTAGTTGTTGGCAAGGTCAAAATGGGTAATACCGCAGTCAAATGCCGTGCGGAGGATGGACTGCTGTGTTTCAAAAGGCGTGATGTTTCCGAAATTGTGCCAGAGGCCCAGGGAAAGTTTCGGCAGCATGAGACCGCTGTGTCCGCAGCGTGCATATGCCATGTTCTCATACCTTGACTCATCCGGAATGTAATTCATAAGGAACACTCCTCTCTAATAATAAACTGGTACGCAGGATAAATCCGGTGCAGTTTCAAGTCCTTTCCGGAATGTAAAAACCTTTCATGATGTGAGGGCATAAAGGTTAACCCCCATTTATACCAGTGCTAAAAAACACCAAGTAAAGGCTACATCACATAGCCGTTATCTCGTGGAGACTATAATTATTTTGCTACTGTAAGACCCTGATCCGGATGTCGATAAATAGTGGGCCTTGACAAAATGTCACAGGTTTCACAGGTAAACAGTGCAGGAAAGGCCTTGCGTCCAATGTTTGCGCTGCCGCCCATGTCAG
>JAFUHD010000343.1 GCA_017469025.1 Clostridia bacterium
GACCTGCGTCTGCAAAGTCAATATTGAAAAGCCTTTTGAAGACGTAGATAGTCTGAAAGCCGCTGTTCCATATATCGAAGCAGATGGAAAAACAATCTATCCGGATGACTCCGGCATTTTCACCATACCTTCCAGAGCCAAAAAGCTGACTATTCCAAGCTTTGTATTTACATACACGCTGCTGAATCCCCAGGTCAGCTATATGCTTGAAGGCTTTGAACAGGAAAGTACCACTGTGCAACGCAGGGATCTGGCCCCTGTAGATTATACCAACCTGAGTGGCGGAACCTATAATTTTACACTCCACCTGATGGACAGCATGGGCAAAGGAAACAAGGTATATGCCTTCCAGATCATCAAAGAAAAGAAACTGTATGAAAACACCTGGTTTATCATAGCCGCTGCTCTTTTCTTCATCTTCATTCTGGAGGAAAATGTCCGGCTCGCTGTCCACAGGAAAACCAGACATCTTGAAAGACAGCACCAGATAGAGCATGAACAGTTTGAACAGACTGCGGAAGCACTCGTAGGCGCGATAGATGCAAAGGACAGATATACAAACGGTCACTCGCGCCGTGTCGCGAAATATTCCCAGCGGCTCGCTGAGCTTGCCGGCAAATCAAAAGATGAATGTGAAAAGATCTATTTTTCCGCACTGCTGCATGATGTTGGCAAGATCGGTGTCCCCATTGAAATTCTTTCCAAAAAGGGCAGACTGACAGCGGAAGAGTTTGCAAAAATCAAGCAGCATCCTGTAACAGGCGGACAGATTCTTTCCAGCATCAAGAATTCTCCCTGGCTGAGCATAGGTGCCCGTTATCACCATGAGCGCTATAACGGCAAAGGATATCCGGACGGTCTGAAGGGTGAAGAAATTCCTGAAATCGGACGTATTATTGCTGTTGCAGATGCATACGATGCCATGACTTCCAACCGCAGTTACCGTAATGCAATTCCCCAGCACATTGTGCGTGAGGAAATTGTCAAGGGTATCGGGACCCAGTTCGATCCCGAATACGCACGCATCATGCTTCACATGATTGATGAAGATATCGAATATAAGATGCAGGAGAAAGTGGACGACACGAACAGACAGTCCGCAACAGATCTGCGCTGTGAATCCGTCTATCATGACTGTACAGCAGGCTTCAGCATCACAGCGGCTCCAGTTCAGATCAGTCTGTGCAGTCAGCCTGATTCAGACGTTGATACTTCGGAAAGCCTGCCTGCCCTCGTTGTGTTTGATTCATTGGACGGATTGGTACATCCCGGTGAGGAAAACAACCGAAATCTTCTCTATTATGAATATGCACAGATCCGGCTGGACGGCCGTGTAACAGGAAACGGCGTTAGAAACGTCGAAGTTACATTCAGCGAACATGAATCTGATTATATAAGAAACGAATACGGTGAAACAGAACTCGGCCAGCGCTATTCCATCGAAGCTGTCCGGTACAAAGACCACATGCGTGTCCGTATATCAGACGTAAATCAGATCATACAGGTTATTCTTGCCCTTCCAGATGCCTCGCGCTTCACCTATATCTCAATCAGCGGTGAACACTGTTACATTCACAATATCCGTTCCGAGAAAGAAGAAACAGAAATCGGACCCGATGCCATTCCCAGAATAGCAGAGGAAATCAGTTACATCAAAGACTGCCCCCAGGGAGACATTCCAAACATCCAGGTAGATGGATGGCGCACGGATGCAACACCGGGCATACCGGTCACAAACAGACTGAAACTTACATTCCATTCTGTCAGTCTCCCTACCGCCCGGCTGGTATGGCACTGTCCGTTTGTCTGTCTGTTCTCGTCAGGTGACGGACTGGTAAACGGTACCGATTATCATGAGTATATTGTTCTGCGCCTGAACGGCGAAAACTGGGAATCAAATGAATATTCCGAAAACACCATTCAGGTTGAAACCGGAAAGGACTTTGCAGGATGGGACAACTGGAAGACGCAAAACAAACAGGGACTGGACTGGACCGTGACCATCGAGCGGAAAAAGAACAAACTCATCATTAAATCTGAAAAACTGGGCATTTCCATCTGCAGTACATCCGTAATTCTCAATGATTCAGGACCGGTTTATGCCGCTCTTACCGGCGACCAGTGTGCCATAACGGATATCCACATTACGGAAGAAAACCCATAATGATCACACCGTCAATACAAACAAAAAAGCAAAGGCTTCTGGGCCCAATGTCATTAATTTAGCGACACTATAATATCAAATGTAAGCACCTGTAATTACACAGGTGCTTATTATTTACATTTTTACGATATACATCAAGCATTATAATCGGCAGAACTCAATCTATGAATC
>JAFUHD010000344.1 GCA_017469025.1 Clostridia bacterium
TATTTAGTGTCTAGAATATATCATAGTCACTAAATAAAATCAACCCTTTGGATGCCGGAAAATGGCTTATTTTAAAGGAAACTTGGTGTTTAATCGGCTGATTTTGGTGCTTATTGAGTGGCTATTACACGGATTTTAGGCTGTAGAAGAAAGCAGATAGATAAACAGTTTTTCTGTCCCTAAGAAGCGCGACCATTTTCTGCAGCTTTTCCGTTCTTCTCACAATAGGTAGCTGTGTCATGGTCCAAGCCTCCTTCCTATGCCAGAATCAAGATTAATTATAGCACAGCACTCTATAAACTGGCACTGTACGAAAGTACAAATTGCCATTAACAGCGCCCACGAGGCTCATCACTCCATGGAAGTTTGTGTTTTTTCATTACGTTTCGATATCTGCTTAGAATACGACGGTGAAGACATAGTCTGGGCTCAGCACGGCATCTACGGCGCGAACAAGGATTTGGATGAGACCTTCGGCCTCATCGAGACCGCCGAAAAGGCCGCCGAAATCTAAATGAAGATCGCCCATCTGCCACTGAAGGACACCATCTCTGACAAGCGGATGCACCCGCTGGAGAAACGCTTCAACATCAAGGCGCGGGAGGGATATCAGGACTGACCATGCAGAATTTTGCCCTGAGAGCGTTTTTTTCCACGCAAATGGGCAAAATCTTGGCTGTGATCATCTCAGCACCATAGAATCGATTGGTGCATCGATGGCACAAGGGTTTTAGGGTACACCCCATTCTCTCTGGCTAAGGGCGAAAAGTGCCATTTTCAGTAGACAAAACGAGAGCGTTCTTTTACCTAACCATAACAATGCATCCGCGGATGCATTGTTGGACAAAATGGAGCTGTTTGAAGCCAAGCATAGTCAATGACAAGGACGAAACCGGGAATAAATAGTTGTATATGATTGCAATACCGGCTTTTAGGTCGATCCTATAGTACAGAAAATTGGGATTTCATTATTGAAAAGAATTTTTCTGTTTTTTGGTAATTAACGGCAAAGTCGGGAGGCAAACAGCATACAACGGGAGAAAGAAGGCTATTTGAATGACCTTGCAGGGGAGAATCCTTCCTGCTAATATGCGCAGGAGGTGATGGAGCCGATGAAATACGTATCATGGAATGTCAATGGAATTAGAGCATGCCTGGACAAAGGATTCATGGACCGGTTTCGAGAATTGGACGCGGATGTATTCTGTCTGCAGGAGACAAAGTGCCAGCCGGGACAGGTAAGCCTGGATATGCCTGGTTATCATCAGTACTGGTACAGCGCAGAAAAGAAGGGATACTCCGGAACCGCCGTGTTTACAAAGGAAGAGCCGCTGAATGTATTCTATGGCATAGGGCAGGAAATGCATGATCATGAAGGACGTGTGATAACGCTGGAATTCCCCCGCTGGTATCTTGTGACGGTATATACACCGAACAGCCAGGATGGTCTGAAGCGTTTGGATTATCGCATGCAGTGGGAAAAAGCGTTTCTTATGTATCTCAAACATCTTGAGGAAAAGCATCCTGTGATTGTCTGCGGAGACATGAATGTGGCGCATCAAGAAATTGATCTGAAGAATCCGTCTACCAATCGAAATAACGCCGGTTTTACGCAGCAGGAAAGGGACTGCATGACAAGGCTTCTGAGCGAAGGCTTTGTGGATACCTTTCGGGCACTTTATCCAGACAGGAGAGATATCTATTCCTGGTGGTCCTATCGGTTTAAGGCACGGGAACACAATGCGGGATGGCGCATAGACTACTTCCTGATTTCGGAAAGTGCGAAACAGTGGATCAGGGACAGCAAGATTCATACAGATATTCTGGGCTCGGACCATTGTCCTGTTGAACTGGATTTTGAAGCTGTATAATGGAAGCGGGCAGCCTGAGATTGCTGCCTGCTTTTGTAAAAGAGGAAAAATGCATGGTAAAAATGATGATTGTGATGCGTCGAGACCTGCACATGCGCAAGGGAAAGATCGCGGCGCAGGCAGGCCATGCCTGCGTGGAAGCCCTGCTCCGTGTGCAGGAAAAAGCACACAGCGGAGACGGGGAGAGGGAGGCACGACTGAAGGATTGGCTGGATACCGGGGAGGCCAAGGTCTGCGTATATTTGGATGGAGAGGAAGCTTTGCTTGAACTGCATGAATCACTGGAGGCACATGGATGGATCAGTGCGTTGATACAGGACGCAGGGCATACGGAATTTCACGGGGAACCGACATTCACATGTCTTGGCATTGAACCGCTGGAGAGCGAAATCGTGGATGCATATACCGGAGAACTTCCGCTGTATTGAGTCCAATATTAGTATGATGTGCATAGAAAAACAACTATATATGGTACCGCAATTGACGTGCATACCTATGTGAATTATAATAAGTCCGTGACAGATAGAAACAAAAAAGGACGGACCATACCATGATGCGTTATGATTCCAAAAGGGGAAATCGAAGAATTGGGGTATCGGATTCCAGAAACGGACGCGTGCAGGGGGTTCTGCTTGCGGTTGTTTCATTGGTTCTGGTGGGAACGCTTGTTATTTCCATCCCCGGGATCCGCTTCCGATCAGAGACGGATAATTATATGAAATCACGCATGCTGACGGAATGCGACGGAGCCATGCAGCGGGTAACCCGACTGTCCCGCAATGCATCCAGCACTTCTGCACAGACTGTGGCGGAAATACGCAGCTATATCTATGCTATTGACACACTGAACCAGGCAAGAAATGCACTGATGGGAAAGCAGACGGTGAGTACAGCACAGCTCAGCAGAATCTATGATCTTTTGGAAAGCTATGCCAATCAGTTGATTCAGGGCTCTGATACTGGTGCACTGCAGTCATCCATTTCCAGTGAGATTCAGACGCTCTATGAGACACTGCAGGCGGTGCAGTAAAGAAGACGCGAACATTTGCAAGAAATACAAATCGAATGTTCGTGGTTTCTGGTGGCTGTTGAGTATAAAAAACAGATCCGGGAAAACCCTTGAAACCATATATTTTTCAAGGCAGAAAGGCACAGAGTGAGTGGACGGAAAATGTTTCAAAAGTGAAACAAATAACGTTCGACATAGGCAGAATTATGACAAAAAGTGTCAAAAACATTCAAAAAAGCGCTTGACACAAAAGCTGGGGCGGTGTATTATACACAAGCTGGCTCGCGAGAGCACAGCGATGAACCTTGAAAACGATACAGAAACCGAAACGCAAAA
>JAFUHD010000345.1 GCA_017469025.1 Clostridia bacterium
AACATCTTTTACATCCATTGGATGCTTCATCCAGATGAAAGGCTCATCATTTACAGATGTTGTCTGAATGTATCGACTTACGCTGGTGTGAAAATCCGATGAATTTGATTGGATTCCGCGCCGGTCCAAAGTGCTGAACAGAATGGAAGCAGCTTCCGTCCACGCACTGAATGTTGGATACGTCTTTGTTTGAACAGAAGCAAGCGTTCGAGATAATGCACTGCTCTGGACTGGCTGCTCAGAGAAAAACAAAATGGTAAATTCAACATGATCTCCATAAGAACTCTTGACTATAAGTTCTCCAAAGAACTCATCACATGACATGTAATGGTGATGTACTTCACTCTGTCCCAGATAATCACTGGATATTTCAATCAAATCCGTTACCGTAAGATTGCTATCACTGGTATTTTGTCTTGAAGAAATTGCAGTAGCCAGTGCTTTGCGTTCTGTACGCAGCGTTCCTGTCATAACAGGCAAAGATCCATTTGTACACGATGCTATTAACAAAATAGCAGTTCGAGAAGAAAGGTACATGCCAAGAACATCAGTGCTCTTTGGAATCGGAGTATCCGTTGTTCCGACATTCCATACTCTTTGACGTTCTCCGGTAATGTTAAATTGCTTCAACACGGAATTAGCAACATAGCGGGATGTGTGGAACTTGTCAGCAATAGAAGATGCCGTAATATTCTGTAGCTCATTCTCTTCTGAGGAAGTAGTATATTCCTCTATTTGACGACGAATATCTTGAGTTTCTTTTCCACCTCTTCCCGCTTTCGCCTCATTTTGTAGGGAATTGATACCATCTACAAGAAAGTTATCTCTCCAATTATATATCGTATATTTGGAGAGATTCATCATGGAAGCAAGCTTGTTTATCTCAGTTCCGTCATTCAACGCTAATAATACTGTCGCTCGCTGAATAATAGCAGGATCATTGAGCTTATTATCACGAATGCTTTCAAGAATAATTAGTTGATTTTCATTTAATTTAAACTCTTTTGCGTGTCTTGCCATAAGTCACATACTTCCTTTTCGGATGTTGAAGTGTGTGACAAGCATATCACTTATAATAATTGGTGTCAATAAGTTGATTTTATTTTTAATTAAGTTTTTGCCAAAAACCAGTCACAAAGCCTTGCTGCACGGGACTTTGCTTTTGTATATGCTTATATGTACCCGTACAGGTCGAAAAGAAATGGGAGGTATTCACATGAAGAAAATCACTGTCATTCTGGCACTTGCCCTGGCACTTTCTATCTTTGCTGCCATCGCATTTGCAGAATCAAAACCGGATCCCTTTGGGAAGTATGACGAGCCCGTGACGGTTCATTTTGTACGCAGCACGGACGATACGCTTGATGCAAACTTCTTTTCCCAGCATCCTGACAAAACAATGACCGACAATCTTTGGTGCGACCTGTATCGCGACAGGCTCAATGTCATTGTTGACTATGACTGGATCGTCAAGGGCGGCGATGAATACGATCAGAAGCTTAATATCGCTTTGGGCGTAGGTGACATTCCCGAGTTTGTTAATGTCGATACACTGCAGCTCAAACAGCTGGCTGAAGCCGGATTGATCATGCCGCTTGAGGAAATCTATGCTGATTATGCATCCGATTTCACCAAGGAAATCATGCTTGAAACCGGCACATCTCCGTTTGATGCCGCCACAATTGATGGACACCTTTACGGCCTTCCGAATGTTGACAGCACACTGATGATTGCTGACCTGCTTTGGATCCGTACCGACTGGCTTGAAAAGCTCGGTCTTCCGATTCCAACCACTATGGATGAGGTAATTGCAACTGCTGAAGCATTTGCGAAAGCGGATTTTGATGGAAACGGTGTAGACGATACTATCGGTATCGCTATTGCCAAGGATCTGTGGGGGCAACTGTTCAGCCTGCGCGGCTTCTTCAACGGTTTTGATTCTTATCCTGGCATCTGGGTAGAGGATGAGAATGGTAATCTGGTTTATGGATCTACGCTTCCGGGAACCAAAGATGCTCTTAAGACTCTCCACGAGATGTATGAAAAAGGGCTGATTGATCCTGAATTCGGCGTTAAAGACGGCGGAAAAGTTGCTGAAGCTACAACAGCGGGCAAATGCGGTATGTTCTATGGCGCTCAGTGGAATTCCATTTATCCGCTCCAGTCCTGCGTCAACCTGGATAAGAACGCTCAGTGGCGTGCTGTTTCGATCGTATCTGCTACCGATAAGCCGCTCAAAGCGCAGACCGATGTCGGCACACTGCACTGGACTGTTGTCCGTAAAGACGTTGAGCATCCTGAAGCTGTCGTAAAAATGTTCAATGTGTTCATCGACAAAAACTGGGGCCCTGAAAACGAGAACGGTATCTACTATGCACCGCTTGATTCTGAATCCATCTGGAAACTGAGCCCCGTTGTTCCGACAAACCCAAACAAGAACAACGATGCATTCATGGTGCTTGAACAGTACCGTAAAGATGGCGACGAAAGCAAGGTTACCGGTGAAGCATACAGCATTCTCCAGAAGCTCAAGGCATTTGAATCCGGTTCAGAAGATGGCTTTGCACTGTGGGGTTGGGAGCGTATCTATGGTGCTGACGGTGCCTACGGTGTTCTGATTGATTACCAGAACAAGGGCATGCTCCAGGACAATATGTTTGTTGGTGCACCAACAGAAACCATGACCTCAAGGATGTCCACCCTTGAAGATCTGCAGGACGAAGTGTTCACAAAGATCATTCTTGGAGAATCTGATATCGATGCATTTGACAAATTTGTAAATGATTTCAATGCATTGGGCGGAAAGGAAATCACAGAGGAAGTCAACGAGTGGTACGCCTCCGTCAAGTAATTGTTGGAGTTATTCCGGGGACTGATGGCGACCATCAGTCCCTTTTTCAATCCGGTACAGGGAAGAAGTACCGGGGCATCAAATGAAACTGAGGAGGACAAGCCATGCGTGAACAACCCATCAGGCAGCAGCCGAAGAAAAGTATCAGAAAGGTTTTTATAAAGGAACTGCCTTTCCATCTTATGCTTCTGCCCGCAGTGATTCTCGTTTTTATCTATATGTATGTGCCGCTTGGCGGTCTGATTATCGCATTTCAGAAATTTATTCCGGCCAAGGGATTGTTCGGTGATCAAAAATGGATCGGACTCGATAATTTTATTTATCTGTACCACCTTCCCGGTGCTATTTCTGCACTGCGCAATACAATTATCATTGCTTTTTACAAAATCATCCTGCATCTCATTATCCCGATCACAGTTTCCATTCTGCTCAGCGAGGTAAAATCTGCACCCTTCCGGCGTACGGCACAGACACTCATTTATCTGCCGCACTTTCTCAGCTGGATTATTATGGGTGGTATTCTGATTGATATCCTTTCCCCGGCAGACGGTATTGTGAACCGCTTTCTCGGTCTGTTTGGTGTCAGTCCAATCTTTTTTCTGGGCAGTAATGACTATTTCAGGTTTACCATTATCTTCACCGATGTCTGGAAGGAATTCGGTTTTAATACCATCGTGTACCTGGCAGCTATTACAAACATCGATCCGAACCAGTATGAAGCAGCTACCATTGATGGTGCCAACCGGTTTCAGCGGATGATTTACGTTACCCTTCCAAACATGCGGATGATCATTATACTTATGATGGTCCTGTCCCTTGGCAATGTTCTGAATGCCGGTTTTGATCAGGTATTCAATCTCTACAGCAAACAGGTATATGAAACCGGCGATATCCTGGATACCTTTATTTACCGTATCGGACTGATAGATGCTCAGTTCGGTGTTGCAACTGCCATGGGAATGTTTAAATCAGTTGTTTCAACACTTTTTATTTCAATCAGCTATTTCTGCGCGTACCGCTTTGCGGATTACCGCATTTTCTGAGGGAGGCGGTCTTATGGTAGAATCAAAACACTGGTCAAGCAGATTGTTTGTTGTCTGCAATTACCTGCTGATGACCTTCCTGTCACTTAGCTGTCTTATTCCACTCATTCACATTCTGGCTATTTCTCTTTCTGATTCAGCAGCAGCGACAGGCGGCCTGGTTATTCTGTGGCCTGTGAATTTTACGCTCGAATCCTATGCATACGTTGCCAGGCGGGCTGCTTTCTGGCATTCCATGTTGGTTTCTGTCTTTCGTGTTCTGGTTGGCGTCGGACTCAATATGGTTTTCTGCGTAGTCTGCGCTTATCCACTCAGCAAAGATAAAGACCAGTTCCATATGCGTACTTTCTATGCATGGTATTTCTTTTTGACCATGCTCGTATCCGGCGGACTGATTCCTTTGTACATGGTCATACGTCAGACAGGTCTGATGGGCACTTTCTGGGCGCTTGTTATTCCGGGTGCAGTTCCTGTTTACAACATCATTCTGCTGCTCAACTTTTTCAGGCAAACACCGAGAGAACTGGAGGAAGCAGCGATTATAGATGGTGCCAGTCAGTGGCGGATTATGTGGCAGATTTATGTTCCAACTTCGACTGCTGCTTTGGCAACTGTTGCACTTCTTTCCACGGTTTACCACTGGAATGAATGGTTCAATGGAATACTTTATATGAAGACACCGGACCAGTATCCTTTACAGAGTTATCTGCGAACCATCGTTATTGATATGAAACTTACCAATATGGGTGCGAACGACTGGCAGGCACTTGCACTGGTTTCAGATAAAACAGTAAAATGTGCCCAGATCTTCCTCGCATCTCTGCCCATCCTCGCAACCTATCCATTCCTGCAGCGCTACTTTGTCAAAGGTATGGTTCTCGGCTCTGTAAAAGGATAATACAGCTGCTTTTTTGACAATTATTGTGTATACTGATCTGACATGAAATGCAGATGGAAGGGGATTAAACGTGATAAAAAAAACAGGCAAACTGAGCCTTAAAAAGTCCGCTTTCATACGTCTGGTCATCATCACATTCGGCGCTGTCCTGATCTTTTATGCAATCGGGCTCAACATCAATAATGCCGGAATTCAAAATGTACGTAATGACTTGCAGCTGGCATTGGAAACACATACCAATTATATAGCTGAGCAGCTTGATCAGGACTTTAACCGTCTGCAGTTCTTTATGCTGGAACTCATGTCAGACAAGGATCTTATGCGTTATGCGCTGTCAAATTCTTTCCTTGATGATTATCAGCGACTGGTATACATCAAATCCCTTTCCGGTCAGGAATACATGATCAAACGTTCATCCGACCTTGCTGAATCCGTTCAAATCATGCTTCCAGAACAACAGAAAACGATCAGTACTGATCCGGCTCTTTATGTGGATCTGGATCACACACAGTGGAATGAACTGCTTGCAAGAGCAGAACGTAACCGTGTCACATACACCGTTTGGTCTGACCGACTGTGGATGCTGCTGCCACGATATGAAGGAAACCGGCCTCTGTTCATGATCGTTATTTCCGTTTCGCCTGACAGTATCGAAAACCGACTTTCTCAGATGCGCAATGAATCGGTGGATAAACTGATCCTTTTACGTGACAATGGGACAGTTTTTGCATTGAGCAGCGAAAACAGATTATCTGCTGATACATCACTCGAGAGTAATACCGGTTTCACATCTGAAACACAGTTGCAGCGCATCGACATGACACTGCGGGGATACAGCAGAATCAATGAAATGATGACTCCATTTGTCACATACAGGCGGAACCTCTGGACACTGACGCTGATTGCCTTTGGTCTCATGCTGTGCTATCTCTTGTACTATGAATACTCTATTCTTCGCCCCGTCAATGATATATTCGATACTATGCGCAAAGCCGGAGAAAACGGAAATTTTCATATTGAAACAACACGAAAGAGCGATTATGACGATATTTATGCCCAGTACAATGAAATGGTTGAACATATTGAACAACTGGCCGGCAGGGTATATGAAGAGCAGTATCGGGCACAGAAAGCGGAGCTCAAGCAGCTTCAAATGCAGATTGACCCTCATTTTCTCTATAATACCTTATACCTGATTTACCGGGTTGCACAATCTGATGGAAACAAAACAATAGCAGCGCTCAGTCTAAACCTGAGCAACTACTATCGTTACATTACAAAAATGCCCGAACAAATCGTTGCACTGCGAGATGAAATTCGTCATGTTACAAACTATCTGGAGATTCAGCGGATACGGTTTGAACCACGCATTCATATCGATATTGAACCGTTGCCAGAGGAAATAGCAGGGGAACGGATACCCTCTCTAATTATTCAGCCCATCGTGGAAAATGCCTTTCAGCATGGGGTAAAAGACTGTATCCGTGATGGTCTTGTTACGCTGCGCTATCAGGTAAGTGAACAGTCCTTTAGCGTCATACTATCAGACAACAGTGGAAAGATGGATGATTCTTCGGTTCATCAACTGTGGAAACAGATACAGGATACACATTCATCCGATTCAAATGCCCTTCGAAATCTGTACCGCCGGCTTCAACTGTATGAATCCGACGATCATGCTCTTACCCTCAAATGTGTAAATCATGGGCTTACCGCAATTTTAACTTTTCAAAGGCGGGGAACAACAAATGCAGTTTCTCCTGATTGTAGATGATGAAATACTGATTGCCGACAGTCTGGCTTCCATGCTCAGACAGGCATTTGACGGCCGTCTTCAGGTGTATTGCTGTTACTCTGCAGCAGATGCACTCGAGATCGCCGATAAATTTCAAATTGACCTGCTCCTGACAGATATCAATATGCCTGATTGCAGTGGTCTTGAGCTCCAAAAACGCATGTGTGCATTATATCCGCACTGCCGGGTGATCTTTCTCACCGGGTACTCAGAATTCGATTATGCCAGAACCGCGCTTGATCAGCATGCATTCGCTTATGTTCTCAAAGGTGAGGGAGATGATTATGTCATCAGCACAATAGAACGTGCTCTGGCATCCCTGGTATCTGAAATGCCCTCAAAACCTGCGGTTATTCCTGAAACTGAGCCAGAGCAACCCGAATGGCTTTCTGAACTGCACTCCTATATACAGGACCATCTGAATAGCGATCTTTCACTGACGACGTTAGCCGATCACTGTCATTTTCATCCGGTTTATCTGTCACGGATTTATAAAGAAACTACAGGAGAAAACCTGAGCGATTATATTAATCAGGTAAGAGTTCATGCTGCAGAAATGCTGTTGCAAAACAGACATATGACAGTAATTGAAATCTCAAAGGCCATGGGCTTTGCATCTGACAACTACTTCTGCCGCTGGTTCCGCAAACAGACCGGTAAATCGCCCCAATCATATCGGAACAGTCATGAACGGACGCATTTATCTTAACACACCTTGACAGCGTTAAATTTTTCCAAAATATTTGTATACTTTTTGACACATATAGTGGTATAATTTCTTTGGTAACTTTTGTTCAGGAGGAAGACAAAATGCCGAAGATCAATGATATTTTGGATCTCCCTGACGCAAGCAAGATCATCATGATTCAGGGAGAAGATGTCTTTTTGGAGGATGGTGAATGTATCCCGCGGGTTCTTTACCAAACAGCACTCAGTCTAAAACGCGGTTATCGTGTAATTGACGTGATCGACCCATATGATGAGTCGACAACGAAACAGGCTGAAGCAGACAGTCTTGAGCATGTTTTACCTATGAATAACGAAGAGCAGAACGCATAAAAGAACAGTGCTCCTTTATATGGGAGCATTGTTCTTTTTTCCTGCTACAATGGGAATATTGCTTTTCAGACATCCCTGTGTTATTATCTGCACATTATCAAGCAGGAGTTTATTCATGATCCGTTGCCTATCATGTCTGTTATTAGCCGTATGTTTTCTGATTATGCTTTCATGCGGCACTGTCGCGGAATCAGATGATATTCTGTTAAAACATGATTATTTGCTTTTTTCCATAGGTTTTCAGGGACTGATTGTAGATGAAATATATGGGAATACGCTCCGTTTTTCCTTTACAAATCAATCTGATGAACCGCTCATGGTCTCCATCGATTCCGTCAAACTGGATACTGTTTTTATACAAACATTCTTTGCCGACCTGGTCGAACCTGGTGAAACACATACACAGCAGGTTGTTATCGAATCAGCTGCCCAGTACATGAATGACTGGATACTTACTGAGGTATCTGCTGACCTCTGGGTATATAAAGCAGATAACCTTTATGACTCGGATATTTTCCATGACGAGGTTATCTTTCTTCCACAAGGATCGGACAACAGAAAAGCATGGGTGCGGGCTGAAAAGCCGTCTGACATTCCGGTCTTTGATGACTATTTTGCAACCGTTACAATGATTAATGCTGACCATTCCAGTGATAAGCAGCTTGTTTTCTCTTTGCATTCCATTGGCAAAACTGACCGGCAGCTTCTGATTCGTGCAGATAAAATCTGGATCAATGGAACACCTCTCAGCATTTATTATGCTTCAAAGCTTAACGGCATATGCCAGTCATTTTCAACACTTGAAATACAGGATGGATTGGATTACCTGATCAATGTTCCTGGGCAGAATACGATTAAGATTACCTTTGAACTGGCTGTCCGGGACGGCCAAAAGCTTAAAACACTGAAGCGGGAGAACGTATCATTCAAAATGTGAAGCTGGATACGATCGATTTTCAATCTGATTCAAGACCCTCTGTTATTGTCATAAAATTGCCAAACGAAGGGGAAAAGGATATGCAAAGTTTAAAGGATACCTTACATGCCTATGAAAAGGGCAATACAGAAGCTGCTGTACTGATGCAGGCTCTGGAACGCGAAAATCTGTATGTACCTTTTGAAGTGTCTGCTGTTGGACAGCAAAAAATAGAGTTACCGGTTCTGATCACATTGTCAGATGCTTCAAAATGTATCGCCGTCTTTTCATCTGATACGGTCATTGATAAAAAATTTTATAACCGTTATTGCTGGAAACGCATGGGTTATCAGGAACTGGAAGCCCTCGTCCTTCGCTTTCCTGTAAAACGGGATGTCATTATTGATCCATACTCTGAATCTCCTTTTGTAATCAAAGCGGATACTATTGAGCGGATCGCTGCCAGTCGTAAAAATGCTGAAACCACAACTGATGCAGAATTGGATACAGATACATCCGGTTTTGAAAAGCCTCTTGAACAAGCCTGCCTGTATCTGCCGACCGTGCCAATAATCAACCGTGCTTATGCACTAAAATACCGTGTTCCGGGCACACCGGACGCCCTCTGTTTTGTCATTGATCTCAATGATTACAGTGATCCTGAGCATGACTTCAATCTTATATACAAAGGATTGCAAAATGCGCTCGGACCGTCTATTCCCATGCTTTTACTTTCCTACAGTGAAGTCCGTGCTGAATTAAAGCAGCTTGGCGCTGATCCCTGTTACAGTTTAAAACGATAGTCAGAAATACATATATTGATCGTTATAGTAAACGAATATTGAGCATTGACAATTCCCAAACATCTGTGTGATTCATCTTAAATAAGCTGAAAGCGCAAAGTTCAAATTCGTTTACTGTAACTTGAAAAAGGAATCCAAAGACAGACGCTGACAATAGAGGAGGGGACCGTTATGCGGCCTGAAAAAAGAAATTACTATATGAATATTGCTGCTGAGGTTGCAAGACGATCAACCTGCCTCAGAAGACAATACGGTGCAGTTATGGTGAAAGATGATGTTATTGTCTCCACCGGATACAATGGGGCCTGTCGTGGTGAAGCCAACTGCAGTGATCTCGGCATCTGTGAACGCGAACGCCTGGGTGTACCGCATGGTGAAAGATATGAACTGTGCAAAGCGGTTCATGCTGAGCAGAATGCAATCATTAACGGAAACCGCTCTGATATGATTGGCGCTGATTTGTACGTGTTCGGCTGGCAGGATGGAAAGCCGATAGATACGGAGTGCTGTCTTATGTGCCAGCGTACCATTCGAAATGCGCGTATTGGCCGTGTTTTTAAAAATCAGCCGACTACCGGCACTATTGCAGAAGAAATACTGCCATAATACCCGAACGCTTCACTGGCTGTTTGTTATAATAGCAGAAGCAGAAAGGAATATTCATTATGAACATGTTCTGGTATCACAGGGATGATATATTTGCTCAGTCACTCCAGATTGGATTTAAAACTTTCTCTGTTGGACATCTTGCCTGGCTGTTTTCTATTGCTGTAGTCTGCTGTCTTTGCGGAATGCTGTATCGCCGGCTCAGCGAGTCTGGCAGAGACAATATGCGTAAAGGAATCAGTCTTTCAATTCTTGCACTTGAAGCCGCAAAAATCATAGTCATGGGTCTTTTTCGGGTCAACAATGCAGAATTTCTGCCGCTGCACCTGTGCAGCCTTGGCGGCGCATGTACAATTGTATCTGCGATGTGGCCGCGGATGAAGGGAATGAACGGCTTTTTTGCCTTTGCCTTCTTTCCGGCGGCTCTGTTGGCAGTTGTCTTTCCAAGCACAACAATGTATCCCTTCTGGAACTTCTACTGCCTGCATACCTTTTTGTATCATGCGCTGATCATTCTCTACTTCATAATTCGGTATATGGCAGGGGAGATTCATCCGAAATATCAGGATATGTGGCTTGGCTATGCACTGATTATTCTGGTTGGACTTCCGGTATATGCGATTAATGGCGCTTTCAATGTGAATTACATGTTTCTTGGATTTCGCTCAGATGTAGGCATTCTGGCAACTCTCTGGGATATGGTCACTCCGGTACTTGGCCGTCCCGGATATGCTGCCGCTCTGGCACTCATCATGCTGATCGTAGTGCATCTCTTTTATCTGATTTATACCGGCATCGAAAAAATACGCACGAATCATCGGTGACGGTGTTTCCTGTCAGAATTATCAGTATTGTTTTTTATCCCGTTCCCATTCACTGCACAACCAAACAGGCTCTTTCGAAGGAATAGCACGCTAAAGTATCTTGCAGAGCCTTCTTGATGTTTCAAATGCAGCCTTTACTGTACACGCTTCACCTCATTCACGCTCACGCACGCACAAAACTTTTTTTGAAATATCTGTTGACATTCTTAAATAGCTGAGATATAATGTCGACCGTTGCGAAGGGGTATGGTGTAATGGTAACACGTGGGTCTCCAAAACCTTTGTTGAGGGTTCGAGTCCTTCTGCCCCTGCCAGATATGAGCTTGTTTTGTTAGAAGCGAGCGTAGCACTATCAGAAGTGATAGTGCTTTTTATATTTTATGAATCCCAAAAACAGTGCTTTGACTCTACAAACAATCCGGAATATTGTTTGTCCCTGCCCGACACGAAATTTGACAGTTTCTCTTTTGTATAAGCAAAACTACATATCCCGTAACGTAACATAAAACAGAATACGCCTGATTTATGAGCAGCGAATGCGCAAAGGTCTTCTTTTGAACGCATAATGGTGTGAATCTTATGAAACAGATCAGGCATAACAGTTTTCCATTTCGAACAGAGGATAAAGATGATTACAGATGGATTTACCTATGTATCAGTACTGCTGTTTATGGCCGGTGTACTGGTTACTCTGGAAAAAAAGGCTTACGGTGCTGCCAGGCATTTCTTCAAATATGTCCCATCTGTTGTGCTGTGTTACCTGACCGCAATGCTTCTGTGCACACTCAAAGTCTGGGACCTCGGAGAAACAGAAGCAGCATACAGTGCACTAAAGAACAATTTAACCTACGCCATGATCTTTGCCATGCTGCTTCGCTGTGACATACGCAAAGTACTGCGGCTTGGCCCTCGTATGCTGCTTGGCTTTATTGCTGCGTCGTTTACGATTATGGTCGGCTTCATCATTGCTTTTCTCATCATGAAGCGTTTCATCGGAAATGATGCATGGATGGGCCTCGGCGCACTATGCGGAGCCTGGATCGGGGGCAGTGGCAATATGGTAGCAGTCCAAACAGCACTGAACATCTCCGAAGCCGACATGGGTTATGCGCTGGTAATCGACTCCATCGACTATTCCCTCTGGGTCATGTTTCTCCTGTGGGCTGTACATCTAGCGCCTCGTTTTAACAAATGGGTAAAGGCTGACACCTCCCGTCTGGACGAAGTCTCTGTCCAACTGGATAAAGATGCGACGCTGAACAGAAAAACTGTCACGCTGCAAAGTCTTTTACTGCTCATTGGGTGCGCATTTCTGGTCAGTGCTGTCGCCACGTATATCGGAGGATATTTATATGTTCTGACTCATTTTTCTGATAAGGCAACCTGGACAGTACTGTTCGTCACCGTTGTTTCAATGACATGTGCACTGACACCTCTTGGTAAAATTCCAGGTTCGAATGAAGTTTCAAATTTGCTGCTCTATGCAGTAATCTCTCTGCTTGCCTCCCGCGCCAGTTTGCTGGAACTCGGGAATGCACCCGCCTGGATTCTTACCGGATTCATTGTATTGTTCATTCACGCTTCTCTTATGCTGCTTATCTGTAAGCTTTTGAGATTTGACCTGTTTACAGCAGGTGTTGCTTCTCTTGCCAATATCGGTGGTACCGCTTCAGCGCCCATTTTGGCTGGTTCTTATGCCGGTTCTCTGGTACCTGTTGGCATTCTGATGGCACTGATGGGGTATGTTGTAGGTACGCCGCTCGCTACGCTTTGTGCGAATATCATGAAAAAACTGGTTTGATGAATGATCAGGCAATTATGAATAGCTTGCTTATTATAGTAAACGAATTTGAACTTTGCCCTTTCAGCTAATTTGAGGTGATTCACTCAGACGTTTAGAAATCATGCTCAACCACTATATTCGTTTACTATATTTCATAAAATCAGACCTATGCGCGCAATGAGAAAGCGCACTAGCAGGTTGAACATGAATAATGCAATTCTTCAAAGACAGTCTTGTCATGTACGATAAAATCGGCTATAATACGCCGCACAGGCGATGATTGAGCCAATGCCCGGTTAAAATGACATTCAGAGAGAGCGAAACGCCGGCTGAAATTTCGTTTATGGACATTTCGGGAAATTCACTCAGGAGCTTTCTTTCTGAACGGTTGTTAGGAAAGAACGGGTAAGCCCGTTATCGCGTTGAGATCTCTCTGTCAGAGATGAATTTGGGTGGTACCGCGGGTTATGCTCGTCCCTTGGTGGGACGTTTTCTTTTTTTGGATAAAACCGCAGATGCTCACAGACAATTACCTGAAGAGGAGGAATATTCAGATGGAGATGCAAGAACAGCTCCGTAAAATTCAACAGGAAGCCGCGAAGGAACTGGAAAAAATCGCGGATAAGTCCGGTCTTGAAGAAATAAGACTTCGTGTACTGGGCAAAAAGGGCCAGCTGACACAAATGCTTCGCTCTATGGGACAATTGCCGCCTGAAGAGCGTCCACAGGCAGGCCAGATGATCAATGCTGTCCGTACAAAACTCACCGAGCAGATGGATGAAATGGAGAAGAAGCTGCGTGAGAAAGAACAGGAAAAAGCTCTCGAACGTGAAGTCATTGATATCACTGAACCGAGAGCCCACACAGCATTTGGCAGTAAACATCCACTGTCTCTGGTTGAAGACAAGCTGATCTCTATCTTTACCAGTATGGGATTCGACGCTGTCGAAGGTCCTGAAGTCGAACTGGACCTGTTTAATTTTGAGCTGCTCAACATTCCCAAAAACCACCCTGCAAGAGATGCGCAGGATACCTTCTATATTGAGGATAATATCGTTCTCAGAACACAGACCAGCGGTGTTCAGGCCCACACGATGCTTGAAAGAAAGCCCCCGATCCGCATCATCTGTCCCGGACGTGTATACCGTGCGGACGAAGTTGACGCCACTCATTCTCCCGTATTCCATCAGATGGAAGGTCTCGTCATCGATAAAGATGTCACCATGGCTGATCTCAAGGGCACCCTGGATATTTTCGCAAAGTCTCTGTTCGGTGAGGATGTCAAGACCCGTTTCCGTCCATCCTTCTTCCCATTCACCGAACCGTCTGCAGAAGTTGACCTGACCTGCGTTGCCTGTCATGGCAAAGGATGCCGTGTCTGCAAAGGTACCGGCTGGATTGAAGTCCTCGGTGCCGGAATGGTCAACCCGAAGGTCCTTGATATGTGCGGCATTGACAGCAGTGTCTATGGCGGCTTTGCGTTTGGACTCGGTATTGAGCGGATTGCAATGCTTCATTATGGGATTACCGACATGCGGCTTCTCTATGAAGGCGATGTTCGTTTCCTGTCTCAGTTCCGTGAGGATTGATTGGAGGAGAGATAAGCAATGAAAGTACCAATGCAATGGATTAAGTCCTATACTGCGATCCCCATGGATGCTGAAGCGTTTCAGGATGCCATGATCATGCACGGAACCGGTGTGGAAGGCATTGAAGATCAGTCTGCCGAAGTAAAAAATGTCGTTGTCGGCAAAATTCTGTCCGTTGTCCCGCATGAGAATTCGGATCATATGGTCGTTTGTCAGGTAGATGTAGGCGAGGCAGAACCGGTCCAAATCGTAACAGGTGCACCGAACGTCCACGAAGGGGATGAGGTGCCTGTCGCACTTGTTGGTGCTGAACTGCCAGGCGGTATCAAGATCAAAAAAGGCAAGCTGCGCGGTGTAGATTCCTACGGAATGTGCTGCTCAGGTCCAGAACTTGGTGTCCCTGAATATCTGTACCCGTCTGTTGGAGACAAGGGCCTTCTGATTTTTCATGAAAACTATACACCCGGTACAGATGTACACTCTATTCTGGGTATTGATGATCAGATTATTGATTTTGAAATTCTGGCGAACCGTCCTGATTGTCTCAGTGTTTGGGGTGTTGCCCGTGAAGCAGCTGTAACCGTCGGAACACAGTTCAAAAAGCCTGAAATCAGTTTCAAGACTGTTCAGGGGAAAATGAGCGACTATGTCAGCATTGATGTCCGGGATACAGAACTCTGCCCGCGTTACGTTGGCCGAATCGTAAAAAATGTTAAAATCGGTCCTTCTCCAATGTGGCTCCGTAAGGCGCTTCATGGTGCCGGCGTCCGTTCCATCAACAATATTGTTGATATTACAAATTATGTAATGCTTGAGACCGGCCATCCGATGCATGCGTTTGATCTGAGCAAAGTGAAGAATGGTCATATTATCGTTCGCAGAGCATTTCCTGGTGAAACCATCACAACACTCGATGGAAAAGAACGCGCTCTGACTACGGATATGCTCATGATCGCTGATGAAAACAATGCAACAGGCATTGCAGGTGTTATGGGCGGTGAGGAATCCGAAATCACGGAGAAAACAACAACCGTTCTCTTCGAATCCGCTGCGTTTGATCGGACCAGCATCCGTCTTACTACACGTGCTCTCGGCCTCAGAACCGAAGCAAGCGGCAGATTTGAGCGAGGTGTATGTGCCGCAACCTGTCTTGAAGCTGCTAACAGAGCCTGCCAGCTTGTTGATATGCTTGATGCCGGTGAAATTGTTGACGACGTTTATGACTGCTACCCAAATCCGAAACCACAGCCGAGGATTGAGGCAAGCGTTGGCAGAATCAACCGTAAGATTGGAATGGAAATTGAAGGCAAAGAAATGGTTGACATTCTGCGCCGCCTCGATATGCAGGCAGACATTGAAGGGGATATGCTGACAGTCATTCCACCGGTTTACCGCGAGGACATTGAGAATGAAGCTGATCTTTCCGAAGAAGTCCTGAGAATACACGGTTATGAGTATATTGGCTCCACACTTCTGCGCGGTGAAACAGCACCGGGTTCCCGAAATGCCAACATGCGCATTGCAGACCGCGTCGGCCGTTTCCTTGCTTCAAAAGGTCTCTATGAGATCCGGAATTTCTCGTTCATCAGTCCAAAGAGCATTGATAAGCTGAATCTCGCTGAGAATGACCCACGGAGAACACTGCTGGCACTGCGCAATCCGCTGGGTGAGGACACAAGTGTCATGCGCAGCACTTTGCTTCCCAGTATGCTGGGAACACTTTCCCTTAATCAAAACCGCAACAATGACGAGGCCATGCTCTACGAGATAGCTCCCATTTTTGATGAATACAACCGCAAAACAGGAGAACTGCCTTCTGAGATACCGACCCTTGCTATTGGTGCATACGGTGATAAAGTCGATTTCTTCCTGATCCGTGATATTGTCATTGATCTTCTTGCATCCTTTGGCCTGCACGGTGATGTAATCCGCGGACATGAAAACTATCTGCATCCCGGCAGAACCGCATTTATCGAAGTAAACGGAAACCGTATAGCAACTATCGGCGAACTGCATCCCAATACCCGGAAAGCCTTTGAACTTACCAAACGTGTGATCGTTGCCGAAGTCAATCTGAAATCAGTTGGAGAGATGCAGACTGAAGTTGCTCATATCAAGCCTCTGCCAAAGTTCCCCGCTGTAACCCGTGACCTTGCACTTGTCATGTCAGAAAGTACAACGGTCGGCAGTGTCCTGAAAGTCATCGAGAAAGCCGGAAAACCGATCCTTTCAGCTGCAAACGTATTTGACATCTACCGTGGTGCACCCATGATGCCTGGCACAAAGTCTGTTGCGTTCTCACTTCAGTTCAGAAA
>JAFUHD010000346.1 GCA_017469025.1 Clostridia bacterium
CAGTCTTTTACACAAAACAGGAACGCATCAAAATATATTTTTTCTTTGCTGGGCATCGAAAATGCCAGTGTGCTGGATAGACCTATCAATGGCAAGTTGTATAACGGACGCTTCTACACCCGCGCACTGACCGCCGTCGAACTCGCCGCAAATCACGCGAACGATGTGGCGAAGTACGGCGGTAATGACTGATGAAGACGGAGTTTTCAAAGGTCGTGCTCGGCTCTGCCGTCGTGATCTGGGCGGCAGGAGCCGTTTTCGGTGCTTATATTGTCAATGAAGAACGTGAGCAGCTTCGGGAACTGCTGAATTACATAGGCACTCCGACAGCGATGGCTTTTGGCTTCTACGCCTGGAAATCCAAAGCAGAGAACGTGCTGAAGATCGCAAAAAGCAAAAAAATGGATACAAAGACAAAGAAACAGGTCATTGATGCAGTAACAGGACGTCTGCAAGATGCCCTGGAAGCGGAAACGGAGGATTACAATGAAATTTGATATTGCAGTAATAACTACCGCGCTTGGAGTGCTGATAATACTTACCAGCTCGTTGACGGAATTATTTAAGTCGATGATTCCGAAGATCCCTCCGCAGATCACGGCAACCGTTCTCGCTGTGATCCTTACAGTCGGCACAGTCTGCGCATATCTTACCATCTTTGAAATATCTCCTGAATGGTACTATTTTGCGGGAGCAATCGTCGCCGGTTTTATGGTGTCGTACTCTGCGCAGTTCGGCTATGATAAACTCAAAGAGATTCTGAATCTTATCGGAGGTAAGAAATGAGCATATATACAAATGAGGGACTTGTCAAGCATGTGAAAATGGCTCTTGCCCTGAAAACCAAGTATATGTGGGCGGGAACACTGAATACGATAACCGATTCCTACATAACGCAGAAGGTAAATCAGTGCAAGAAAGGCGGAGTACCGGCATCGCGTTCCGGTTATACGGAAGCAAGAATAAAGCAGCTTCGTTCACTTGCAAATCGCGGTTACTATGGTGTGGACTGCGTATGCCTGGTGAAATCCTATCTGTGGGGTGGTGTTGGTTGTCCGAACTATCAGAGCAAATATGACCTTCCGGCAGGCTCCATGTATGATCTTGCAACAGTCAAGGGCAGCATTGACACTTTGCCGGAGTGTCCGGGGCTCATCGTGATAAGCCGTAAGCACGGAAATCATGTCGGTGTTTATATTGGTAATGGGGAAACGATCGAGAGCACACTCGGCAGCCGCGGGGACGGTGTAGTGAAGCATAAACTCGATAAGTCATTCTGGACAGACTGGTTCCAGTGTCCTTTCATAGAGTACAAACAGACCGTCGATACACCGAAGACATCTCTCAGGAATGTGACGCTTGCGTACAATGCAACGATCCGGCGGACATCAAAGTATAAGAGCGCGTCCCTCGGCGTTCTTACCGCCGGGACGCAGTGTGTGATTGTTTCCGGAACAGAGACGCAGGATCCGCTAAGCAAGTACAAATATGTGAAGCTCTATGGCAGGGCAGGGTGGATCGTGGTGAGTGCGATTAAATGAAAATTCGGAGCAGTAATGCCCCGTTTTTCTTTTTATA
>JAFUHD010000347.1 GCA_017469025.1 Clostridia bacterium
AAAAACTGTAAAATTTAAAGTAATCAGAACAATAACAATTGTAGCCGCACTCCGGAAACGTTTTCCCATTTCATAAATACAATATCCTGAAAGCAGAATAACCGCATAAAACAAATAGTTAAATCTCATAACCGTCATTCCTGTTTGAA
The DNA here is from genome assembly GCA_017469025.1 of Clostridia bacterium. Taxonomy (GTDB): domain Bacteria; phylum Bacillota; class Clostridia; order Christensenellales; family Aristaeellaceae; genus Ventricola. The sequence continues at coordinate 150 of JAFUHD010000347.1, forward strand.
GTCCGGTAAACAGCGCTGCCAACAGATATGTCATCATAAAAACAGAATATGTTCTCCTGCGTGTATCCTTTCCATTTCTTACATCCTGGCGACGCATTTTCCAAATCCAGACAAAACCAAAAACATAAAAAACAGGCATAAAACGGTACATTGCATCTGACCATTCAATCACATCATACGGTGCATTATTAAAATTAACTTCAAAAAAGATTTCAAATACACCCCACAAATCATCTGCCATCGCCAGTATACCATCATGCTGTGCAAGTGCAATTTCACTTGCACGGTGCGAATACTCTAGATAGGGCAGTGTAATCGGGCCGATTTTTACTGTTTCAAGTCCAAACGCATTTATTGCCAGTGTCCAGTAATACATTCCTGCAACAGCCGTAAAGATACAAACACAAATTGCCAACGTCGGGATATTTACTTTTTTTCTTGCTGTAAGATATACAGCTGTTGGCACTAAAAATGCTGGTACAAGAAAAGCTGCTAGTCCATAAGCATATACCGTGAGGCCGAATAAAACCATTGAAATCAGCAAAAATATTTTTTTATCAATACCAATATATAAAAAACAGAACGCAATGACAAAAATGTGCGGCATTATATTAGCGTCTATTCCCCAACGGCTCTGTAAAATCTGCCATGGATTTGTTGCTGTCAAAAACAAAAGTAACAAGCCAAAGTAACGTCCTTTCATCCGTTTTCCCAAATCCCACATAACAGGAAGCATCAGTACGCTGATCAATAGCGAAGGAAGACGCATTGCGAACACCGTATTCCCGTATATTTTAACAAATGGTATCATCATCCACGAATACAATGTTGACATATTTGTATATTTCCATGCTTCGAAATATGTAGGCCAGGAACGTCCAAATGAATCCACTCCATTGTTCAAGAGTAAAAAAGCTTCAAGTGCTCCACGTCCGCCATCCTGGTTCACGCCCTTTGGAAGTTCACAAAATCGATATACTCTGACAAATATGCCTGCTGCCATACATAGTCCAAATGCTACCCAATACCATTTGCCCATTTGAGACAGACCAGAGTCCACCCGATAAACAATGTTGTTTTTTAGCAGCATACTCTTAAACTTCTCACTCCATGAGACATATAGAAGCACTATGCAGAGCGGAACAAAACAAACATACGTCAGTATAATCATGTAATTCCTCCATCCAGAATACTATTATTAATCCGGCATGACACAAAGCGCCAGTTTTCCAAATATTGAACAATAAAAAGTACGATGGCGATAAAACGAATCGTTTAAAATATATTTCTCGTCATGACTAATCGTTTTACACCTTTGACATATATCGGTCATGTAATCGCCTGTCCAACTCTTCTGCCGCATCATATCCTTCCTTTGACAGTGCCCATCGTCTTGCTGCAATTTCAACAATTGTTGCAAGACTACGCCCGGGGCGTACAGGTACCTCCAGCAATGGCACATCTATTCCAAGAATCGTCTCTGTTAAATCTGCTCTTCCAAGCCGGTCATAATTCTTGCCATCCTGCCAAAGTGCTATCTGGATAATAAGATCCAGTTTCTTTCTTCTTTCGACGGCACCAATTCCATATATTTTTTTTACATCCACGATGCCTACACCGCGCAGTTCCATCAGATCACGTACCATTTCAGGTGCCTCTCCATAAAGGCTGATGCCGATACGTGAAACATCAACAACATCATCTGCAACCAACTGATGACCGTGATTTATCAACTCAAGCGCACATTCGCTTTTTCCTACACCGCTGTCTCCGGTTATCATTACACCTACGCCGAAAACGTCCATCAATACACCATGGTGTGTCTCATGTGGTGCAAAAGCCTCTGCAAGGTACTCCATGGCATATGCTGAAAAAGCAGCAGTTACCTCTTTCGTACCATAAACAGGTACATCGCGGGACCGTGCCATCAATATCATTTCATCCGGACATTCCATTCCCCTTGCAATAATAACGCATGGCAATTCATAGGAAAAATAGCGTTCCAAACGTTCTCGCCGTATATCTGGATCCAGACTTTTCAAAAATAACATTTCCGTCTTTCCAATTAATTGTGGCCGTTCATATGCAAAAACATCAAAATACCCGGCAAACTGGAGTCCTGGACGACATATATCTGGCACCATGATAAGCCGTTCTGAAGCCGAAATCGAATCACAGACTATATTCAAGTGCAGCATATTAGCAAACTGACGAACAGTGACCTGCATACTTTATTCCTCAATTCTGTAAGCATTCTACCAGATACATTATACGGCATTTTTATCTTCTGTTGCATGTCAAGCCTGAATTTCTTTTGAAAACTGCTTGACCCTCTATAGGCAAAGGCTGTAAAATCATTTTAATGAAAAAAGTTTCGTTGGAGGTCTCTCATGTATTATATCGGAATCGACATTGGCGGTACAGGCATAAAAGCCGGCATCGTCGATGAAAGCGGTCATATTCTTATCAAGGACTCCATTAAAACCGGCGCCGAACGGCCATATCAGGATGTTGTTCATGATATTGCAGACCTTTGCAATGCCATTTTGGATCAGATGCATCTCAAGCCCGAGCAGGTAGAAGCAATTGGCGTTGGCGTCCCAGGCATCTGTGATCCCAAAACCGGTGTTATCCCTTTCTGTACCAACCTGGGCTGGCATGAAGTTCCCTTCATTGCCGACATGCACAAGTATTTCCCAGGACTCCCTGTTTATGTAGATAATGATGCAACCGTTGCAGGACTTGCAGAATCTGTTGCCGGTGTCAGTGCAGGAACACAATCCAGCGTTTTCATTACTCTGGGGACCGGTGTTGGCGGAGGCGTAGTCATCAACGGCAGACCTTATTCAGGTTCTCATGGTGTTGGTTCTGAGATAGGACACATGGTTATTCGTCTTGACGGAGAACCGTGTACTTGTGGAAAACGCGGGTGCTTTGAACGATATGCTTCTGCGACTGCCATCATCCGTGAAGCCCGCAAAGCTGTAGTCGATCATCCTGAAAGCCTGATCATGCAGATGTGCGAGAATGATCTGGATAAAATTACTGCCAGAACGGTATTTGATGCTGCCAAGGAAGGCGACGCCATTGCTGTAAAGCTGTTTAACAATTATGTAAAAGCGCTTGCCCACGGCATTGTTAATATTATCAATGCCATTGATCCGGAAATCATCGTACTTGGTGGCGGTGTATCCAATGCAGGCGATTTCCTCCTGGATGCTGTCCGCGAAGCAGTTAAGCCATTTATCTTCTATAAGACACAGCCGTACGCCACTATCCTGCTTGCTCAGTTGGGATCAGATGCAGGTATAATCGGCGCTGCAATGCTCGGCAAACAATAGCCACGTCAGCCCCGGGGAAACCCGGGGCAATTTATGCCATTGGAGGTTTATTTATATGTCACAGTCTGCTCCCAGGCAGGCCAAAAAGAAAAAGAGACTTTATATCATACCAGCAATTCTCATTGTTATTGTCGCTTTACTTCTCATTCTGGCCCCGCATGGCAAGCATAATTATCTGTTCATCGGAATGGACAATTATGGATCATTAAATGATATTGGACGCAGCGATACCATTCTGCTAGTTCATCTTGATTTTGACCAGCACAAAATCGGCCTGGTTACTTTCGCCAGAGATATACTCCTTGACTATAATGGTTCCGATAAAAAAATTAATACCATAATTCGTCTCGGCGGCGAAGATGCCCTAATGGATGTTATTTCCTCAAATTTCGACATTGAGCTCGACGGGTGGTTCAGACTTAATTTTTCATCCCTGGTTTCCATAATAGATGCCATAGGGGGCGTATCTGTTGAAATCACAGATGCCGAAGCAAAATATATTACCAAGGAAGTCGGCCTGTATCCAGACAACCCTTTAACCGAAGGCGAGTGTCGTTTGAATGGCGCACAGTCACTATCTTACGTACGGTGCAGAAAACTTGACAATGACTTTGGCAGGGGCAATCGTCAGTCAAAACTGGTAAACGCCCTGATTAAGGAAAGCCGTTCCATGGGTATTCGTCACATTGTAAATCTTTTCAACAGTATGAAGCACGCATGGCGGTCCAATCTGAACAATGCCGAACAGCTTCATCTTGTCTATTCCTGTTTATGGTTACGCAACGCAAATGTCACACGCGCCGGCATTCCATTCGACAATTTGTACCATTATGGGAACAGTTCATCGGGTGATAATGGCGTACTCCTTTTCCTTGACCGGAACGTTGAACGGCTTCATGAAACTATTTCTTTTTAAGCGGAGGTTAACATGACATATTCATCCAAGGCAACTGAATTTCTAGATTTTGTCAGCGCATCTCCTACAGCTTTTCATGCTGTTGAGCAGCTTTCCATTCTGCTGCAGCAACATGGCTTCCGCCGTTTGGATGAAGCCGCGCAATGGGCACTCGTCCCCGGTGAAAAGTATTATGTAACCAAGAACGGTTCAGCGATTATTGCCTTTATTATTCCAGAGAATGATGTGACGCATTTCCAGATTGTCTCCAGTCACGCAGACTCGCCCATGTTCAAATTAAAGCCACGCGCTGAAAGCCCGTCCTGCAAGTGCTATATGCGTCTGAACACAGAGGTATACGGCGGAATGATCATGTCCACCTGGCTGGATCGTCCGCTGTCTGTTGCCGGCCGTTTAATCGTTAAAGACGGAACATCCCTTTATTCGAAGCTTGTTACGCTCGACAGAGATATCGCATTGATTCCCAACATGCCCATTCATTTCAATCGCGAGATCAATGACGGCTATAAATACAATCCACAGATTGACCTTCTGCCCCTGTACGGCGATGAAAATGATACCGGAGTGCTTATTGAGCAGCTTGCGGAAGCTTCACAAATATCTCCAGATCAGATTATAGGAACGGATCTCTTTCTGTTCAATCGAATGCAGGGTTCCATCTGGGGCACAAAAAAACAGTTTATATCCTGTCCGCGTATCGACGACCTCGAATGCGCATTTACCAGTTTCCATGCATTTCTTTCACTTGAGGCTGCTTCAAATGATACTGTCCCTGTGTTTGCTGTTTTTGACAATGAAGAAGTCGGAAGCGGAAGCAAACAGGGTGCCGATTCAACATTCATGACAGATACCTTTTCACAGATCGCAGCACAATGTTCGTCGAATCTTCCACTCTCAGCAATGATCGCCAGAAGCTTCATGCTGTCAGCAGATAATGCTCATGCCGTCCATCCAAATCATCCAGAGAAATATGACGAACAAAACCGTGTCTACATGAACAAAGGCGTCGTAATCAAGCACAGCGCCAATCAGAAATATACGACAGATGCGCTTTCTGATGCTGTTTTTTCAGAAATCTGCAATGAGCATAACATCCCGGTTCAGCATTTTGCAAATCGTTCTGATATACGTGGCGGTTCGACACTCGGGAACATTGCCAACACACACGCATCGATGAATACTGCTGACATTGGTCTGGCACAGCTTGCCATGCATTCCAGTTATGAAACCGCCGGTACAACTGATATTGATTATATGATTCAGGCCCTGGCTGCTTTTTATCAGACGCCTGTATCAATAAGTGGAAATGGAACCGTTACTTGGTAAGTTCTCAACCGCAACACATCCCCGGCCTTATAAAGAGACCAAAAAAGAGATGGATCACTCCATCTCTTTTTTGCGTTTCATCAATTTCCAAACAGAACATTTAAATCCTGCATGATCTTTTCATTTCCCATCAGCTTAATAAAGGATGACACCATATTTGCAGATATCTGGGATTTGATATTTTCCATTATTACTTTATCGGGAACAGTAATATCAATGATTTCTCCCGCAGGAAGTACCATCTCAGTAACTGTCTCCTGATTCATCACAGTGCTCATCTGAATATTTAACTGTTCCAGCACTGAAAGCTCAATCTCAGAGGTATAGTTAAAATCCACTCCGGTAGTACTCATCAGACCGTCCATCTGGGCAGTGATGCCAACGATGTCACCCAAACCAGTATGCAGCGTCAGCATTCCATTTCCAGTCGTCTTTTCCTGATACGTACCCGTTCCTTCATCAACAGTATCGTAATTCCATTCTCCGTTTATGCCAAATCCGATTTTTGAATTTTCTGTCTGATTGAAAACAACAAGGTCAGCATCAAGTGTATTTCCATTATGGCCATTCACGTCTTCCCCGTTCAGGTGCTTGTAATCACCGATAACGCTGGTATGATCATCCACCTGGAGCTCTCCATGCGAAGTGGTCAGCACCTGCCAATCATCATCTGTCAGGGTAGAATATGTAAAAGTACCTTCGTAGGGAAGCGCCTTTGTAAAGACCGGAAGCACAGCATCCAGTCCGACCATTTCGCCATAATCATCATATGAGACAATCAGTTCAAGCGGTGTACTGTAGCTTTCTTCCCAGAGCTTGTCAATATACTTGGTTGCTTTCTTCAAAAAATAAGATATATCGCCATATTTGCACAGCGTACCATCATCTTCAATAATATGGCTCGGTTCTACAAAATCTACCTCCGGATCAATCGGAATATCCGGGAACAGTGCATCCGTAAACTTTCTGGCTTGAATTCTGGTAACACCCTGTTCTGCCAATACATCTGCCAATGCACGTTGAAATTCAGGATGCTGCCAGTCCATTATAGAGGTGATATCCCAGAACAGTGCACAGAACTGATCTCCTGTCACCTTTCCTATCATACGCTGTGCAACACCGGAACGTGTCTCTGTCGGTTCAATATATTCAAAGTCAAATGTATAAAACTCACCATCCATATCAATCTGATTTGCACTTGTCCAGCCCAATACTGTCTGAACAATCATCAGCGTCACCTCAGAAGTGGTTACCTTGAGGCGCTGCATGGCCGGTAAGTTTCTGAAGCCTTCATCCGTACTGCGAATGCCCGAGTCATCGTACAGCAGGTCCATTGGTGTAAAGTTTTCCGAATTCATCTCATTTTGGAAAGAATATACATTATCGCCCGTCAGATTCGTGGCAAAAGAAATCATTCCCTCAGATGACTGAACGGCAGTCGCTTCAAAGAACCGGACATCTTCAATATCCATCTGGATATGCTGAACTGTATTTCCATCTTTCGCATACATGGTTCCATCTATGGAACAACGTGAAAGCAGATCATAAAATGCTGCCATCTGAGCAGTTGGAGTTTCCGTATGATTACCTTTCAATGTCACATGATAATGTATTTGATTTCCCTGTTCAAGGCTGTCTGAAATTGCAGTCTTAGTCAGATCGCCTGCAACATAGCTCCCTGATGCCGAGGCCAAAATGGGAACCAGCAGCATCCAGGCAGTGAATAATGCAATTAATACTTTTTTCATAAAAACCTCCGTATGATTACAATCCCTGCGTAATCTTCTTCTGGGTTTTACCATCCAGATACCCATAGATCTGCTTACTGATTTTCCTGACATACGCATCTGTCAGCTGCTTAAATGCCGAACCGGTCAGCACTTCTCCATCACCAGGTATCACGTCATCGACAGGCACAGTATCAAACCGCATTCCAAGGGAACCTACAATAACATGTTCTCCATCCATTGTCAATTCAACGGTCGTTTCATCCGTACCGGATATAATCTGCACATCTGACTCCCTGCTCATAATACGAAACACATTTTTCAGGGTCAGGCTTCCTGAATTCAAATGTTGATAGCGCCTTCCCGGTGTTTTGTCCGTCCAGTTTAACGATGGCGTTACTGTCAGTTTTTCAGAAAGAATATCCCCGTCAGTACTCCAGTCATTACGGACTTTCAAACCGAAAGTATATGTTACATCATAACCGCCGATTTTCCCGTTCACATTTACTCTTGCATTTGCCGTGACAGCGCCGGTCTTGTTTTTTGATCCCTTTTCGGGTGTATATTTCGAACTCAGAGTGATTTTCAGTGAGTTGTCCTTATCATGAATAAACTGAACCTCTGCGGTATCCTTCGGTGCACTCCCGCCAGGCTTGAATATGGAACCCGTAACCTGCCACTGCTGTCCAAAGCAAACTACATCCCCATCCAGTGCCAAACGCGTCAGACGAAGACCATCATCAGAATATCCCTCTGTCACTTGAATCGTTCCGGTTTCCACAAAAGGAATCTGCTCCACCAGTTTCCCGGAGGTCAGCAGTTTGCTCAGATGATCCATATCAAAGCGCTCAAGCCAGGAATTCCGGATAAAAATAGACTGCAGCGTTTCAAGCCACTCGAACGGTTTTTCCCCTATAGGAGAAATCCCCAGCTCATTATACGGTAATGAGTATGCATTCCCATCAACCGTAAAATGGATCGAATCCATGTCTGTCGAATAACGAATATCTGAAAGGATCTCCCCACCTGTCCTCACACGCAGATGCGTTATTTCATGTTTCTGCGTTTTTCCTGTAGTACTCTCAAGCGTTATTTGTGATAAAAGGCTTTTTAAGACCGACAGATCCCTGATATGAAACAGTTCCTCTATTGATCCGTTTACCTCAAGGTGCACAGCATCCCCCGATACAGAGGAATCAATCCACTTGGCAAAGCCGGGTGAAAGCAGATCGGCCGAAGGCAGTGTCTGAGACAATGCCGATGATACCGCAATTCCACACAGGAAACAGAAAACGACGATTAACCTTTTGAGCATTTTTACACCTCAGTCATCATGCACTTCCTGGCTGTCAGGCCACAATGCGATCTCCTCAAGAACGTCCGACTTCAGAACCATCTTTCCCTGATCAACATTCACATCACAGATTGCTCTGCTTAAGGCGGGCATCATCATCTCTCCGCGTTCCGTGTCAAACACATATACATCACAATAGGCATTGGGCTGCTGAACATCCCGCAAAACACCGATTTGATTTCCATGTTCATCATATGCTGTACAGCCGATCAGATCACAGATAAAATGTTTGCCTGATTCAAGCGCAATCGCATCGCTCCGTTCCACATACACCATCTGCCCACGCATATCTTCAGCAGCATTCCGGTCAGAAACTCCTTCTATTTGAAGATATGCAAAGCCCCCCGCTGCGCGTCCCTTTATTACGTGACGCTTTTCAAATCGATCTTCCTTCTTAAGATATATTTCCTTCAGTCGTCCATATCTCGACATGTCTTCGCTTTCAGCGCGCAGTTTCAATTCACCCTTGATGCCCTGAGGCTTTATGATTTCACCTATTAACAAGTACTGCGTTTTTATATTAATCACCGCTTTCATCAATTGGTGTATATGAGTTTCCCGTAAAACTGAATAACCGCGCATTGCTGCGCGGTTCAATTCTGTTCGGCTTAGTCCATAATCTCAACATAAACGGGTTTTTCGCTCTTTGCGCTTGCTGCCTTTACGACAGTCCGGATCGCTTTGGCAATCCTTCCCTGTTTACCGATGACTTTTCCCATATCTTCGGGTCCAACGCGCAATTCGATCACCGTACTTGCCGGCTCCTCAACCGTGCGTACATCAACCGCTTCCGGATGGTCCACCAGTGACTTGGCCATATAACGAACCAGCTCTTCCATTCGAAGCCTACCTTTCCGAAAATACCCAATTGAGATTACTTAGCGATAGCACCGGTCTTCTTAAGCAGGCCGCGAACCGTATCAGTCGGCTGGGCACCGTTCTTCATCCACTGCTGTGCTTTCTCGTTGTCCACTTTCAGCTCTACAGGATTGGAAACCGGATTGTAATAGCCAATCTCATCAATGAAACGGCCATCGCGGGTTGCGCGCTCATCAGCAACAACAATACGATAGAAGGGCTTTTTCTTCATGCCCATTCTCTTAAGACGAATTTTAACCATAATAAAGTTTCCTCCTTAATCGAAACCTAGAAAAATGAATATATACCTCAATCAAAAGATTGTTGGTGGCTTACATTTTGACGGGGAACCGCATCCTCCCGCGTTTACCCTTTGCCTGGTTCATCATCGCTTTCATCTGCTTCTTCGCCAGCTCAAACTGGTTTATCAGCTGATTGACATCCTGCACCGTCGTTCCGCTTCCCATTGCAATACGCCGTCGGCGGCTGGCATTAAGTATTTCAGGGTGTTTGCGTTCCTTAGGTGTCATTGACCGGATGATCGCCTCAGGTTTTTTCATCGCATCCTCAGGAATATCAATATCCCCAAGCTGACTCATCCCCGGAATCATCTTCAGGATGCTTGAAAGCGGTCCCATTTTTTTCATCTGCTGCATTTGCTGCAGATAATCCTCCAGATTGATATCCATCTTCTGGAGCTTCCGGGTCATATCGACTGCTTCTTCCGGAGAAACTTCGATATTCTCCTGCGCTTTTTCAAACAGCGTCTGCAAGTCTCCAAGTCCCAGAATTCGGGAAGCCATCCGGTCCGGATGGAACTGTTCAATATCCCCCAGTTTCTCGCCGATGCCAGCAAATTTGATCGGTTTCCCGGTTACCGCTCTGACGGAAAGGGCAGCACCACCGCGGGTATCGCCATCCAGCTTGGTCAGAATCACACCCGTGATTTCCAGCTTCTGATTGAAGCTTTCTGCCACATTCACTGCATCCTGACCAGTCATGGCATCAATGGTCAGCAGAATTTCACTTGGATGAACCGTTTCAGAAATCTGATGAAGCTCTTCCATAAGCGCTTCATCAATATGAAGCCGGCCGGCCGTATCCAGGATCACGACATCATTCTGATGTGATCTGGCATATTCAACAGCCTCCTGCGCTGTCTTGACCGGGTTCTGCGTCCCGCGCTCAAAAACCGGAATTCCAACCTGTCCGCCCACCACCTGCAATTGCTTGATAGCCGCAGGACGATAGATGTCACACGCAACCAGCAGCGGACGTTTTCCATCTTTTCTGAGGAATCTGCCCAATTTGGCTGCCATCGTCGTTTTACCGGCACCCTGAAGGCCGCAAAGCATGAACACGGAAATCGGAGAAGAACTGTACTGCAGACGTTCGTTCGTTCCGCCCATCAGAGCAACCAGTTCCTCGTTGACGATACTTACAACCTGATTCTGCGAATTGAAGCTTTTCAGCGTTTCAGGCTGTAAACATCTGTCTGTTGTCTTCTTAACAAAGTCCTTGACAACCTTATAGTTAACATCTGCCTCAAGAAGTGCCATACGGACTTCTCTCATAACAACCTTGACATCTTCCTCACCCAGCGTGCCTTTTCCACGCAGTTTGGCAAATGCCTGCTGCAGACGTTGTGTCAATCCTTCAAAGGCCAATTTTATTCCTCCTCGCTGAGCAGCTGTTTGATCAGGTCTCTGGCCTGAACCGGATCTGTTTCCAACAGTTTCAGGCATTGTTCCAACCCATTGGTCAGACGCCGATGACGTGCCAGCAGACCCAGTTTTTCTTCATAGTTTTTTAAATGATCCTGTGCCATATGGAGAACAGATGAAACCGACTGCCGGCTGACACCTGTCGCTTCTGCGATCTCGGACAGCGACATGTCCTCCTCACACCACATGGTCAGCAATTCACTCTGTCGTGCACTCAGAAGAGGGCCGTAGAAATCAAAAAGCCATCCGATTTCAATACGGGAATCCACATTTGTCACACCTTTCTGAATCACAGCGTGAGCGATTATACAGCCATATCATAATGCTGTCAAGTATTTTTATTTGACAGTAGCATACTTCAGCTGGCATTTTTCAAACCTGCAAAGCATATTGTTACATGCACACGCATTCGTAATATACTTCTTTGTCATCCGGACGGTTCTTGTCGCGTACCATCACTTTCATGTTTTTTCCAGAAACGCTGTCTACATTTACCACTAACTCATTGCCATTTTCCAGATAATCCTGAAGAATTATTTCAGTTCCATTGTCATAAACAGAAAACTGATATTCCGGACAAATATCCGTTCCTCCATTGCATCCGGCAACAATACGAATCGTATTTTCTTCATATACAAAGTCCATCCATGCATTCAGAAGCCGGGTATCTTTCAGATACTCTTCCCATGAATCATAAAACACATCCGGTACGGTTCCAGTTTCAATATATGTTTTCATATACTGTCCCAGTGCTTCACTAAACATATCTGCGCCTGTACCGCTTAGATGACCAAGATCATAGAAACAGTCGTCCAAATCCGGCCATACCCCCCGTCTGGTTTTCCTGAAATTCCAATATGGAATATTCTCTTCCGCACAGATCATCTGAACAGCATCCAGCAGATTCATATCATATGGGTACGAAACAATGTTGAGCGAATGTGTAGGTGGAATCATAAGGACCATTTTGGCATTTAATGCATCGCATTCCTGCTTAATGCTTTTTAGTCTTTTCTTGACGGTGTAATCAAGTCCTTTAAATTTATCTCCATTCCAACGGTGATACTCATGTGTAAGCTTATGCTCGGGTTTCTCATCTACCAGAACACGTAGAAACCCCTTTCCGTCATATCTGACGGAAGGATTCTTCACATGAATCTCTTCTGCATAATAATCCGGCATTACGGATATTTGCAGCACCTTTTTGAGGTCTTCCAGTGTTTTAACCATATCCTGTTGAAATATCAGTGCATTTTCAATCCATGTGCCATTCCTTTTGCACAAATCAAGATAAAACATCAAACGTTCCATCGGTGTTTCCAGATTGGGCCAAATCCGTTCAATCATATTTGTTTCCGCTGATATTCCCACAGTAAACACATCTGGCTCTGTCGCCACAATGATATATCGCGGCTTATTTTTCTTTGCAATGAAATGGATACAGGTTTCAACACCGGGCAGCTTCATTCCCGGAATACCAAGATCAAAACAGACAAGGCCGGTTTCGCGGTTTACAATATCCGGATTGATGCCGTTACGGACAAGAGAAGATCCTATAAAAACCACTTCAACATCACTTCGTTCCTGTATTTCATGTATAGGCAGAAATGACGCACTGTCCCGCTTCAACAGAAATGAATTACATAAAAAAACAGTCAGATAAACAACTGCGACCAATCCTGTAAATATACTTATCCGGCGTATCTTCTTTTTCAACTTATTATCCTCTTTTGTTCCAAATAACAGCATCTTTATTGTTCCGTAAGTCAGTTTCCTGCATTTTCGTTAGCGTTCACTTATGGATCCCTGATCCATAAACCAGTGCAGATGTGTGCAGTAATTCCCCCATGTGCTTTGGGCTTCGTTATATGACAGTGATTAAACAGTTTTTTCAATTGACTCAGAAGCTGCTCAGCATCTGTACCGTTATTCAGGATAACCAGCTTGCTGCCAGTACTTTGAAAATATTGACCGCCATTGAACAGAACGGTATAATCGTACCGTTTTCATTCCCGGTCCTGCCAAGCAATATGCCACCCGTTATCCACACTTATTGCAAATAATAACCATTTTTGAGGTACTGATATGCACTTAGTGAGAAAGTTTGCATCTAAGGTCAACTACAGTTTCATCTATTGCCTGCCTTTGGGTTTTGCATTTGCCGCTGCTCCTGTTTATCTTGAAGAAGGACGCTTCATATTTACTGCAGGCTTCATTCCTTTGGCATTTCTCCATTGTGCAGGATTTATGCTGTTGGATTTTATTATGCGTTTTCTGATCATGAAGGCAGCAGAAAAAAGTAATACTATTGAAACACCCGGAATATTTGACCGTTTTATGAATCTGCCCGTTTCCGTCTTATTCATTGGCCTTCTTATATTTATTTGCTGGCTTCCTTCGCTGATTGCATTATATCCTGGTACTGTGATCAATGATACATGGGGACAGCTGATTCAGTTTCTGCGTTTTCAAAGCGGTGCAAATGCGCTGTATGATCATCATCCCGTTGTGTCGACACTGATCATGGGATGGACCATCGTTTCCCTCCAGGAAATTTTTTACGACTGGCAGATTGCTTTTTTCATTTATGTTTTAATTCAGGCTTTTTTAACCGGATTGGCATTTGCCGTTTCTGTCTGGTACGCATACCGGCATCTTAAGACTGGAAAATGCACTGCCATTTTCATGTTCCTTGCCTACAGTATTCTGCCTATCTATCCTGCAAGTGTGCAAACCATCTCAAAAGATGCGCTTTCCACATGGGCATTTGTCATCTTTGCTGTGCTGATTATGGAAGGTGTTCGTACCGAGGGAAACGTATTCAGCAGTTGGAAATACCTTCTGTCTGTCACCATTCTGGCACTGTTCTGTTCTCTGACCAGAAAGGTTAATCCCTATGTTGTCCTCCTTTCATTATTGGTTCTTCTTGTATTTATCAGACACAAACGCTTTTTCCTGCTCATCCCCATAATGGCTGTAAGCATTATCATGTTCGGCCTTCTTCCACACCTGTTTTCCAGGTATGGTGTTGAACCCGGTGGAAAACAGGAAATGTTTTCCATTCCTTTTCAACAGACTGCCAGATATGTCGAAGACTATCCTGACGATATCACTCACGAAGAATATCTGGCTATAGACCATCTGCTCTATATGGAAGATCTTGTTGATCGTTACAATCCGATTTCAGCTGACGGTGTAAAGGGTTTTTGGGAGCTTGGCGAAACCGACGATTACGTCCGCTATCTCAAAGCTTGGTTTGCAGAGGGACTCCGGCATCCTTTCGCCTATGTTGACGCATTTAACGCCATGCTGGCAGGATGGTTCTCCTTCGAAGAATATGATCCCATGATGAACATGGATAGCCACAGCCAGCTGAATACCGATTATCTGCCGGACTATATTACCATGCGTGACGAACCATTTGACGAAAGTGCAGCATTCTACCAGAACATGTTCGACGTGATTTACGGCATTCCTGTTTTAAATCTTCTGTTTACTTATGGCTTTTATGCCATTCTGATTCCTGCATTTTCACTCTGGACCACGATTATTCACCACAGGCAGAGAAAGAAACACGATTGGCTGGCACTCGTCCCCATGCTCTCATCTCTCATTTTAGGCTGCTTTCTGGCACCTCTTTCCGTTTATTCCGAAGGCCGCAGGTATTTATACCCGCTGACCTATACAATGCCGCTGATGATCGCATGGTGTGTTTTTATCTGCAAATCTGCTGTCGCCAGTCACCTTCAGAAGGGATAAGGCATACAAAACAATTCAGTACATTGCGTACATGAAGCCTGTATGATCAGACGGTATCGAAAACAGAAGCGTAATCAGAAACAGAAGATAGATCAACACAAACTGTATAACCGGACTTTTTCTTCGAAGAAGTCCGGTTATATCTTTTCCCTTTTCCTTCAGAACCGATATGCTAAAAACAAGCAGAACACCCACTGCAAGAATGCAGACATCCGGCGTTTTCAGGCCAAGCATCGAGATCGTTCCGTCCGTCAGCTGATGCAAATCCGGATGAAGAACAACATTTTTAAGCATCTGAAGTGCATGACCAAACGATGAACTTCTGTCAAAAAACCATCCGATATTGACAATTAGGAATGTACGCAATATTTTCAGAATACGATATCTGTCCGTGCGTATTCTGGAAAAATAAGGCTCCATCAGGGCTGAAGCAGCCAGTACAAGGCCATTATACATTCCCCATGCAATAAAGTTTGTACTTTTCCCATGCCAGATGCCAACCAGGAAAAATACCAGCAGGTTTCCTGCAGCAGCCGGTACTGTTCTGGAAAGGCTCTTTAGTTTTCTCTGCTTCAGTCTATTTGTGAGGAATTGAACCGGTTTCGACAACGCAAACGGATAAAATACATAATCCCTCATCCAGGCCCCGAGGGTAATATGCCATCTGCGCCAGAAATCACCCAGTGATGTTGCAAAATATGGCTGCCGGAAGTTTTCTGCAGGATGTATTCCCATCATTTCCGATATGCCGAGTACCATATCAATTCCACCTGAAAAGTCAGCATATTGCATCAGGGAATAAAACAGAACACCAATGATATTGATCGCTCCGCCAAAGGATGCATCTTTTGCAAATACGATATCAACCAGCAGGACGGCCCTGTCCGCTACCACTTTTTTCTTAAATACACCCCAAAGAACCCTGATGCCCCCACGATACAGATTTTCAGCCGTACTCTTTCTCTCGTTTAACAGTTCCGGCATCAGATCACCATATCTGCAGATCGGGCCTTCAATCAGCAGAGGATAATATGAAGCAAATAACAAAAGACGATCAAAGCGCTTTTCTGCCGGTACTTTTCTGTCAGTTACATCAAACAGATATCCCGATAACGCAAATGTATAAAACGAGATTCCAAGTGGCAGTGAAAGTGCAAAATATCCACCTTTCCATCCCGCCATTTCCAGCAGATGATATGGCAGGGAGGGTACATATTTAAGCAGAGCCAGCATGCCGAAGTTAAACAGCAGCGCTGTTCGTTTTACGCCCTTTATCCTGTTATCCGCTGCTTTGCGCCCGGCTTTATCCTGCCGGTTCAATGTTTTTTTATATGCATGAAGCTGCTCTATTTTTAAGGCAGAGAAATACGTTACTGCAGCAGTAGCCATCATATATAAAACACCCTGCCACCCGCTCATCCAGCACGCTGTCACACTGAACAGAAGCAGAAATAAAGACCGTACTTTCACTGGCAGGATTAAATACAACACTGCCATTGGGAGCAGAAGATCCAGTAATCTATACGTTGACATAATATTCCTTTACATCCGTTTTTATCTGACCAGGAATGCAGTGCCTGCTTCATCCTGGCAATCCCTGTCTTCAAAGATTTTCGCCAGCCTGCTTTTGTCTCTCTTCACCAACGAGTCGTTCCAGTATTTCCATATACTTTCCCGCAAGGAAAGACATCCGGTGGTCCTTATGCGTAATAACACCTATCCGGATTATTTCATTTACATCCAGCGGAATTGTTATAATCTCCTCTCCGCGCAGATACGAAGGATACATGCCGGATGAAATCGTATACCCGTCTGTTCCAATCATCAGATTAACAATTGCACTTTTGTCTGTGACCTTTATGCTCTTTTCATGGTGCAGAATGGAAAGAATTTCCTCAGAATAATAAAATGAGTTCTGTTCTCCCTGTTCATAGGTCAGGCAGGGAAACGGTTCAATATCTTCAAGGGTCACGATACGGTTTCCTGCCAGCGGATGCGTCTTTCCGACAAAAATATGCGGTTTTGCTGTCAAAAGCTCCCGGAAAAACAGGTTTCCTTCCTTCAGGGTTTTATTAATGACAGCTTCGTTGAACCCGCTCAGATAGATAATACCAAGATCACTTCGGAAATGACTGACATCCATAATCGTATCATAAGTTCTGCCTTCTCTGAAGATAAACTCGTAGGATTCTCCGGCATAATCATGAACAAGCTCAACAAATGCACTGCTTGTAAATGAATAATGCTGGGAAGAGACCGCAAAGCGCTGCCTGGGCTGGGCATGTGCTATATATTTGTCTTCAATCAACGCAGCCTGCTGCACTACCTGTCTGGCATACCCCAGAAATTCATGTCCCTCAGGTGTTGTCAGTATTCCACGACTTGTCCGAAAAAAAAGGGCGGTTCCGATTTCCTCCTCCAGCTCATGAATTGCCGCTGAAAGCGTAGATTGGGCAATAAACAATGCTTTTGCTGTTTCTGATATAGACCCCCGGTCCGCAACCTCTGTCACATATTTCAATTGCTGAAGTGTCATGTTTTCATCCTTTTTCACATAAGCCTATATGTAAACCGAAATCATTGGGTCCGCCATCGGTTTTGCCGATAGCCACACATCAATTATTAATATTTGTGCTTTGAAAAAGCCTGCGCTATAATACCGGCATCGCTCAGGGCGGGACGCCGTCCGTATCCGGCGATAGAAAGGTACACGAAATTGGCACTGATTGAGCTCAAGAACCTAACCAAAACCTTTGTGACAAAAACACAAAGTGTCAACGCCCTGAAAGATATCAATCTTTCCATTGAAAAGGGCGATATTTACGGCATTATCGGTATGTCTGGTGCCGGTAAATCAACGCTTGTACGATGTATCAACTATCTGGAACGCCCAACAAGCGGAAGTGTAATCATAGACGGCCGTGATCTTTCAACCATGAGCCAGAAGGATCTCCGTCAGCTGCGTCAGCAGGTTTCCATGATTTTTCAGCATTTTAATCTTCTGCAGCAGCGTGATGTCCGAGGCAACATTGCTTTTGCAATGGAAATTGCTTGCATGAAAAAAGCGGATATCGACAGGCGTATCGACGAACTGCTGGACATTGTATCCCTGACCGAACGTCAGCACAACTATCCAAGTCAGCTCTCCGGCGGTCAACAGCAGCGTGTTGCCATTGCTCGCGCACTGTCTACCAACCCAAAAATCATCCTGTGTGATGAAGCAACCAGTGCGCTGGATCCACAGACAACTCAGCAGATTCTTTCGCTGCTGAAGGATATCAACCAGCGAATGGGAATTACCATTGTCATTATCACCCATGAAATGAGCGTCGTTGAAAGCATATGCTCGCACGTTGCCATTATTGATGAAGGACACCTCGCCGAATCCGGTCCTGTCGAAGCTATTTTCAGTCAGCCGAAAACGGATGCTGCCAAACGTCTGATTTTCCGGAATGTTCAGAAAACCGACAAGCTTATTGGCGACAGAATGGTTCGAATCGTCTTCGACGGTCAGCAGGCCGACGAGCCGGTAATTGCTGAACTCATCAGCCAGTGTCACATCATGGTCAATATTCAGTTTGCTGATACCAGAAATGTCGGTGGTAAAGCATTTGGCCAGATGATACTCCAGCTTCCGGAGGATCATCTGCAGCAGGATAAAGCCATTTATTTCCTCAAGGAAATGGGATTAAAGGTCGAGGAGGTGAGCGGACATGCCCTTTGACAAAATGGTGCCATTAATGATAGGCGGCGTACGGGACACATTGTATATGACGCTGGTCTCGACCCTATTTGCCTATCTGCTCGGTTTCCCGCTCGCAATTCTTCTCGTCCTGACTTCTCCAAAGGGCCTGAAACCTATTCCGGTACTTTATCGAATCATGGATGCGATTGTAAATATCTTCCGGTCAATTCCATTCCTGATTCTGCTGATCATGGTCATTCCTCTGACCAGGTTTATCGCCGGAAAGGCTTACGGTTCCACGGCAACCATCGTACCGCTCGTCATAGCAGCAGCACCGTATGTTGCCCGTATGATTGAATCGTCTCTTCTCGAAGTAGATCCGGGCGTCATTGAAATGGCTCAGTCTGCAGGAGCCAGTATTCCAACCATCGTGTTTAAAGTGCTTATTCCTGAAGCGAAAACATCTCTGATTGTCGGAGCCACCATCTCAACCGGTACTATTCTTGGCTATAGTGCCATGTCCGGTGCAGTTGGCGGCGGCGGTCTGGGGCAAATCGCTATCAGCTACGGATACAACCGTTATCAGACCAGTGTTATGCTGGTAACCGTTGTCCTTCTGGTCATTCTCATGCAGATCTTTCAGATCACAGGTATGACCATCTCACGGAAAACCGATAAAAGAACCCGAGAATAAACGGGATTATGCACATTCGTGCTTTTCCATATAATTACCCTAAAGGAGATTTCTTATGAAAAAGATTTTAACGTTCGTTCTTTCTCTCGCTTTGATCGCTGCTTTCGGCGCTGCCAGTGCTACCACTCTGGTCATCGGTGCCTCTTCCACACCACATGCTGAGATTCTGGAAGCTGCAAAAGATGCTCTCGCTGCTAAAGACATCAGCCTTGATATCGTTGTATTTGATGACTATGTCCAGCCAAACCTGCAGCTCGAAGCAGGCGATCTGGATGCCAACTATTTCCAGCATATTCCCTATCTTGAGAACTTCAATCAGGAGCAGGGAACTCATCTCGTCAGTATCGGATCTGTACATTATGAGCCGATGGGAATTTACCTCAATCCTGCAAAGGATCTGACCCTGGATACCCTTCCGGAAAAAGCTACAATCGTCATCCCGAACGATCCTACCAATGAAGCCCGTGCCCTGCGTACACTGGAATTCAATGGTCTCATCAAACTGGGCGCAGACGCCTCTGAGACAGCTACCATTCTGGACATCGCTGAGAATCCCAGGAAATTCGAATTCGTCGAAGTGAATGCTGAGCAGGTTGCCCGCACGCTGGCAGACGCCGATGCTGCTGTCATTAACTCCAACTACGCACTTCTCGCCGGTATTGAAACCGTCGGAACACCTGTCGCCTATGAAAGCAGCGATGTTGCCTATCCAAACGTCATTGCAGTCCGTGAAGGCGATGAGCGTGCAGAACTCAAGACACTCGTTGAAATCCTCCAGAGTGAAGACATTGAAAAATGGATCGTTGAAAAATATAATGGTGCAGTAGTCCCCATTAAATGAGGCAATCACAGGCAGGCTGTTTAAGCAGCCTGCCTTTTTTTGTATGTGTTTGACTAAATGTCAAGCTTCGCTCCCACATCATATAACGGTTTCAAAGACGGATAAATTGCGCGGTAAAGTTCAAAACTTTCCTTATATTTCAAGCAGTTTTTCTCATCAGGATAGTTTTTCGTCTGAATCTTCAGAACCTTTACGGCTTTTTTTAAAGTTTTAAAAAAACCTGCTCCAACGCCTCCAACCAGTGCAGCACCATATGCGCCGCCTTCAGATGCAGCAGAAACAGTATAAACCGGAAGGCCCAGAACATCTGCCTGCATCTGAAGCCACAGCGGACTGGCTGCGCCACCGCCAGATGATACAGCGCCTTTCAGTGGCATCATCCCACGATAGATGTCCGCAATCTGCTTGAGTGAAAATGTAATTCCCTCCATAACAGCACGTATCATATCCTCACGCGAGGTAGACAGGCTCATTCCGTAAAAAACGCCTCTTGCATTAGGATCCGGATAAGGGCAACGTTCACCTGAAAGATATGGTGCAAATACTATGCCATGTCCTCCAATACCGGCACTTTCCGCTTCCTGATTCATCAGTGAGTATACATTTTCTCCGGTCTGTCTAGCCCGCTCAATCAGGTCCCTGCAAAACATGTCCCGCATCCAGCGATATGCTCCGCCTGCTGTCTGCGTCGCACCAAAGCTTGTCCACAGTCCCGGTTCATTTCCACAGAACATCTGCAGTTTTCCCCGGGGATTCGGCATGTACCTGTCGAAGCTCATGGATACATTTCCAGCCGTACCGATAACCACTCCAATCGTTCCTGGTTCGACCAGGCCGGAACCTATTGCCTGAATAACCGCATCCCCGCCGCCGGCAAAACATGGCAGTCCCTCAGGCAATCCTGTTGCCTCTGCTGCCTCCCCAGTTACATAACCTGCAATCTGAGGCGATTCCAAGGCTTCCGGAAATATAGTTCTTGGCAGTCCACTGATGGATATGAGTGTCTCACTCCACACGCGCTTCTCCGTATCAAAAAAGCCGGTTCCTGATGCCTCTGATACATCCGTCATTGGTACACCGGTCAATTTATAACGAATATAATCTTTCGGGCAGATGAACCGGACCATCGCCGAAAAATGTTCCGGTTCTTCATCACGAAGCCACAACAGTTTTCCTCCGGTATAGCCTGTCAGCATACAATTATTTGTATATGACAAAAGGCCTTCCATCACTCCCGCCAGTTCCGTAATCTGTCGACACTGCTGTTCAGTTCTCTGATCACACCAGAGAATCGCAGGACGTATCACTTTACCTTCCTTATCAAGTGCAACAAGTCCATGCATTTGTCCGGAAAAACTCACGCCTGCAATCCTGCTGTCGCCATCAATTTGTGCAAG
>JAFUHD010000348.1 GCA_017469025.1 Clostridia bacterium
AAAATGGGTGAAAAGGCCTATTTCATCGCAATTCCGACCTCTGCCGGTACCGGCAGCGAGGTGACGCCGTTTGCCGTCATTACGGATGAAAAAACGGGTGTCAAATATCCGCTGGCAGACTATGAACTGCTGCCGAACATGGCGATTATTGATACTGACTTCCATATGACCGCACCCAAGGGGCTGACTGCAGCCAGCGGTATCGATGCCGTCACCCATGCACTAGAGGCATATGCCTCCATGATGGCGACTGATTATACGGACGGGCTTGCCCTGCAGGCGCTCAGGACTATCTTCGCCTATCTGCCGAGAGCCTATGACAACGGTCTCACAGATGTCGAAGCCAGAGAGAAGATGGCCAATGCAGCAACGATGGCAGGTATGGCGTTTGCCAATGCATTCCTCGGCGTATGTCATTCCATGGCGCACAAGCTGGGCGCGTTCCATCATATTGCGCATGGCGTAGCCAATGCACTGCTGATTGAGGAAGTGCTCAGATTCAATGCGGCGGAAGCACCGGCCAAAATGGGTACATTCCCGCAGTATGACCATCCGCATACGCTGCGCCGCTATGCTGAGGTTGCCGAGGCACTCGGTATTGTTGAGGGCACCGATGAAGAGAAACTTGAGGCCCTGATCGGAAAGATTCATGCGCTCAAGACTTATGTGGGAATCAAGCCGACGATTCGTGATTATGTACCGGATGAGCAGGACTTCCTGAATCGTCTGGATGCCATGACAGAACAGGCATTTGACGATCAGTGCACAGGTGCGAATCCGCGTTATCCGCTGATGAGCGAGATCCGGCAGATGTATCTGAATGCATATTACGGGGACAAGCACTTCACGGAAATGCCAAGACCGACCGAATATGATATTGCTGTCTATGAGGATGATGCTGCCAAGAAAGCATACCGTCCGGGACGGAAACAGTGAGAGGGGGATGAATCATGAATCTGGATCGAGTGATCGCCGTACGCACCGCCAAGACAGTCTATCGTGACGGTGACCGGTGTCTTAAGGTGTTCAACCCGGAATATTCCAAGGCGGATGTTCTGAATGAAGCGCTCAATCAGGCACGGATTGAGGAAACCGGACTTCACATCCCGCGGATCCGGGAGGTTACGGTTATGGACGGCAAATGGACGATTGTATCCGATTATATTGCCGGCAAAACCCTCTCCCAGCTGATGCAGGAAAACCCGGATGACAAGAATAAATATATCGAGCAGATGGTTGATATTCAGCTCGAGGTACAGAGCAAAACCTGTCCGAAGCTTTCCAAACTGAAGGACAAGATGAACCGCAAGATCAGCGAGGCAGATCTGGATGCAACTGCCCGCTATGACCTGCACAGCCGTCTTGAAGGCATGCCGAAACACAACAAGGTGTGCCATGGCGATTTCAGACCATCCAATATCATCATTACAGAGGATGGAACGCCGTACATCATCGACTGGAGCCATGTTACCCAGGGCAACGCATCTGCGGATGCTGCACGCAGCTATCTGCTGTTCTGCCTGAAAGGGGATATGGAAGGTGCGGAAACGTATCTTGATCTGTTCTGCAGGAAGAGTGGAACGAGCAGGCAGTATGTTCAGAAGTGGATGCCGATTGTGGCAGCAAGTCAGTCAGTAAAGGGCAATGAGCAGGAGCGGGAATTCCTGCTGTCCTGGGTCAATGTCGTTGAATATCAGTAAATAACGGAGGAAACGGAACATGAAGATGACGGTGTGTATCGGCTCGTCCTGCCATATTAAAGGATCCAGGCCTGTTGTTGAGCGGATTCAGGCGCTGATTGCCGAGAACAATCTGAGCGACAGGATCGAACTGGGCGGTACGTTCTGCATGGGCAAGTGCCAGCAGGGCGTCTGTGTCACGGTTGATGGAGAGCTGTTCTCTGTTTCGCCTGAAACGGTGAATGATTTCTTTGAGAAGAATGTAAAGGCGAAGCTGGCGTAATGCCTGAACCCTTATACCGGAGATGTCTGAGGCATATCTCCGGTATAAATGACCGCAGCCTGCTGCAGGAGGCGTCCAAATCCTGCAGCGGCTCAGCAGATCTGATGATTTTGGAGGGACCTGGCTCAAACAGCAGGCAGGTCAAGTACTGGAACCATGGCTGAGGGAAAAATCTGAAGCCGGGTGTCCTGCCAATAGAAGTCAAGGAGGAACAGGCATGGCGAACTGCCTGACACTGAAAAAGTCCAATTGTAAACACTGTTACAAGTGTATTCGGCACTGTCCGGTCAAGTCGATCCGCTTTTCCGGAAACCAGGCCCACATTATAGGAAATGAGTGCATTCTCTGCGGCACGTGCTTTGTCGTGTGTCCGCAGAATGCCAAGCAGATTGTAGACAGCACGGAAAAAGTAAAAGTGCTGATTCAGAGCGGCGATCCGGTTATTGTCAGTCTCGCTCCGTCCTTTATTGCCAATTACCCGGGTGTCGGCATTGAAGGAATGAGAACAGCACTCAGACAGCTGGGCTTCAAAGATGTGGAGGAGACAGCCCTGGGTGCAACGCTGGTGAAGCGGGAATATGACCGCCTGCTGCACGAGGATGACCGTGATATTATCATCTCTTCCTGCTGTCACAGCATCAATCTGCTGATTCAGAAGTATTTCCCGAAGGAACTGCCTTACCTTGCGGATGTCCTGTCCCCGATGCAGGCACACTGCATGGATATCAAACGCCGCTATCCGAATGCAAAGACGGTCTTTATCGGTCCCTGTGTGGCCAAGAAGGATGAAGCCGAATACTATGAGGGCATTGTGGATGCGGTCATGACCTATGAGGAACTGACCAACTGGCTGAAAGCGGAAAAAATTGAACTGCCGCTTGAAATGGACCATGATCCAAAGAGCCGTGCCCGTTTCTTCCCGACGACGGGCGGTATTCTGAAAACGATGGCCTGCGATGCATCCAAGTATACCTATATGGCACTTGACGGTGTAGAGAACTGCATTGCTGCGCTCAAGGATATTGAAAGTGGAAAGATCCACAACTGCTTTATTGAGATGTCCTCCTGTATTGGCAGCTGCGTCAGCGGCCCGGTCATGGAGAAGTATCATCGCAGCCCGGTCCGTGATTATATGGCGATTGCCGATTATGCCGGCGAAAAGGATTTTGATATTGAGCAGCCTGAAAGCCATGAGATGCGCAAGCATTTTGAACCGATCGATCAGAGGGGCGCAATGCCCAGCGAAACTGAGCTTACGGAAATCCTGCGTCAGATGGGCAAATTCAAACCGTCTCAGGAGCTGAACTGCGGTTCCTGCGGATACAATACCTGCCGCGAAAAAGCGGTTGCCATATATCAGGGCAAGGCGGAGATTTCCATGTGTCTGCCGTATCTGATGGACAAGGCCGAGAATATGACGGATGCCATCTCACGGAACTCGCCGAACGGCATTCTGATGCTCAATGACCGGCTGGAGGTTAACCAGATCAATCCGACAATGCTCAAATTTGTCAATCTGCGTGATTCCAGTGCCATTCTCGGCGATCAGGTAATCAGGATTCTGGATCCGTCCCCGTTCCTCAAGGTGAAAAATACCCGCCGCGGGATTTTCAACGAGCGTGTCTATCTTGCTGAGTACGACCGGTATGTGGAGCAGACAATTGTACCGGCAGAGGAAGGCCGGATGATCCTGTGCATCATGCGTGATGTGACGGCAGAGGAAGAGGCGCGCCGGGAGAAAGAGGAAATCAGCCGCCAGACAGTTGAGGTAGCGGATAAAGTTGTAGACAAGCAGATGCGGATCGTGCAGGAGATTGCGTCCCTGCTGGGTGAAACAGCTGCTGAAACGAAGATTGCGCTTTCGAAGCTGAAGGAGTCAATAAGCGATGAATGAGCTCTGCTGTGAAATTGGCTACAAAAGCGTCAACCATGCCGGAGAGCAGCTGTGCGGCGATCATGTCGATGTGGTTGAGCAGGAAGACGGTTCAACGGTTATTGTGCTGGCGGACGGACTGGGAAGCGGCGTAAAGGCCAGTATTCTGTCCACGCTGACCAGCAAGATCATTTCGACCATGCTTGCTGCCGGACTGTCGCTGGAGGAGTGCGTTGAAACCATTGCAGCGACGCTTCCTGTCTGTTCCGTGCGTGGTGTTGCCTATTCAACCTTTACCATTCTGCACATCATTCAGAACCGGACGGCGGAGATCATTCAGTATGACAATCCGCATGTGATTTTCCTCAGAGACGGGGAAAACTACGATTATCCAAAGACGGAGATGCATGTTGGCGGCAAGCTGATTTACCGCTCTCTGATTCATCTGCAGGAAGATGATGTCATGATAGCGATGAGTGACGGCTGTCCGCATGCAGGCATCGGGATTGGATACAACTTTGGCTGGAAGCGGGAGGATATTATCTCCTTCATGGAGGCCATGAATCTCTGCGGCTATTCAGCAAAAGTGCTTTCCACGCTGCTCGTGGATGAATGCTTTAAACTCTATGGCGGAGAGCCTGGCGATGATGCGACATCCTGTGTCGTCAGGATGCGCAAACGCATTCCGATGAATATGCTCTTTGGCCCGCCGAGCAACCGGGATGATGTGAACCGGATGATGAATCTCTTCTTTGCAAAAGAGGGCAAGCACATTATCTGCGGCGGCACAACGTCTTCCCTGGCGGCAAAGTGGCTGGACAAGCCGCTGTGTCCCTCACTCAAATTTGAAGGAGATATCCCGCCGATTGCAACGCTCGAGGGTGTTGACCTTGTTACCGAAGGCGTCATTACCGTCAACCGGGTTGTTGAGTACGCAAAGGATTTTGTCGGGGAAAACAACCGCTATGACGAGTGGAGCCGGCAGAAGGACGGCGCGTCGCTGATCAGCCAGCTTCTGTTCGAGGAAGCGACGGATATCACGTTCTTTGTCGGCAGAGCCATAAACCCGGCACATCAGAACCCGAATCTGCCGATCAATTTCAGCATTAAGATGAATCTGGTACAGGAACTGTCCGAAGCGCTTCAGAAAATGGGCAAACGGATTAAAGTCAGTTATTTTTGAGGAAAGCTATGCATAAATTTGATACAAAAGTGCAGTATCTCAAGTATAAGGTACTGCGTGAGGTGGCGCGGCAGGCATGGAATGATACGCTGCTTGAGAATGTCATGGACATTCCGCGGATGATTGTCCCCGGAAAAGTACCAACCATGCGGTGCTGTGTCTATAAGGAACGGGCGATTCTCGGTGAACGGGTCAAGCTCGCCATGGGACTTGGAAACAGTGACAATATTATCCAGGTTATTGATATTGCCTGTGATGACTGTCCGGCAGTTGGTTATCAGGTGACGGATTCCTGCCGCGGCTGTCTGGCACACCGCTGTGAGGATGCCTGCAGGCGCGGTGCTATTTCTTTTGACCACAATCATACAGCGCACATTGACAAGACCAAGTGTGTTGAGTGCGGCATGTGTGCGAAAGTCTGTCCGTACAGCGCGATTGTCAACCGGAAACGTCCCTGTCAGAACGCCTGCAAGATCAAGGCAATCTCTATCAATGAGGACAATGCGGCAAAGATCGATGACGAGAAGTGCATTCAGTGCGGTGCGTGCGTGTATCAGTGCCCGTTCGGCGCAATTTCTGACCGCTCCTTTATCATCAATGTCATTGATATGCTGAAGCGCAGCCAGAATAATACGAAGTACAGGGTATATGCGCTTGTTGCGCCGGCTATCGGAAGCCAGCTCAATTATGCCAAACTCGGACAGGTCATTACGGGTATCAAGGAACTTGGCTTCCATACTGTCATTGAGGTTGCACTCGGTGCGGATATGGTTGCACAGGCCGAATCCCGCGAGCTTGTGGGAAAAGGCTTCCTGACCAGTTCCTGCTGCCCGGC
The DNA here is from genome assembly GCA_017469025.1 of Clostridia bacterium. Lineage (GTDB taxonomy): Bacteria > Bacillota > Clostridia > Christensenellales > Aristaeellaceae > Ventricola. The sequence continues at coordinate 5,854 of JAFUHD010000348.1, forward strand.
ATTTGTCAGGTATGTGAAGACGGCATTTCCGGCACTTGAGCCGTACATTTCGCACAATCTTTCTCCGATGGGGACCATCGCCAAGTATATCAAGGACCATGAAAAGGATGCAAAAATCGTATTCATCGGTCCCTGCACGGCGAAAAAGGCTGAAGTACAGCTTGAAAAGGTCAAACCGTATGTGGATGCAGCCATTACGTTTGAGGAGCTGCAGGCACTGCTTGACAGCCGGGATATTGATCTCACAACGCTTACGGAAGATGTTCTTGACAACGCGTCCTACTTCGGCCGCATTTTTGCGAGGAGCGGCGGCCTGTCGGATGCGGTTGCTGAGGGACTCAAAGAGCAGCATCTGGATGACTTTGAACTCAAGGCCTGTGTCTGTGACGGCATCGAGGAGTGCAAGGCTGCGCTGCTCAAGAAAGGCCGTAACATTCTGGATGCCAACTTTATCGAAGGCATGGCCTGTGTCAACGGATGTATCGGCGGCGCCGGCAATCTGACGCACGGTGAGAAAAACAAGGCTGCGGTGGACAAATATGGCCGCGAAGCCTTGGAAAAGACCATTGCGGATGCCGTATCCATGCTGAATTAACAAAATGGCGGTTCTGCCCTGAGAAGGCGGACCGCCTTTTCTGTATCTGCGCTGCAGAATATGATATGCCGGCATACGGATGCGTCTTCAGGCGCGGCTTTTGTCAGAGGGCGCTATTCATTTTTCGGATTTCCTGTGCTATAATGCGGCTGAATGGTGGCTTCACCATGCTGCAGAAGAAAGAATAATGCATTTAATGGCCGGAGATTCAGGATGAATCTCTTCATAGGAAGGAAACCGCGGACAGATGAACAAGGCGGAAAGACATGCTTTGATCAGGAAGATCATTGAGACGGAAACCATAGGCACGCAGGCTGAACTGGCGGATGCGGTCCGCAGGGAAGGCTTCAATGTAACCCAGGCAACCGTTTGCCGTGACATTAAGGAAATGCAGCTGTACAAAACGCTTTCCAAAAATGGAAAGTATCAGTATGCCATAATGCCTGCTGAGGAAGGACAGAATACGCAGGGGCGCTTTATCCGCATGCTGAAGGACGGCATTGTGAGCATAGCGCATGTCCGAAACCAGATCGTTATAAGAACACTGCCGGCCAGTGCCCATGTGGTGGGCGAGGTCATTGATACACTTGCCTGGCCGGAAATCCTCGGGACTATTGCCGGAGACAATACCATTCTGCTGATTGCCGCTTCAGACGAGTCTGTTTATGAAGTGCTGGAACGCATTCGCGTCATGACCGGCATTACAGAGGAAACCCAGGAAGAGGATGAAATGTGATCCGGTACGGCCGATCCACGTGTGAGGTGAGAATATGCTGCTGCAGCTGGGCATTCACAATCTTGCGCTGATTGATGAAGTGCTGATCGAGTTTTCAGGCGGGATGAATGTACTGACGGGCGAAACCGGTGCCGGTAAGTCCATCGTAGTAGATGCGGTGAATCTGGTGCTCGGTGAGCGCGCTGACCGGGACCTGATTGCCAACGGCAGGAATAAGGCTGTTGTTGAGGCCGTGTTTGACATTACTGAAAACCTGGCTGTACAGAAGGCACTGGCTGAGCTTGAGATCGCACAGGATGAGGGAACACTTTCTGTTTCCCGGGAACTGATGAGCACCGGACGGAACATCTGCAGGGTGAATGGCGTTATTGTTCCGCTGCAGACACTCAGACGGATTTCGGACCAGCTGCTGGACATCCACGGTCAGCATGAGCATCAGCTGCTTCTGGATGCAGCCAATCATCTTTCCTATCTGGATCATTTTGCAGCAGACGATATTGAGCTTCTGCTGGCGGAAACCGCGGAAGCATTTGAAGGCTGGCATGGGGCAGCGCTCCGGCTTGCCAAATACCGCAGGACGGTTGCAGAACGCGAACAGCGGAAAGATATGCTGCGTTTCCAGCTGGAGGAACTGGAAAATGCAAAGCTGACAGAGAATGAGGAAGAGTCGCTTGAACAGAAACGGGTCTTTTTCCGGAATTCGGGAAAGATTCAGAGCGCACTGGATGAGGCATGTTATCTGCTCTGTTCAAATCCGGAAGGCGGAAGTACAGCGGTTGAACTGCTTCGTGAATCCATCCGTTCTCTTTCGGGAATTGCCAGTTATAATGAGTCCTATGACCATCTGCATACCCGGCTCAACAGCCTCAGTTATGAGGTGGAGGATGCTGCCAGGGAACTGGAAAATCTGAGGGATGAATCCTCATTTGATACCAGTGAAGCAGAGTATGTTGAGGGACGGATAGACCAGCTGAAGCGCCTGTCCAGAAAATACGGGGCAACAACAGCCGAGATGATCGCCTACCGGGATGCGATTTCCAAAGAGCTTGCCGAACTGGACGGGGCTGAGGAACAGATTGAAGCACTTGAAAAAACATACAGGGCGTATGGGAAAAAGCTGCTTGAAAAGTCCAGACAGCTGTCGCGGAAACGGCATGAGGCTGCTCTTCAGTTTGAAGCGAAAATGGAGGAGCAGCTGCACGATCTCGGTATGAAGCATGCGCGCATCACGGTCCGTTTTGAAGAACTTCGTGAGGGCGAACGCATTGAACAGCGCTTTACGTCGAATGGGTTTGACCAGGCAGAGATGATGTTCTGTGCGAATCTGGGGCAGCCCATGAAACCACTGGCAAAAGTTGCGTCAGGCGGTGAATTGTCCCGGATTATGCTGGCGCTCAAAAATCTCTCCGCACAAAAGCCGGGGATCCCCAGATCCATGGTTTTTGACGAAATTGATACGGGCATCAGCGGCAGGATGGCTCAGGTGGTTGCGGAAAAGATGTCAGAAATCGGGGACCATCATCAGGTTATCTGTGTATCCCATCTGCCTCAGATTGCTGCAATGGCAGACGAGCAGTTTCTGGTCAGAAAGTTTGACAGGGACGGCGTAACGCATACCGAGGTTACCAAACTGATGCGCGATCAGCGCATTGCAGAACTGGCGAGAATGGTCGGCGGGGCGGATGCTCAAAGTGAGAGCAGTATACGGCATGCCGGCCAGATGCTGGCAGACGCAGACAGCCGGAAAGCTGAGCTGCGTGCGGCTGTCGACGCCCCGGCCGGACAATCAGACAGGGCATAAAAAAAGAAGCACTGGTGTGCTTCTGTGATTGGAAACAGCATGAGCTGCCGGTAACGTGATTCCACAGGCAGGAACAGATTTTAGACAGTTATCAGTCCATCAGCAGGGACCGGAAAACCGGTCCCTTTTTTTTATGTCCAGGTGAGGATACCGCTGTATTTTTCCCCCGTACAGGCAGATGTCTCCCATCACACAACAGGAACAGACTGACATTCAATTCCATTGCCGCCAGACAGGAATAATTCTGCCTTCCATTTCAAGTCTTATACCATCAGTTTTATCCCGGTCCATGAACAGATGGCAAAACAAACGGCGTGACCGAAATCACGCCGCAAGCTTTGAAAACATTACGTTCCCATCGGTTTGAACCTGATACTGAGTTACGGAGCCGGCCATGTTGCGCAGTTTTTTCAGTTTGCGCTGGCTTTGCGGATGCAGACGCAGAGCGCGCCGTTTTGTGCGGTAGAGTCAATTTCGATCGGGAAATCAAACGCATCGGCAAAGATCAGATTCAGATTTGTTGCGCCGACAGCAGCGTCAACCCCGTGAGGTGCATAACTTGCTCCACTGGGACCGTGTGGTCTGCGCCAGATGATTTCAATACCGTCTCCAAGCTGCAGAAGTGCATTATACAGCGTAGTGCTGACCTGACAGGTTCCGCCGCCGTAACCTGCAACCGTGTCACCGCCCACCAGTACCGGAGAAGGCATATATCCGCGGCTTTTGCGGTAGGGGCCGGCAATTTCATTGAAGTTGAACTGCTGTCCCGGCTGATAGGTGTTGTTGATATACGAGCAGCCGACCCGGATGTTTTCCATCCGTCCGATATTCAGCTCTGTGTGCTTGACGGAGTAGAATGTGGTAAAGACTGAAATGATGTCGCCGTCCTGTGCATAGTCGACAGAGGGAGCAACAGGTTCCAGGTCACAGAGATCACCAAGGAATACATAGCCGACAAGTCTGCGGTAGGGAACGACAGCCCAGCCGTCCTGTATCATCCAGAAGGACATTCTTGAACCGGCAGTGCATTCAAAAATGACGTCAGAAGATTTGTCCGGGCTGGCATACAGTGCTGTATCAACGGCCGTGATTGCTACATACCGGTTTGGAATGACGCCATATGCCGGCGCATCTTCTGAGACCTTTGTATCTACATCAACGGTCTGCCGGACCAGATAATAGATACCAATATTTTCATCCCAGCAGTACAGCCAGGTCTGGTCAAATCCAAATATATTGACAACAGCGTGGGCGTTCAGCGTGCCGAGGGGGTCGCTGGTCCGGTCCGGCAGGCTGCGCATGGACAGGTCCATTTTGGTAATGCCGGTATAAAGGATCTTCGGCACACCATTGACAGCACTTTCCATGAAATAATCAAAGCAGACATCATTGCCCGTATCATCGGCGAATGCGGCAGATGCAAGACAGATCAGAGAAACGAGCAGCAAAGCAGTTAAAATTTTGTTTTTCAAATTGGCCTCCGAAATGTACAAATTGTTATTTTGTCAGATGGTCACAGAGCCGTATTTGTCAGTTTGCATTTATCATGGATACCAGGGAGATTGGAGAACAGAATGTATCTCCGGTCTTTCCGGTATTCTTCTCGAAGACCTTTATGCCCCCAGGTTCAGTTATATACGTTCAAATAAGCAGACGCTATTATAGGCGGATTTTGAAAAATAGGCAAGAGGCAGATGCATTTCCCCTGTAAACAGGCGTCAGAGCGTGTTTATGTACCGGAATGTCAATGAATCTGTGCATGTATTGTAAAGAAAACCAAAAATTTAGAGTTGAGAATTAAAATAGAATCATGTATAATGGCAGGCAATGAAGTTTCTGAAATGGGGTGTGCATATTGGACGACCAGGGAAATAATTCTCAGGCTCCCAGAAGAAGAAGACGGCCGGTGGAAACTGCGCCGATTCAGAGTACAGAACAAAGCAGAATTGAGGAGCGTCAGGCAGCTGCCAGACGTGAAGCTTATGAAAGCCGTAATCAGCGTACGTCTACGGTCCGCAGTTTTGAGGAAGATGACCGCTATGAGTATGATGACTACGATGACCGCAGGCGGAAAAAGAAGAAAGGGCATACCGGAATTCTGGTTGCACTGGTTGTTGTGCTCCTGCTGGCACTGGCTGCACTTGTGCTTGGCTGGGTAGTCTTCCCTCAGCAGAGAGAAGAGCTTATGTGGCGGATCTGGCCGACACCAACGCCAACAGCTTCTCCGACACCAACGCCGACGCCGACGCCAACGCCAACGCCAACACCTACGGTAACGCCGACTCCGACGCCGACACCTACGCCGACGCCAACACCTACACCGACCTCGACACCAACACCTACGGCAACGCCGACGCCAACGCCGACGCCGACGCCGACACCTACGGCAACGCCGACAGCCACTCCGACAGCGACGCCGACGCCGACAGCGGAAAAGAACAGTGGAAGTGACACTGTATCTTCCCAGAGTGGAACGACCATCTGGGATCTGTTTACCAGGCGGTCGGATACACAGCCGGAGGAGAACAAGAGTACATCTCGTGTACTGATCACGCCGAGACCGACGTCGACCCCAGTGCAGAGTACTGAAACGGGAACCGGGTCTTCCGAGAGTGGAACGAATTTCTGGGATCTGTTTGCAAAACCGTCCGAAAATCAGACGGAAGGAAACAATGATACTGTACAGGTGATGGCAACATCTACACCGACGCCGACACCTACGGCAACCCCGACAGCCACTCCGACAGCGACGCCAACGGCAACCCCGACGCCGACACCTACGGCAACCCCGACACCGACGCCGACGCCGACACCTACGGCAACCCCGACACAGAGCCCGACGCCTACTCCGACGCCGACACCGACTCCGGTTCCGTATCTGACGGAGCAGGCATCTGCGGTTGAATCGACCATGCCGGATAAGGTACTCAAGAGCAGCCTGGTTGCTGTAAACGGTGCAGAGCAGTCCGGCTATACCCGTATGGATACCATTCAGATGGGCGATCCTGCGGAATATTCCGACATGAATGGTGTGCTCAGTTTCCGCGGCGGTCCGGAACGTCAGAATGCGTCTGCCACAGTTGCGACAGTCGAGACTGGTGAACTCCAGCCGCTCAAGACGATTCGCACTACGAGGCTTGATACACTGACAGGCTTTGGTTATGGTTCACAGCCGATTGTTGTAAAATGGTACAAGAACATTCGTGAGATGATGAATCTCAAGGATACTTACCGCAATACAAGCAATCTCAAGGAAGTCATTGCTCCTTCTCTGGACGGCAAGATTTATTTCTTTGATCTTGATACAATGACTGCGACGCGGTCCACGATAAATGTTGGTGTACCGATGTCTGTCACGGCTTCTGTCAATCCATATGGTTATCCGCTTCTCTATGTCGGCCAGTCTTCTGACAAGGTTGCTGACTATGAGGTCAATGCTGGACTGAGAATTTACAGCCTGATTGACCAGAAGATGCTGGCTTTCATTACCAGCCTTAACACGGTAGCGGAAGGCACAGAACACGGTGTGTATTCTTCTCCGCTGATTGAGAAGGATTCGGATACACTGATTTACTCGGATGCCAATGGCATGATCTATACGGTTGGCATGAATACCGATTTCGATCTTGAAAACGGTACGATCACAGTGAATCCGTCCGATGTCGAGTATGGATATGTTACCAAACTGCAGAATGCGGTTCAGGGAATCCCTTCCAGCGTTGCTGCTTACGGAAACTACATCTACTTCGGCGATCTTGCCGGTTCCATCCAGTGTGTGGATCTCAATACCATGCAGTGTGTCTGGGCAAAGGATGTCGGCGATTCCGTCAAAGCGTCCATTGCTGTTGAGGAAACAGATGACGGTGTATTCCTGTATACAGGTACTGTTGTTAACAAGACAGGAAAGAGCCGCAATCTTGCGCTGCTCAAACTGAATGCACTGACTGGCGAAACTGTCTGGGAATATGAAACGACGTACAAGGCCAAGTATGAGAGCAAGACTGCAAACCTTGGCATGTATGCCGGACTGATGGCATCTCCAATAGTGGGTCAGGGAGATATTGACGATCTTGTCATCTTCAATGTGAACCGTCTTGAAATTGCAAACAAGACGAACAGTGCCGTGATGATCGCACTCGATAAAGAAAACGGCGGCGTGACATGGGAAGAGATTCTTGATGCTGAATCTGTTTCCTCACCGATAGCAGTTTACAATGAGGATGGAACAAGCTATCTGGTGGTAGGCGATGACAAGGGCATCCTGCGTTCAATGGACGGCTATAATGGCAATACATTGTCCACAGTTGATCTCGGAAGCGCCATACAGGCTTCGCCTGTCGCATATGGAAACCGTATTATCGTGGGAACCACAGGCGGCGTACTGTACTTTATTGATCTCAAGTAATTTAAAAGCCGTTGCGTGTGCAACGGCTTTTTAAAATAAGGAGGTTATCATGGGACCGTATATTATAGCTTTGGACCAGGGAACGACCAGTTCACGTGCAGTGCTGTTTGATGCACAGGCAAAAATTGTTGCCATGAAGAGCTACGAGTTTGAACAGATCTATCCTCAGCCCGGCTGGGTTGAACATGATCCAAAGGCGATTCTGGATTCACAGCTCGATTCCCTGCGTGATGTTGTCAGGATGAGCGGCGTGCAGCCGGAACAGATAGCAGCTATTGGCATCACGAACCAGCGCGAAACGACACTGGTCTGGGATAAAAAGACCGGTATGCCTGTTTACAATGCCATTGTCTGGCAGTGCCGCCGGACTGCAAACCTGGTAAAGCAGCTGTGTGATCAGGGACTTGAGGAACATATCCGGTCTGTAACAGGACTGGTACCGGATGCCTATTTTTCCGGTACAAAGCTCAAATGGATTCTGGATCATGAAGATCTGCATGAACGGGCCAAAAACGGCGAACTGTGTTTTGGTACGGTGGACTCTTTCCTGACCTGGAACATCGTCAAGGGACGGCCGCACGTAACGGATGCTACAAATGCAGCCCGTACTATGCTCTTTGATATCCACAGGAATGAATGGGACGATACCCTTCTGGAGGCGCTGGATATTCCAAAGGCAATTCTGCCGCAGGTAATTGATTCATCCGGTGTGATTGGTATGCTGGATCCGACGATTCTCGGCTGTGAAATCCCGGTTGCTGCAATTGCAGGCGATCAGCACAGTGCTTTGTTCGGCCAGGGCTGCTTCAGCCAGGGGATGATGAAGAATACCTATGGGACAGGATGTTTTCTCCTGATGAATACAGGAGACAAACCGGCTGTCAGCAAAAACGGACTAATTACCACAATCGGCTGGCGTATCGGCGGGAAGTGCACGTATGCCCTTGAGGGAAGCGTGTTTATCGGCGGCGCAGTGGTGCAGTGGCTCAGAGATGAGATGCACCTGATTGAACGTGCATCAGAGACTGAAACCATCGCATCAGGCCTTAAGGACAACGGCGGTGTATATGTTGTCCCCACTTTTACAGGCTTGGGTGCACCGTACTGGGATATGTACAGCAGAGGAACCATTGTCGGTCTGACCCGGGGCACGGGACGCGCGCATATTGTCCGTGCGGCGCTTGAATCAATAGCGTTCCAGTCTGCCGATCTGGTTGCCGCCATGGCGCATGACTGTGGTGCAGAACCTGCAGAACTGCGGGTTGACGGCGGTGCCAGCGCGAATCAGTTCCTGATGCAGTTCCAGTCCGATATTCTCGGATGCCGGGTCATTCGCCCGGCTGTGATTGAGACGACGGCACTGGGTGCAGCCCTGATGGCAGGACTTGCAGTCGGTATTTACAAGGACATGGATGATATTGCACGGATCTGGCAGAAGGATCTGGAACTTGAGCCGCAGATGAACGCTCAAGACCGCGAGCGTGAACTGGCGGGATGGCACAAGGCCGTTCAGCGCAGCATGAAATGGATAGACCCTGAGGCATAACAGGAAAAGGCAGGTGCACCTGCACCTGCCCTTTTTATGGAATCAGACACTTGATCTGCCTGACAGCGGATTCATCCGGTGTGATATACAGCGTCCGCTGATGGGTGTAGATTACGAAACCGGTGGGGGTACCGCCAGGCTTTTTGATATAGCGCCTGAGCGTTGTATCAATGGGAACACTTGAGGAATTGACACCTTTACTGTAATAGGCTGCCAGCATGGCTGCCTCGTTCAGCGTGGTTTCAGGCACCTGCTCCGCATGGACAATGACATGCGATCCGGGCATTTTCTGGGCATGAAGCCAGGTTTCACTGCCGGATGCGCGCATGGTCAGGGATTCATTCTGGACAGCATTTTTTCCGACTTCAATTTCAATGCCGTCGGAGGAAAGAAAACGCATCGGCTGGGATGGAACCTCTTTCCGCTTGTTTCCCTTGCCTTCTTTCCTTCGTATGTAACCGGCATCAGTCATCATTTCGCGAAGTTCTTCTACACCGCGAAGGTCAGAACACTTGCGCAGGTCATCCTCCATCTGGTACAGCCAGAGCAGTTCGTTTTCAGCCTTTTCTTTCTGTTCAGCCGCGAGGCGTCTGGCGCCGCGGGCTTTCTGATACAGCTTGAAGTACCGCTGTGCGTTCTGGGCGGGGGAAAGTGATTCATCGAGGGGAATCTCTATGGGTTCACAGTTCTCGCTGTAGTAATCCGGAACGATGGCGCTTTTTGCACCTTTTTCAATCATGTAAAGATTGCCCTGGATGAGTTCACCGCGCTTTTTATATTCGTCCATGCGTTCTGCATTGCGAAGGGCGTCTTCCTGAATGGCTATTTTTTTCTCACAGCGTTCAATATTGTTTTTGAGCACATGTGCTATCCCGGAAATATGCTGTGCCAGCCGCTCATGGAGATTCCGTTCATGGAAAAAGAGATCCAGGGCTTCACTGGGAGAGAGGCATTCCCGGACACTGACAGTTCCCAGGTGACGCTGGGGGAATGGATAGACATCCTTCGGTGTACCGTTTTCTGAGTAAAGGACTACGCACGGA
>JAFUHD010000349.1 GCA_017469025.1 Clostridia bacterium
CAATTGAAGCACGCAAATCATGGAGCACAATGTTCCGGATGTCGAACCCATCAAGCGTAATGGAACCTTCTGAAATTTCGTAAAACCGGGGAATGAGCTGGCAGAGCGTAGTTTTGCCGCTTCCGCTCGGCCCGACAATGGCCAGCATTTTCCCGGACGGAATGTGAAGGTTGATATGGGAAAGAACAGTTGGAGCATCTGAATTATAGGCAAATGTAACATCATTAAAATGGATATCGCCATTGACACCGGAAAGATGTATGGCATCCGGTACGTCGACAATCGCAGGCGGCTCATGCATGATCTCGAGAAATCTTGTAAAGCCGGCCATGCCCTGTGTAAACATTTCAGTAAAATTGGTCAGACGCCGGATAGGAGACTGAATACTGGCAACATACATATTGAAGGTAATCAGTGTAGTGATGTCCATCTTTTTTGCCATAATCAGTGCGGAACCACAGCAGATCACCAGTAGACTCATCAGGGTAAGCATAAATTCTGTTCCGCTCATGAATCCTGCCATTACGTGGTAATAGTCTTTGCGGGCATCGACATATTCATTGGAACAGGAACGGAATTTCTGAATCTCATAGTCTTCACAGCAGAAAGCCTTTGCTGTACGGACACCTGATATAGATGTTTCGATTTCAGTATTTATAAGGGCAGTTTTCTGTTTCACGGCCCGTGAAGCGCGCATCATACCTTTGCGCCGGCTTGCCATAAAAAAGATGATGAGGGGGACGGAAATCAAAAGGAGGAAGGACAGAAGAGGCTGAATCCGGAAAAGGACAATAAAAGCGCCGATGAGTGTAACAAATGAAATGAAAAGATCTTCAGGCCCGTGATGTGCAAGCTCTGTGATATCAAACAGATCTGTAGTTATTCTTGACATCAATTGTCCGGTCCGGTGCCGGTCAAAGAAGGAAAAACTGAGTGTCTGCATATGCGAAAAAAGGGAATTTCGCATATCGGCTTCAATTTTGACACCCATGAAATGACCAAGATAGGTGACTATCCATTGACAGCCGGTTCTAAGACAAAGGCCAAGAATCATGAGAATGACGATTCGAATAAAAGCAGCAACTGCCTCATTTGGAATGTACTGATAGAGAATCTGCCGGGTGAGGTAGGGAAACATGACATCAATCAGTGCGACCATAAACGCACAGAGCATGTCAAGAACAAAAAGCTTCAGATGAGGACGATAAAAAGAGAAAAAATCACGAAGCATTCCCGCCTTATGGCGGAAAGAATGCTTCGCGGACTGATTGTTATGATTCATAGGCGGCACCTTTATCGTAATCGTTATTTTTTGGCAGCAAGGATGTTGAACACGACATTGTGTTCCGTAATAAAAGGACCATCCTGAACGAAAAAGAGCATGCCTGTAACAGGTGTTTTCAGGACTTCGCGGATTGAACCGTCGAGCGGATTGATTATGAATGCGAGCTGTTCCCCTTTTCTGACATGTGCACCAGCGAGTTTTACCCGACGGAAAAGACCGGCGGAGGAAGCGGATACGGTTGTCAGATCGTGATTGGTTATGATGCTCGAATACTGTCCGGGTGTGAATTCACTGCGAATGATCCCACGGGAATTGAGAAAACGGATAATGGCCCGTAATGTCTGATCGGCAGCGTTCTCATCAATTTCGGTGGTCTTTCCGGCATACAGGGAGTAAGCCTGCGTACCGGCAAGCTGCCAGTTGTAATTAAGTGTGGACTGATCAGCTGTTCTGGGTTCACGGACATAAACATAGGGAAGCCCGAATTCGAGACCAAGATCAGGATTCTGATGCCCTGTGTTCATCATACGGACATGCGGTATAAAAGAACCAGGCTGATAAAAACTGGTCAGCTGAATGCCGTACTGGTACGACCGAACCTTTTCGAGCAGCGCATTTGCAATGCGTTCAGTCGTGGAACCAGAGGGATCGCCGGGAAATCTGCGGTTCAGATCCATGTTTTCAGGTGCCCAGAGCCGGGTTCCCGTATTCATGGAGGCACCAATAGCAGTTGGAATCACGGTGACCGTTTTTCCAGGCTGAAGACCGTTGTCTTTTTCAACATCACGCAAGAAAGAAACAAGACGGGCACAGACATACAACTGCTGGATTTCATCACCACGCAGTGCACCGACGATTGCACAGCTTTTTTCGCCCTTTCCGAAACGGAAAGAAAGGATGTTCATAGGCTCCCGAAAATAGGAAGGGATGGTCATCAGCACTTCTTTTTTCAATCAGACCGCCTCCTTCCGGATTCGGGCAAGCAGTGTACCGGGATAAACAGCAGAATAACTGCGCTGTGTAAAGACAAGTCCATTACAGGGGGAAAGAACATTTTCGAGAATAATGCCTTCAAGTGCAGAAATAATGTATCCAAGGGAATCTCCCATATTGATTACAGAACCAATTCTGCTTTCAGGAATAAAGATACCCGGATTTTCACAGGTGATCCTTTCAATGTTTTTCCCTGAATAGATAACGGGAATATCTTCTACAACGGTAAGGGTTATACCGGAATCGGACCACATACCCATTTCATGCATTTTTGTCAGAATGCCTGTAAATATCCGTTTTGAAATTCCGTCAGGATTCATGGAGCGTTCATCAGCTTCCAGAATGAAGGCATCCGTACCAAGACGGCTTAAAGCTCCGGTAAGTGAGGAGTCAAAAGAAGGTCTGTCCGGATATACCCAGATAATATCAGGACACAATGAAGCGGCCTTTGGGATAAGATCATCATGTCGGGCATGGTTCATTCGGACTTCATACAGTTCGTTTTTTTCTGTTGTACTGGCATGAATATCAAGAACCAGATCAGCACCACTGAGATCATTTAGTATTTGAAAACACATGGTTTCAAGTGGCGTACCATCCTTCTGTCCGGGAAATGCCCGGTTCATGTCCAGCCAGGTATGAGAGGGGACCATACGTTCATTTAAATCAAGACCGAGTGGGTTGAGCATGGGATACAGATCGAGCGTTCCGCTAAAGTATTCAGGATGTGTCTGAATACAGTGCGAGATCATGAAAATGATCCGCTGTCCGATCAGTTCATTTCCGTGTATGCCGGATGTTATGCACAGCCTTGGCCCTGCGGAATCTGACTGAAGACGGCAGCGGCGTATGGCCCATTGTTCGCAGATCGGCAGGGCAGCACTGGCAATTATGGATACTTCCTTGGTAATTGACATCAGGTACACCTCACATTGAATAATAGAGGCAAAAAGGATTTATCTGTAAGTGTGCATGATATCAAAAAGGAAGAGAATATGCAAGAAAGATCTGAAAAATTTCAAATTAAGGCAGAAAACAGAATAAAAAATGCAAGTTAATGAAAGAGTACACCAATAATAATGCCGAAAACTGAAAATATTGGCTGAAGTTCCGGGGGAAAAGCGGCCTTTGCATACAGTCGGATTCTATGATATTATAAAGGGGTATAATGGCGAAAGCGTAAAAGAACGGAAAGTCAGAAAGATGGCAATGCGTCTGCGGAAAATCGCCTGTATACGGCCGGCGTTCGGACAGAAAAAAGACTGTGCGCCAGAACATTTCAGGGGGACAGAGTTGCGAATCGGTATTTATACGGACACATTTTATCCGGAAATCAATGGTGTAGCCACTTCATGCCTGATGCTTGAACAGGAGCTGTCAAAACGGGGACATCTTGTACATGTTTTTGCACCAAAGTGCCATGGCTGGGAGGAACACAAAAAAGAAAACGTTCATTATCTGGCTTCTGCGCCGTTTATCGCCTTAAAAGACAGAAATGTCGCTTTTCCCGGACTAAATGAAATGCTGAATATCCATCCACATAATTTTGATGTGATTCATACAAACACCGAATTTGTGATGGGGTATCTTGGAACACGCATTGCCCGACTGGAAGGATGTCCGTTGGTCCATACCTATCATACGGTATGGGAAGACTATACATACTATATTACACATGGAACGGCAATAGATGCAAAAGCGAAAAGCCTTACCCGGAAGTATTCGGAATGGTGGTGCAATCGATTTGACCGTGTAATATCGCCCAGTGACAAAACGAAAAATCTTCTGCTCAGCTATGGCGTGGATTCAGCGATTGATGTAATTCCGACAGGAATGGATATTGCCAGATTTGCTCCGGAGCTGCACAGCAGTCAGCAACGCGAACTGCGCAGAAGAGAGTGCGGCATAAAGCCAGGGGAGCGTGTGCTGCTTAATATTGGGCGGATAGCAAAGGAAAAGAACCTGACTCAGATCCTGCGAATTTTTCCGAAACTGCATTCGGTTTATCCGGATGTCCGCTTTGTCATCATTGGAGAAGGACCACAGCGGCAGGAACTGTCCGAAATGGCAAAATCACTGGGTATAGCGGAATATGTGACACAAACCGGGCCAAAGCCGTGGGAAAATATTGACCAGTACTATGCTGTCGGAGATGTCTTCTGCAGTGCTTCACATACAGAAACCCAGGGACTGACATACATTGAAGCGATGGCATCCGGCCTCTGTGTATGTGCGATGGATGATCCATGTCTCGATGGGGTTATCTATGACGGCATTAACGGGATTCTTTCGGAGGATTCCGACGATGCACTTCTGGGCGCTCTGATCCGGGCGTTTGGACGTGAAGGCGAGCAGATTGCGAAGAATGCTGTAGCTTCTGTTGAGCGCTACACGGCGGAACGCTTTGCATCAGAGGTTGAAAAATGCTACATGCGTGCAATAGCAGACCAGCATAAACGTCTCATCAAACAGGAAAGCATTAATGAACGTACACCGGAGCCGGAAAAGCTGGTGCTTGACTGAAGAACAGGCAGATCATGACGGACTGATTTTTTCTGCGCTGTACTGGTGACAAATGATGAAGGTTTCCTGATGCAGATCCGGTTTAAACCGGATCTGTTTTTTTTATAAAAAAAGGACAGGCTGTTAAGCCTGTCCTGGATTATGCCTGATGCAGACGTTTAACGAAGCGTTCAAGGCGCTGCATGCCTTCTATCAGGGTGCCTGTCTCGTAGCAGAAAGAGATGCGGACGTGTCCCGGAACGCCAAAGCAGGAAGAGGGAACCAGAGCGAGTCCTTCTTCATTAATAAGACGTATACAAAATGTTTCATCAGGAATGCCGAATGGTGTTATATCGGGGAAAATATAAAAGGCACCGTCAGGGGCGGGATAGCGTAAATTCATCCTGTCAAGTGCAGCGCATACACAGTCCCGGCGTTGACGATAAGTGGAGACATCATCAGCGTTGGAAACAGAGAAGATGGACTGACAGCCGGACTGAATGAAACCTGGTGCTGAAACAACCAGAAAACTGTGTGCCTTAATCATTTCTGCCATTATAGGAGCATCGGCCAGAGCATAACCAATGCGTACACCTGTCATGGCATAGGTTTTTGAAAACGCATTCACATAAATCAGACGGTCTCTGACCGAAAGGTCGCCTGCAAGGGATTTATAGGTTTCGGTGTATAGGAGCTGGTCATAAACACTGTCTGCAATGATAAAGAGATCATGTTCAAGAGCAGCCTTTTTGATAACATCAAGCGATGCTGATGTGAGAATGGTGCCGGTTGGATTATTTGGTGAAGCATACAGAATCGCTTTTGACTTTGGAGAAAGTACGCGGTTCAGGGCATCTTCGGTGATCTGGTAATCGTCTGCGGATGTATCCAGGGGAATATACATGCCGCCTGCCATTTCAATCTGCGGCTGATACAGACCAAAGGTGGGAACAGGGACGATGACTTCATCACCAGGGTTTAAAATCGCGAATACAGCGCTTGCAAGTGCTTCGGTAGAGCCGATTGTAATGACGGTTTCTGTTTCTGCATAGTCAGATCTGAAGCGTGCATTGACTGCATTGGCAACCGCAGAACGCAGTCCGGGGATGCCGGCGTTTGGAGGATAATGGGTGTCACCACCGGATATGGCTGCAGCAATCTGCTGCCGGACAGACAGGGGCGCATCAAGGTCAGGCTCACCGATACTGAGCGCTATACAGCCTGGCCGCTGTTTGGCCAGCTGGCCGATTCTCCGGATTCCGCTGGGCGGTGTATTTTGAAGTTTCTGATTTAACAGCATGGGAAATCCTTTCAGTGGAACAGATCATGAGAGAAAACGCGAAGCATATGCTTCGCGTGGAGTCAGGCATGAACGAGGTCCCAGAGCTTCTGCAGGGATTCAGGATCATTGTATTCAAGGACCACTTTTCCTTTTTCTTTGGAACCGGAAATCTGAACCTTGAGGCCGGTGGCATTTCGGAGCGCATCACCGAGTTCAATGTACTCAACTGGTATTTTTGAGGGTTCTTTTTCAGCAGGTTTTGGCTTGGCAGCGTCACGCGCTGCTGCTTCGAGCTGCCGTACGGACCATTGCAGGGCAAGCGTCTTCTGATAAAGTGCTTCCTGGATGGCAGGATCTGTAATGCCTGCAAGAACGCGGCCGTGGCCGGAGGTGATAGTGCCTTCTGTAATGCTTTTCTGCATATGATCCGGAAGGGTTAAAAGACGAAGAAGATTGGTGACGGCAGGACGGCTTTTTCCGATTCTGTCGGCAATGGCCTCCTGGGTAAAGGAATAGGTGTGGATGAGGCTAGCAATGCCTTCGGCTTCTTCGATTGGATTGAGGTCATCGCGCTGAATATTCTCAATCAGGGCAGCCTCCTGCCGCTTGATTTCATCCCAGTCCCGGACGATGGCCGGAATGGTTGTAAGATTAGCCAGTCTGGCAGCGCGCCAGCGTCGTTCACCGGCAATGATGGTATACCGCTTTCCTTCACGGGCGACCAGAATCGGTGAAAGAACACCGCTGCTCATAATGGATGCGGAAAGCGCACTGAGTGTATCAGGATCGAATGTCCTTCTGGGCTGGTTTGGATTCGGATCGATAGACTGAATGGGAATGTCCACAATCATATCTGATGTATCGGCCGGCACGCCGGTATTGTTCTCGGGAATATCAAATTCTACATCCGGCAGGAGGGCATCGAGCCCACGGCCCAGACCAAGTTTTTTAGGCATCGGGATCCTCCTTTAATGACATAGTCGTGATTTCGGCATCGTATCAATCGCAGTTGTCATGATTTGACAAACCAGCATGAAATGCTGGGCCATCTCCTTTAATGACATAGTCGTGATTTCGGCATCGTATCCATCGCAGTTGTCATTATTTGACAAACCAGAACGAAGTGCCGGGCCGTTTCCTTTAATGACGTTGCTTTTGCTCCTGTAACCGTTACAGTTGTCATTTTTAGAAAAACCAGCGTATGTGCTGGCCATCTCCTTTATGAGTTTGCCTTGAGAAATTCAGCTGCCAGCTGCTCATAGCTTTGGGCACCCAGAGAACGCTGATCATACAGGTGAATCGGGAGTCCGTGACTGGGCGCCTCTCCAAGCCGGACATTGCGAGGAATCGCTGTGGTGTAGACACGTGTCT
This sequence comes from Clostridia bacterium, assembly GCA_017469025.1. Classification (GTDB taxonomy): domain Bacteria; phylum Bacillota; class Clostridia; order Christensenellales; family Aristaeellaceae; genus Ventricola. The sequence goes on from JAFUHD010000349.1 coordinate 7,434, forward strand.
TAAAGAAACGTCGGACTTCTTTTGCTACCTGAATACCGAGATTTGTCCGTGCATCGAGCATGGTCAGAACGATTCCTTCGATGCTCAGTGAGCGGTTTATTTTCTGCACTTTCTGAATGGTGCCCATCAGCGCGCTGACGCCTTCAAGCGCATAGTATTCACATTGAATTGGAATGAGGACACTGTCAGCCGCACACAGCGTATTGATGGTAATGAGGCCAAGGGATGGCGGGCAGTCAATGAAAATGAAGTCATACTTCGATCTGAGGGGCTGCAGGGCTGAGGCAAAAATCTGCTCCCGGTCATCAATGGAGGCCAGTTCGATTTCAGCACCGGCCAGTCTGATGTCAGAAGGGAGCAGGAAAAGCGAGGGTTCCTGAGTAGCAACGATGGCTTTTTCCGGTTCGACTTCACCGGCGATTACTTCATAAACGGTGGGGGTATCTTTCTGCGGTTTAAATCCCAGACCGCTTGAGGCATTTCCCTGAGGGTCAGCATCTACGACAAGAACACGTTTTCCGGCGGCGGCGACACATGCAGCCAGATTTATGCTGGTTGTTGTTTTGCCAACACCGCCTTTTTGGTTGGTCACTGCGATGATTTTTGACATTTTGTTCTCCGATGTTTATTGCAATTGGCCGTTTTCCTCAAGAACGCGCACTATCATTTCCCGTTCAATACCGGCAGGATTGTATCTGGCAAGCAGTTCACGCATGGCGGAAAACGAACCATTTCTGGAAAGGTCATAAAGCTGAGCTTCAAGCTCAGAAGACTGGGGCTGATCGGAATAAAAAAGGGCAAGCAGCCGGTCTGCCAGATCAGTGATAAAAGCTTCCGTCGCCCGCATGGTCTGATGATCATCCATGATCAATAGCATGGTGTGACTGGTCGTGTTGTATATCGTGTTGAAAAGGAATGAATCGAGACGATGCCATATGGTGGTAAGCGATGTATCCTCTGCACCGACACCGAGAAGAATACGGTTTGCTGAATACGCAAGATCCGGATTGACCTGAAAGAAAGCATGCCCCAGATTTTTCAGCAGAAAGTGTTCGATTTGTTCCAGTCGTCCAGTCATAGCAGGCCTCATGATCATCGTTTAAAAAAGTGAATATGACAAAAGACAGACTTATTCTACACTTTCCCGCCACGGTTTGCAATCTCGAAATCAAATGAAACAGACAAAAAGCACAGGACAGATGGCTTTATCCGGCAATCTGTCCTGTGTGATTTTTTATTTTTTCAGGGAATCGACATTTGGAAAGAGCGCTGTGGCGATGTTGATTGCCTGGTCAGAACAACGCTCAAGGTCTGTGCACATGTCCGTGAATATGACGCCGCCCAGCGGGTCACAGAGGGACTGCATCAGCCGGTCGATATGATGCTCAATATACAGGGTCTGCATGTCATCCACCTTCTGTTCAAGCGCCTCTGCCTCGGGCAGAAGGTCTTTGCGCTGCTCGCTGTAAACCTGCATGGACAGGTCAAGTGTTTTAAGAACAGTTTCACCCATTTCACGGAGTTCGTTCATGCCTGCTTCAGAGATCACGGCGTGTTCAGCCTTGATACGGTCTGTAAATTCACCAATGTTCTCTGCATGATCACTGATACGTTCATAGTTGCTGACAACCTGCGTCATTTTTGTCAGACGGAAGATGTCTTTTTCTGACAGGTTACGACTGCGCAGGGAAATGAGCTTGTCAGTGATTGCGTGATTCAGATAATCCACAGCAGATTCCAGCTCGGCAATACGCTGGCCTTTTTCGGTATCTTCCGGATGAAAGAAGTACTGCAGTGCAGTTTCAAGATTCTGTCTGGCAAAATTGCCCATCCGCTGAACTTCGAGCTGCGCTTCATGAATGGCAACACTGTCGGGATATTTTTCCATATGTTCCAGATAGGCCAGGCTTTGTTCCTCTTTAAGCCTGGTTTCAGCCGGAAGGGGCGGAAGGAACATATGTGTAAGGCGGACAAAGAGGGGCTGCAGGGGCAGTGCAATCAAAGCAGCCAGAATGGCAAAAAGTGTGTGCGTATTTGCCACCTGTCTGGCAACATTATCCGGCGACAGATGTTCAATGCCGGACAAAATAACCGGAAATACCAGAATCAGAGTGCTGAGCAGACATGCACGGAACAGGTTGAACAGAAGATTCAGCAAGGCAGTCCGTTTTCCTTCACGTGATGCAGTAAGGCTGGCCAGAAGGTTTGGCGTTACAGAGCCGAGCGCGGCACCAATGAGAAGCCAGACTGTTTCACGGTAGGAGAGCATGCCCTGCTGTGCGAATGCCTGGAAGATGACAATGGATGAGGATGAACTCTGAAGAAGTGCAGTAAATGCCAGGCCAAAGAGGATACCGGACAGCGGATGGTCGAGTGCATCGACAAAGGCAATAAAAGACGGTGTTTTTGAGAGTGGAGCAATCGCACCTTTCATCATGCCGATTCCGACAAACAGCATGCCAAATCCAAGAATGACGGTGCTGATCTGCTGGATAAAGGGTTTTTTGACAAACAGAACGATCACACAGCCGATAAACAGCAGAAAGGGGGCATAGGCTGTCAGATCGAAAGCCGTAATCTGTGCAGTTACCGTTGTTCCGATGTTTGCGCCCAGAATGACACCGAAAGCCTGTGCAAGCGGCATCAGCCCTGAATCAACAAAGCCGATGAGCATCATGTCCGTGGCACTTGAACTCTGTACGAGCAGAGTTACGACAAGACCGACGAACAGTGCTGCAAGCCGGTTGGAGGTGACACGCTCAAGAATTTTCTGCAGCTTGTCACCTGCTGCGTTTTTGAGCCCGGTGGACATGAGTGTCATTCCATACAGAAAGAGGCCGATGCCGCCGAGCATGGATAAGATATCGGTAAATTTCATCTGTCAGTCTCCTGATCCTAGCATAATGGTAATAATCTGCTGCAAGCAAAAAGACGGGGCTTCCATAACGGCAGATAAAACCGCAGATAAACCGATTATATCATAACAAAGAAAGAAAAGGAATGAGAGAAACAAACGCGAGCCATAAATATTATCTAAAATATTAAAATATAATTTATATTAAAAATACAAAAACATAAAATAAATACTTTTGCATATACAAGGCATGCTTTGATCGGTCTGCCGGAACAGGGCTGGATTCGGGAAATCTTTTTTTTGCAATCCGGAATGGCTTTGTTATAATGATGAGGCATTTCAATTTCTGGAGCCGACTGGCCTTGCGGAAATGAAAATCATGATAAAGGATGGGGCAGGTGCTGACAGGTGAATTTTTCAAAACTGACGCTGTATCTTGACCAGTTAAAGGAAAAGAACATTCCCGGATGCGATATGGTTATCTGGATGAACCATCGTGAGGTATACCGTCACCAGGCAGGTGAAGCACGGCCAGGGATCCCGATGGGCGGGCATGAACAGTACTGGCTGTACTCGCTGACAAAGCTGGTGACCATGACGGTTCTGCTGAAACTGGAGGAGATGGGAGAGATTTCCATCCGGGAACCGGTATCCAAATATCTGCCGGCATATGCAGAGCTGTCGGTCCGGGATGGAGAACGGATACGACCGGCAAGAACAGTTATGACAATAGAACACCTGATGTCCATGCAGGGTGGACTGGGCAGTTCGTTTGATACGCCGGGCATTAATACCGGAATGAAACGCTATCATGGCAGGGCGGATACTGTTCAGATGGCAGAATGCTTTGCAACAGATCCATTGCTGTTTGATCCGGGGGAGGGGTTCCGCTATGGTCTGTGCCATGATGCAGCAGGAGCAGTTGCTGCAGCGGCAACCGGGATACCGCTGAGGGACCTGGCAAAGAATCTGGTATTTGATCCGCTGGGGATGAAAAACATGACATTCCATCCGGATGAAAGCCAGAAAGCACAGCTGGCGTCATGCTGGTATATTGAAAATGGGGTGTTGACGGAGGAGGAAAATCATCTGAATGAGGTGTGCTCCATGCCGGAATATGATAGCGGCGGAGGCGGCCTGATGGGAAATGTAGACGCAATGATTCTTCTGGCAGATGCGCTTGCAAATGGCGGCGTTGGTCAGAATGGGCAGCGTATTTTGAAAGCTGAGACCATTGAAAACATGCGGACCAACCGTCAGTTTGGACCTGCAATGGAGGATTTTAAACGGGTGCGGCATAAGCGTGGATACGGATATGGACTTGGCGTGCGCACGCTGCTGGATCCGGAAGCTTCTGAAAGTCCGATAGGTGAATTTGGATGGGACGGTGCTGCCGGTGCATGGGCGCTGATGGATCCCCTTAACCATGTTGCAGCCGTATATGCACAGCATGTGCTTGATTATCTGGATACTTATTACGTCTTTCACCCTGCCATCCGTGATCTGATGTATCAGGGACTCCGGCAGCAGGAATAACAAAAGGAACGGCGAGGCCGTTCCTTTGCTTTCGTCAGTGTTATGGGTGGGATGCCTGATTCCGGGCCAGACGGGCAGCGCCTTCGGCAGGCGTGCGCTTCGGTGTGCAGATGCGGATGAAGGGCAGAGCAGCATATACCTGTGATTCGAGTGTACTGCGGATCAGGGGATAATGTTCAAAGATACTGCCGGTCAGAGCAAGTTCTGCACGGATCAGATGATGCTGTGACAGGCCTGTGATGGCCAGGTCGGCCAGATCCCGTGCAGCTTTGCTGGCAATGGACTGCGCAGCGGAATCCTGTTCCTCAAGGGCAGGCAGGAGCAGCCGGGACAGTGCGGCAATTTCCTTTTTACCGGTTGTGCGGGCATAGACCCATGTAATCAGTGCCGGAATGTCGGAAATGCTCAGCGCGTTATAAACAAGGGACGTCAGGCGGGTAGGCGGATTCCGGCCATCCAACGCACGTATGACTGCCGTCAGAATGCTGAGACCGATGGCATATCCGCTGCCGAGGTCGTCGATGAGGTACCCATATCCGCCGACCCGGAATGGATGGCCGTCTGAGTCCTTGCCGTAACAAATGGAGCCTGTGCCGGCGATCAGGATGGCTCCGGGACCGTCAATTGCACCTGCCAGGGCAATTTCCTGATCACCCAAAAGAGAGAGAGGACCTGTATAGCCGCCTTCGCTCAGATATGTGTACATTTGCTCTGATAGCGCTTTGTTACTGATGCCCGCCATGCCGATAACAAGACCGCCGCAGGCGTCAAGGCCGCCTGGCTGGGATTTCATGAAGGCAAGCGCATCGCCCACGGTGCCGCGGACGCGCTCCGGACTGGCACCATTGGCATTGAGCGGGCCAAAGGAAGCGTTTGCCAAAGGCGCCCCATCGGTGTCAATCAGACAGACAGCGGTTTTGGATCCACCGCCATCCCATCCACAAAAATACATATGTACCTCCTACGAATGTGCCGGGGCTATGGCTCCGGAAATATGGCCGTCAGCCTGATCAAGAAGGCGGCGGGCTTCGGATTCATCAACGCCAAGCAGCAGCATGACAATTGCCGGCTTGCAGGCAAAGTGGCATTTGTCGAGTGTTTCGCGGGCAAGCGCTTCGGTGCAGCCTGTTGCGCTTGAGACGATGGAAATTGCCCGCTGGACCAGTTTCTGATTGCTTGCTTTGACATCTACCATCAGGTTGCCGTATACTTTTCCCAGTTTAATCATGACACTTGTGGAAATCATGTTGAGAATCAGTTTCTGACAGGTTCCGCTCTTCATCCGTGAGGAGCCGGTAATAACCTCAGGACCGGGAACTGCTGCCATGGTGATGTCTGCGTGACGGGACATCTCGCTGTTGTGGCAGCAGGTGATGGCCATGACAGGTGCGCCGACCTCGCGGGCATAATCCATGGCGCCGATTACATACGGTGTGCGCCCACTGGCGGCAATTCCGACCAGCGCATCACGGCTGCTGAACTGATTGGCAATAAGGTCATCCCGCCCGAGCTGCGGATTATCTTCAGCGCCTTCAATTGCCTTGATAAAAGCGGATGGACCGCCGGCAATCAGGGCGACAACCATGCCATAGTAGACACCGTATGTCGGTGGACATTCGGCTGCATCAAGAACGCCGAGTCGTCCGGATGTACCTGCGCCGGCGTAGAAAAGACGTCCGCCGGCATGAACTTTTTCATAGATCCTGTCAACGCTTTCCGTAATTTCCGGCAGAATCCGGGCAACAGCCTCCGGACAGCGGTGATCTTCATCATTGATGAGCTTCAGGATTTCATAAGTGGACAGTGCGTCGATATTTGCAGTTTTAGGGTTTCTCTGTTCTGTATCCAGATGCTTTAAATCCATGAAAACCTCCTGTTGATACGGTATGTCCGGGAAAACGCACCGGTTCCGGACTGCCGGCTTGTACTTGTAGATGGATATATTTTAACATTTCCGTAAATTCTTGACAATGAACATGGAAAGGGAATGCAATGGGAACAATAGACAGTGCTTTTTTGCTTGAACGGCTCGTGGAGGGCTGGAGAACAGGCTGTTTTCCATCAGCAGCGGCTGCTGTTGGCATACATGATAACGTGATTGCAGAGGCATGTACGGGAGAGGCGCCGCTGCCCGGGCAGAAACCGGTTGACCGACATACACGCTATGATATGGCATCCCTGTCAAAAATTCTGGGACCGACCATGATCGCGTTGCGTGCATTGTCAGACGGTACGCTTTCCCTGACAGAAACCGTTGGTGATTTTTTCCCGGATGCACCATCAGACAAGCAGTCGATAACGGTGTTCATGCTGATGACCCATACCGGTGGGTTTACGCCTGCATTCCGTCTCGACCGCAGGGGCATAGAACGTGAGGCGGCAATACGTGAGATCCTCATGGAGCCTCTGATTGACAAGCCTGGGACCAAAGTGCCCCATTATTCCTGTATGGGATATATTCTGTTTGCCAAAATGCTGGAAAAACGGTTTGGCAAACCGCTGAATGTACTGGCCGAGGAACGGGTTTTTAAACCGCTCGGTATGCAGGAAACAGGGTACTGTCCTGCTGAGGGCACAGTGTGCGCAGCTACGGAGATCGATCCCGGGAGCGGACAGCCGATCATAGGCGTTGTGCATGATGAGAACGCCAGATTTCTTGGGGGTGTTTCCGGAAATGCCGGCGTATTTATGCCTCTGGCGGATGGTATCCGTTTTGCCAGTGCGCTTTCAAAGCGTATGGAGGGACTGGTTTCTCCGGATGTATTCAATGCGGCCGTAACCAACTATACACCCGGACAGGATGAACACAGGGGACTTGGCTTTCAGATGTCCGGCTCACCCATGAATTTCATGAGCACGGCAGTTCCACCGACAGCCTTTGGACATACGGGATTTACAGGGACCAGCCTGATGGTGGAACCGGAAACAGGGCTGTGGGTTCTGCTGCTCAGCAACAGAGTGTATCCGACCAGAGAAAGTACGGCACTGTTTCCGTTCCGGAGAAAACTGAATGCTGAAATTTGGGAAAATCTGTTTGCCTGAAAAGAGACTGCCAGCCGGCAGGTTCTTTTCAATTCAGGGCTTTCATAAACTGTTTGGAAACTGAAGACAATAAATGGTAAAATAAGATAGACAGTTTTGAGAATCATCCTGTAAAGTTGTTGAATTAATGATGAAAGAATTGACGAAATCGCCTAAAAGTGGTACGATGACACAAAGAATATGTATAAGCAGGGGAGGGGATAGTATTGGAGAAACTTTCAGGAGCCTCAAAGGTGCCACGAAAGCGAAAACCGAGGTTTACCCTGGATGACATGCAGCTGTTTTTGCTTTCTCTTCCAACGCTTGTCTGGTATCTCCTGTTCTGTTATCTGCCGATGTTCGGTCTGATGATCGCCTTCAAAAAATACAGGGTTGCTCCGGGCAAGGGGTTTTTGTGGAGCCTGCTTTATAACAGTGAATGGTGCGGACTGGACAATTTCAAGTTTTTGTTTGCCAATAACCGTGCAACCACCATTAACATGTTCCGCAACACCGTAGGATACAATGCGATTTTTATTGTTCTGGGTGTTGTGCTTCCGGTAATGCTGGCAATCATGATTTCCAATCTGCATTCGCAGCGTCTTGCGAAAATCACTCAGACGGCGATGTTCCTGCCGCATTTTATGAGCTGGGTTGTCGTAGGCTATTTTGTCTTTTCTTTCCTGTCAACAGACAATGGCCTGGTCAACCGGCTGCTGATTAGATTCGGAGGATCGCCGGTAAAGTGGTACCAGAAGGAAGCATTGCCGTACTGGCCGTATTTCCTGGTCTTCCTGCATATATGGAAAACCATAGGCTACAGCATGGTTGTCTATCTGGCAAGTCTGAACGGTATTGATGCGTCACTGTATGAGGCAGCTGTCATAGACGGTGCATCCAAATGGCAGCAGACCAAATACATTACGATTCCGATGCTTAAGAATATAATGATCATTATGTTCATAATGGCAGTTGGAAAGATATTCAACTCGGATTTCGGCCTCTTCTACCGGACTACGAGAAACTCGAATTCTCTGACAAGCGTATTCCTGACGCTTGATGTGTATGTGTACAATTCGATTTTCAACAGTTCCCGTCCGGTATACGGCTATATCTCTGCCGCAGGTTTCCTCCAGTCCGTTCTTGGCTGTATTACCATGATTGTTGCCAATGCGATTGTCCGCAAGGTTGACAACGAGAGCGCCCTGTTCTGAGGAGGAGAAAGCAATGGCAAGAAAAAACAAACAGGATGCCCAACTGGTATCCGACGGCATGAAAAGGTTTAACGCAATCCGTCCGTCAACAAATGTGCTGTACAGCATTATCTTCATTCTGCTGGCGCTCATGTGCGTGATCCCTGTTGTGTTTGTTATTATCATTTCCTTCTCAGCAGAGTCGTCCATTTCAAAGGTGGGCTACAGTTTCCATCCGACAGAGTGGTCCGTCAATGCATACCAGTATGTATGGCAGCTGCGTGATGCAGCAGGACGATCAAATATTTTGAGGGCGTTTCTGAATTCGGTAGGTATAACGGTCGTTGGGACGGTCATCGGACTTGCACTGATTTCAACGATGGGATATGTCCTTTCCCGCCGTTCATTCCGGCTTCGCGGCGTGTATACGACTCTGATTTTTATCCCGATGATCTTCAGCGGCGGACTGCTGTCCACCTATGTAGTCAATACGCAGATTCTCGGACTGCGCAATACATACTGGGCGATGATACTGCCGCTTGCATGTTCGTCATTCTACGTGATTATCATGCGGACATTCTTTGCAACGACGATACCGGATGAGATTATTGAGTCCGGCAAGGTGGATGGTGCCAGTCAGCTTCGGATCTTTTTGCAGCTGGTTCTGCCGATCTCCCTGCCGGCGCTGGCAACGATTGCGCTGTTTCTGACTTTCGCGTACTGGAATGACTGGTATCAGGCAAGTCTGTATATTGAAACGAACCGAAGGGATCTGTTCCCGCTTCAGTACATGCTGGTCAATATTGAACAGAACATTCAGTATCTGACAAACAATGAGTCTTTTATGTCCGCAGATTCCGGAACGACACTTCCCAGCGAAACCATGCGTATGGCAATTGTCGTCATTGCAGTTGTTCCGATTATGTTCTCCTATCCCTTCTTTCAGAAGTATTTCATCACCGGCCTGACAATCGGTGCTGTCAAGGGATAACAGACGGGTATTTGATGCAGCGTGTCTGCATGAAATAAATATAAAAAGGAGGAAATTTTGTATGAAGAAATTCCTGCTGCTTGCCCTGGCGCTTGTAATGCTGCTCTCCTGCACAGCTGCATTCGCCGACGAACCCGTACACCTGGTATGGTGGATGGGCTGCACTTCCGATGCGCCGATCGACTGGGCTGAGGTTGAGGACGCACTCAATGCCTACAGCGCGGAGAAGATCGGTGTCACCTGCGAGTTCAAGTACATGACCAGCGACCAGATTTCCCGTGCAACGGATACTGGTGAGTACTTTGACATCGCTTTCACCTGCGACTGGTACAACGATTTTGCGACCAACGCAGCCCGCGGCATGTTCCTTGACATCACGGATATGATCAATGATTATCCGGCACTCAAGGACTCTGTTCTTGATATCGCCTGGCCTGCCGGTGCTTATAACGGACGCATTTATGCAGTTCCGCACATGAAAGATATCGGTATGGAAATCTTCTGGATCATCGACAGTGATTATTATCTCAACGAAAAGGGTCTTGAAGCCGATCACTACATTTCCTTTGACGGCATCGAGTCTTATCTCGAGATGTACAAGAAGGATCATCCGGATGACTATCCCTACAAGATGGCATATTCCGGCATCACCTCCTGGCAGAACTGCCTGGTTGACTGGATTTCCATGGAATATCTGATCGGTCTTGACTGGGATGCCCAGGGAACCGAAGATGAACTGAAGGTTAAGACTGCCCTTGAAGTACCGCGCTGGATCGAGCGCCTTCGCACCATCCATTCCTGGTATGAAAAGGGATACATCAATCCTGATGCTGCTGTTACCGAATCCATGGGCCGCAGCGTAGCCGGTGTCGTACAGTCTGGTCAGGGCTGGTTCGGCGCTGAGACCATCTGGTCCAATGCACGTCAGAAGGCTTCCTATATCTCCCGCTATGACGGACCGTACATGTCCTCCAGCTCCATCCGTGGTTCCATGACTGCGATCTCCGCCGCCACACCGCACGCAAAAGAAGCGATGGCTCTGATCGAGCTCATGAATACCGATCCGACCTACCGCGAGATTGCCCGTTACGGCATCGAAGGCAAGCATTACATCAAGAACGATGACGGCACGGTCACCAAGACGGATCTTGGCAACACCAACATGTCTCTGTGGGCTTACACCCAGGGCCACTACACGCTCGGCCCGGTCGAGGCATCTGCGTTCGAATCTGTTCCGGCCGATCCGGATCAGTGGGCAAAGGTCTTCGAGGGATACAAGGATGCTACCATGACCTCGATGATGGGCTTCACATTTGATATTGCGCCGGTCGAGACCCAGTGCCTCGCCATTGCTAGCATTATTGAGGAGTACAAGCGCGAACTGTACACTGGCACCTCCGATCCGGACGTTGTCATCCCCGAGATGCTTGAACGCATGAACGAAGTCGGTCTGCAGGACGTTCTGGCTGAAGCTCAGGCCCAGCTGGATGCTTTCAAGGCTGCAGAGGCTAAGTAACTGAATACCATCAGAGCCCGTTTCGCCCGAAACGGGCTCTTTTTCTCATGTCCGACTAGGGACGGAGGCGACGAATGATGATACGGGAATTCAGGGATGAAGACAGGTCTGCAGTGATGCATCTCTGGAATGCTGCCGTTGAGGCAGGAGAGGTAGTGTATGCCTCAATGGACGATGACTATTTTGAACGGAAATTCTGCCAGGGACCCGCAGAAAAGGCAGGCGTATTTCTGGTGGCAGAGGAAAAGGATGGCAGAATAAGCGGCGCTATCCATGGTGTTAAACCGGTAGATCTTCCGGGAACAAAGCCGGGCTGGTCATATCTCACGTTTGAACTTGTGAGGGCAGAAGATCGAGGCCGGGGAATCGGAACCGCACTGCTTGAAGCGCTGAAAGTGCGGATGAAAGAGGCAGGGGCTGGTGTTCTGGCCATTACAAGCCTGAATCCTGTAAACCTGGACTGGAAGATACCGGGAACACCGGGACATGATCATAACAATATGCCTGGACTGGATGATGCCTGTCAGGGAGCCGTATTTTTCAGGAAGCATTTTGAGCCGGCATATCATGAAATAGCCATGTACAGGAGTTTTGAATCAGGTTTTTCGGTGCCGGGGGAGATTGAAGCACTGCAGATGAAACTTCGGGAGAACGGGATTGAAACCGGACGATATAATGGCATACAGGAATATGAGTATGAAACGATGTGCAAACGCGTTGGGAGTCCGTACTGGCAGCATGTGCTGGATACCGAGATTCGAGCACATCATCTGGGGCAGCCCAATGAAGATCCGGCTCTGTGGCCGGATGGGATAAAGCCGGAAGGTCCCCGTCCGCTTCTGATTGCCACGGTCAATAATAGAATTGTCGGGTTTACAGGACCTGTAG
>JAFUHD010000350.1 GCA_017469025.1 Clostridia bacterium
AGCAGTTGTCATCACTCGACAGACCAGCGCTTACGCTGGGCCAAATCATCCAGGCAGTACACAAAGACTTCGGGCATCGTCCTGCTGCGTGCTGCGAGTCCTCTGCCGAGCGATATTAATACCGGCGCCGGCAGCAAAAAGCACTGCCGGCGCTCAAATTCTATTCCCTGCAGACCAGTTCCGCTGATGCAGTCTGATCTCCATCCGTCACTGTAACACGCAATACACCGGCTGTCCCGGCCTGCACCACGGTCTGTGCCTCACCAAAGTATGTCGGTACTTCCGTCTGCGCATAATTTCCATGAAAATAGGTACTTCCGTTGGCCGTTCCCATTACCGTCCCGTTATCCGCGCTGACATGAACGGTGTGTTTCTCCATGGGCTTGACTTCACCGTTTTCATCTGTATAGCGCATCCGGAAATAAACCATCTCTCCTGGTTTACAGGCGCTGCTCTCCGGCTCCAGCCGCAGTATGGTCTTTGTTCCGGCAGTCCGGAGCGTATCCCTGCCGGTTTCTTTTCCGGAAGCGTCATAGGATACGGCCGTAATCTCGCCGTCATGATAGGTCACATGGAAAACCGCAATTGCTTTTTTGGGCTTTTTCCGGCCTGCACTCTGACCGTTGACAAAGAGCTCCACCGCAGCCGCACGCGCATATACCTCTACATCCGTTTCCTGACCGTCACAGCCCGGATAGCTCCAGGACCGCATCGCTCTTGTCAGCTGCCAGCCGGAGATCGCCGGCTTTTCCTTCTCATATACCGGAAATACCGCCAGTTTCGGTCCCTGTTCGAGTTCAAAGGCAACCCGCGTGTAGTCCACCTCAGGCGTTTTCTTGCCTGTCACGTCAATGCGGCAGGTACCGCCGCGGATGCGGTCCTCCGGTGCATCCGTTTTGTAGTCCGCAAATTCGGGGCCACCGTCGCCGCACTCACCGATATAATCCCAGCCTGCCCAGACAAAGTCTCCCACCAGCTGCGGCGTATCCTTGGCAATCTCCCAGAAATCATACGCATCTCCGATCAGGGTCTCTGAACCGAGGATCAGCCGCTTCGGATACTTCCTGGCGTCTTTCCGGTACCGCCAGTTTCCATAGTTATAGCCCGCAATGTCCATGGCAGCAAACGCATCCCGCGTTTTCCAGTCGCAGGGCGGCAGCCATGCACCGAATTTCATGAAATTGCAGCCGATCTTCGCTGCGAGCATGTTGTAAAACTCCGAGCCTACAGGCTTTTTCTTGGGCTTTTTGGCTGCTGCATTCTGGGCTGCCTTTTTGGCTGCCTCAATCTGCTGCTGTGCCTTTTCATCACTGTAAACACCCATTCCCATGGACGACAGGAAATTGAAGAAAATGTTGATTCCGCAGGTTACGGGACGGCTGTCGTCGAGAGAATGAAGATATTCCGTGAACGCCTTCTGCAGCTCAATCCCCTTCTCCTGTGCGGTCTCAGCCACCTCATTGCCGGTTGAATACATGATGACGCAGGGATGGTTGTAATCCTTGTCAACCATATCCTTCATATCCTGCTTCCACCACTCCGCCACATATGAGGCATAATCAAACTGGGTCTTGTGCATGTACCAGCAGTCCACATACTCATCCATCATCAGCATGCCCAGTCTGTCACAGGCTTCCAGCAGATATTTGGAACAGGGATTGTGGGCTGAGCGGACAGCATTGTAACCCGCCTCCTTCAGAATGCGGATACGCCGCTCCTCCACCTCAGGATAGGTGCAGGCACCAAGCAGCCCGTTGTCATGGTGAATGCAGGCACCACGGATCACCGTCCGTTCACCGTTAACCGCCACGCCTTTATCCGCAGTCCAGGTTAATGTGCGGATGCCGAAGTGCTCCTCCACAACATCATTTTCAAATGTGACACGGGCTTTATACAGATGCGGCGTGTCCACATTCCATAGCTTTGCATCCGGAATTTCCAGTTCAAAGCAGCCCTGTCCTTTCGTCTTAAGGACTGTTTTATCCCCATCCAGGATTTCCACACTGACCTCGCCGGGGACGGAGGTCTCGGCGCGCAGTTCGATCACTGCCGGGACAGCAGACTTCGTCCTAATCCGCACCCCATTGACAGGAATGTGTTTCTCATCTCCTGCCCAGAGCCAGACGGGGCGGAAGATTCCCGTCCCTGGATACCAGCGGGAATTTGGCTGATCTGCATTATGGGCAATGACCTGAAGCTCATTTTCTCCGTCGCGCAGCGCTCCATTCAGTTCAACATAGAAATTCGTGTAGCCATATGGACGTGAGGCGATTTTCTGTCCGTTCAGATAGACCTCAGCGTTGTGATATACGCTTTCAAACTCCAGCAGGAGCTTTTTGCCCTTCTGTTCCGGGCTCAGGGAGAACAGCCTGCGGTATTCATAATCGCCGCCTTCAAACCAGCCGATATTGCCTTCGCCGAGGCTGGTATTGACCCGTTCCTCTGTACGCATCGCATCATGAGGCAGGGAAACAGCAACCGGCTCACTGCCCGGTCTGAGTGCCCGGCAGGTCCAGCCGCTGTTAAAATCATACTTTTTCATATTTAATCCTCCCCGGCTTCACACCGGCCTCATCTGCCGTATCTGAAGGCAGATACCCGGTACCTGTCATCTCTTCTGCACGCCCGGTTTCAGTTCAGTCCTTCCATTTTTACGGCGCTGCTCATTGAATTTCTGCAGTGCCTCATCATCCGCAATGGTCTCTCCTTCTGCACCGGTATTCTGGTCGAGACGGATTGCCGCGTGGTCAAGCTTCGAATAGCGTTCCACATTCATAAAGAGGAACATGCTGAAGATGACCGCATAGCAGATGGTCTCGCCGCCAATAAACAGCCAGGGCATTGCCGCACGAATGGCCGGAGAAGATATATTCGAAGCCGAATAGCTCAGTGCAGACAGCACCATGTTCATGATGCCGGTGGCAAGGCCTGTCATTCCGGCCATGATCGCACCGTAGATCATCATGGAAAAACCGTCTGTCCTGAAGCCGTTGAGCGCTTCCTGATGATCATACACATCGGCGAGCAGGGCCAGCTGCAGATACATGGCGGGTGTTGAACCCAGGGCCTTGATGACAAAGGAAACAAGCACAATGGGATAATTGCTGGGGAAGATCAGGCCGATGACACCGCCTGTTACAGCCAGGACAGCACCGCACAGTATGGCTTTTGCCTTGCCGATTTTATTGGCAAGCGGGACGGCAATCAGCATGCCGAGGGCCGTGGGAATTGCGCCGACAATGGCAAGGGTGCCCTGCAGCTGACCACCGTAGGCGACGGTATAGTTGCCGCTCGCATCCGGGAACATCGCCTGGCAGAAATAGAGCTGCGAGACATTTTTGATCATGCCGCCCATCTGGAAGCAGAAGAGGAACGCCATGATAATAATCCAGTACCGGTCATGAAGACATACCTTTGCCTGTTCCCGGACAGGTCTTGCAGTCTTTGGTTCCTCACTGGCATTTGTAAAATTCTCCTCCGTGACGCGCTCACGGGTAAACAGATACTCGATTACCGCGCCGACAACCGTTGTGATCATCAGGGCGATGACGAAGATCTTCCAGTGATTGTAGGAAGTCAGTCCGTCATAGATCACGGCACCGGATGCATCCGTATAATATTCAACCGCACCGGCGGCATTCATGACCGGTGTACCGGCTGCCGGATTCATATCATAGACGAACAGGAGGCGCAGGAAGAACGGCAGCACCATGCTGGCAATGCCCATCGCGGCCATGGCGCAGGCATTGGAAATCGTTGCCAGCAGACCGCGGTCCTTGCTGTTGCGCGTGGACAGGCTGACAACCGCGGCATGGGGCGTTGAATACATGGGATAGGCAACGGCAAACCACAGAATATAGCCGATGGCCAGAAGGATCAGCGCCGCTGTCTGCTTTTCTGGCATTGTCTCATTGACATATGGCGAGAGTACAAACAGAACGATCAGACCGAGAATGCTGAGCGGGATCGAAAGCAGGATCAGCGGACGTGCTTTTCCGGCCCGCGTCACATTCTTGTCCATCAGGCGGCCGACAAGAATATTTCCAAGAACAACAAACACCACGGAGATTACGGGAATCCAGGCAAAAAACCAGCTTGCCCAACGGTTGATGTTCAGCACATTGGACATGTATGCGTTAAAGTAGTTGGCAAGCACTGCATTGGCCGTGGCAGCAAGCGTAGGCCCCAGCAGATAACCCAAAGCGCCTTCCGGGAAGATCGTCACCTGATCGTTTTTAATCAGGGATCCAGGCAGAGGCATCCCCTTAGTCTCAGACTTCATATTGTCTCCTTCAATGACATAAAGTTGTGCTTTCGGCACCGTATCAATATCAGTTGTCATTATTTGACAAACCAGCACGAAGTGCTGGGCCATCCTTCAATGACATAAAGTTGTGCTTTCGGCACCGTATCAATATCAGTTGTCATTATTTGACAAACCAGCACGAAGTGC
>JAFUHD010000351.1 GCA_017469025.1 Clostridia bacterium
TCAATTCTCATATGCAACTCCTTAATTCAAAATATACATGTTTGTATTGGAAGATCCGGCCACCATCTAGTGCCAAATCAATAATCTCTCCAGGAAACAGCATCGGAAATCAGATGCACGCAACCGAACTGAGATTTCTCTGAAGTATTATACAATGATAACATGTCATAACCTGCCTCATAATATATCGTCAGTATACCATACTCTGCTTTTTCCATAAAGAAGAAAAAAAGCCAGTTTTTTCACTGGCCGAAGTGTTTTTTTCACCTGTCGTTTTCCATATGTTCATTTGGATTTGTATTTGTATCCGTATGCATTATAGGATACTATCTTTGTCTGCAGTGTTTCAAGAGCGGCATTCTGTCTGCTGCCTCCCCCGCCTAAAGCCAGTCATAACGCACAGACCTGTTTTGTGCTTCAACGGATTGAACACTGCAGCGCTTCAGGCTTCCACAAGCCTTCAGCCTGATTATATATTCAGGCTGAAAACCTGCCTGACACAAAATCTCATGATTTGCTTTCCGTCTGGTCTGTTATTGTCAGTTTGTCAAAATACGTATTGTATGTCTGCTTGTATACACTGTCATATGTCGCATCTCCGCTCTTTCCAAGTGTTTCAAAGAAGAGATGTTCACGGGTTCCCAATTCCGGATTGACACGCACGAGGATAGCAATTCCAATGTTTGAACACACGGCTGCGATACGCTTGTATTCCACCATAAGATTGGAAAAAGCAGCATCTGCAAGAATAGAACATTCCCCGGCGCTCATACGGTTAAAGTGGTTATTGATCATCCTGTTCACAATATCTGATACCACACGGACCTTTGGTTCTATTTGGGCAGCAAGCGAAATGTTTCTCTTTCTGAAAGCTTCCTCCGTGTCATCAAGAATGCCGTCGATCAAAGCGATTAACACATCAAGTTCATGCTGACATGCAGCAGAAAAACCCGTATCATTTTCCGACAGCTTCTCTGCAATATCCGCAATATTCACTGCATGATCCCCGAGTCTTTCAACTTCTGTCGCCATTTTATAGTACTGGTTTGCGATGGAAATATGCATTTCATTCTGCAGATGAGGCAGCAATTCAACAAGGTAACGATTCAGGTGATCTGTTAGTCTGTCCACCTGCCGTTCTTCAGCCATGATCTCTTTGCTTCTGGCTTCTTCACATTTTCGAAATTGAACCTGAGCCAGTCCAAGATTTTTACGTGCAATTCCGAACATGGTGTTTAATGATTCATAGCAGGCTCTCAGAGACAGTGCAGGTGTCGAAAAAAAAGCAGGACTCATTCCGAGAATAATCTCAGCATACTTGTCCTCTTCCTGGACATCTTTTTTGGCAATCTTATCACTGAGCTTCTCATATACCCCAAGCAGCGGGAAGAGACAAAATGCACAGGCAAGATTAAAAATGGTGTTGGTGTTTGCAATCATACCAGAGTTTACAGTTTTTTCCCATAATCCATCTAAAAGACCGATTCTGTGAATCACGGTTATCACAAAGAGAACCAGCACGGTTTCACTCAGATTGAACAGAATATTGACAATACCAACGCGTTTTGCCTCTCTGTTTGCACCGATAGAACAGACAATTGCAGTTGTAACGCAGTCACCAAGATAGATACCAACGATTACAGAATAAATCGCTTTGAATTTCAGAAGTCCGCTTGCAGAAAAAGCCTGCAGGATACCAATGGTAGCGGATGAACTCTGAAGCACGAACGCAACTCCGGCACCTGTCAGATATCCAATCAGCGGATTGTTTCCAAGGCCCGACAACAGGCTTTCAATGACACCCGATTGCTGTAAAGCACTGACTGCACTTGTCATATTCAGCAGCCCGGAGAACAGAATACCAAATCCAATAGCAATGTTTCCAATCGACCGTGCATTCTTAAACAATCCGGTCATGATGAGAACAATTCCAATGATCAGTGCAACCGGTGCAAGCGTGGATGGCTGAAACAGCCGGATAATCGAAGCTTCTCCTGTCTGCAAGTCAAGAAGGCGGATGATTTGTCCGGTGACCGTGGTACCGACATTCGCACCTATGATGATGCCAAGTGACTGATGCAGTGTAAGAATCCCGGCCCCAACAAGACCGGAGGTGATTACGATGGTCGCAGTAGATGACTGAATAAGCGCAGTAACACCGATACCCAGCAAAAATGCTTTTACCGAATTGTCCGTCACTTTTTCCATGATGGTTTTCAGCGCTCCAGAAGAATGCTCTTTCAGCGAATCTCCCATAAGACGCATTCCATAAAGAAACATGGCCAATCCGCCAAGAAGAGACAAAATGTCAAATATACTCATAAGTACCCCATATTGAGCAGAACACACTGGATGCAGCCAGAGACAGAATTGAAACAATGCGGCAGTGCAACAATATGTTCTTGATTTCAGCAGGCAAAATGCAATGTGCCGATCATTCAAAACCAGCAGCTCACGAGACAGCTTTACCGTAGCAAAAACGGGACTGTAATCGATTTGAAACCGGGGAAAACCATTATGGTTTGTCTGACATCAGTATAACACTTTTTTTGACGGATTCAAAGGAAAAGCTTGTTCCATCTTTCTATATGCAATACTTTGGAACAAATGAGGATGGATTGAACAATATCAGCATCCCAACGGATCTGCCCGAATACTCCCCCGAAGTATGAACGAAACAGTTTTTTCTGTTCATTTTCAGCTTGCTTTTATGTTTCAATTTTGCAGTGAACCTTATTTCCTGTCTCTGCAGTACTTACAATATTTATGTAAGTCTTGGACAGATTCAAATCAGATATACACCATTCAGACTGGTCTCACTTCTCGTGGGACGGCTGTGTCTGATCCGGATAATCCCAAAAGTGTCCTTTGTGAAAATTCGCATTGCCCAATGGAACAGCTGTCAGTCTGAAGACTACACACCCATCCGGACATACAAGCGTTTTTGAATATTTCCCTTCTCCACCAAGATATTCAAGATTGCCTCCGCTGCGTACTGCTTCCATTAGTGGATAAAGCATCAGCATGGTCTTCGAACAGATCCCATAGCCTTCCTGATTAACCGGACATCCATAGGTACATTTGTACTGGTCCCCAATTTCTTCTCCATTACGGCAATACCGCTCTGTGTGATCTCCATGTACAAATCCGGTCACTTCAACAGTGAATGCATATTCTTCATCATACCATTTTTTCATATACTGCTCCCGGAGAAAATATACTGTCTGAAATATCGCCTTTGTCCTGAGCAACAGGATTTCAATATCATTGAACCGGTGTAATATGCCATTCTATGGTCCATATGACACTCTTTCCTCTGTATGGGCCGCTGTTTTCCTCAACACGAACTTTCTGCTGGATTGTAAATCCTTTTACGATATCATCTTCTGTTGGAATATACTTAACCTCTGCTTTGCCTGTATCTGGGATACTGTCCTGTTCTCTGATTCGTGCATAGAAAACATATTCTTCTCCCATGATAAAATCAGCAGATGCATTTTTACGATCCAGCTGTTTCCCGTTCACTTCGTAATAAAAAGTCCATTCTGTACCAACGTTATTATAATTTTCTCCGCCGGTATGAGAGACTGTAAATGATACATTATGGCTGCCAGAGGAAATCTGATATGGATCAATGTCTATATACTCTGCCTGAACATATCCGGTCCTGCCGTTTTTGAGTTTCACATAATACCATTTATTGCCCTTTCGGTTAATCTCTTCACGAAGAATGGTTACAGTTTCTCCTTTGTTTCTGATAATTGTCGCTCTTTCGCTGACCGTAGACGGCTGCCGCCTCACATTCAGATTGCCTGTTTTGGTAGTCCCTGAACATGGAAATGATTCGGCAAGTGATACAAGCGGGATCAGCAGGAAAAGGAGCAGCATAACAAAAAACTTTTTCATCTGTATCCTCCAGGTCTGTCTCAGCACATACTTTCTGATCATGTATCAATAAACATTATCCGGAATATGATCCTGTTCCTGTATTGAATAACCGCATACTTGTACAGCTGAGCATGAATTACATCCGTAATGATCAGTATCTTTGCTTTGATGATCAGTAGTCGTTGGATTCCACGCTATATTTAATCGATCAAAGGAAGAATACTGTTGTCATTCGCTATAGAATGTTTAATACTGTCAGGGTTTATCTGCCCTTACCAGAAGCATCATGGGGCGGTTATATTCCTCAGGCATTGCATGCCTCCATGTTTCAGGCGGCATTGCTTCTTCAACCGCTGTCAGCCGGAAGCCTGCCTGTATCAGCCCCATCAGGATCTGTGTAAGTGTGTGATGGTATTTCGTGACACGATGTCCAAGAAACATCGTCTGACGCTTTCCAGAATAAAAATATTGGTGTACCGGCCATGATCCATCTGATGAAAACTGCTGGTTTACTCCGGATGTAAAGGTAGGATGCTCAATGTTCATGAGAAACGCCCCACCACTTTGAAGCGTCTTAAAAATCCGTTCGTAAACCGTATCCAGGTTTTTTACGTAATGAAGTACCAGATTTGATATAACAAGATCATACGCTTCCTCAGGATAATCGAAATCAAGCAGACTGCATACCCGGTATTCAATCCGTTTATCCGGGTTGCGATGGATGGCTTCATCAATCATCAGCCTGCTCTGATCAATTCCAGTCACATGGAGAGCACCATGATCGACAGCATATTTACAGTGCCAGCCATAACCGCAGCCAAGATCCAGTACCTTTAGTCCGGACAGAGCAGGAAACAGTTTTTCAAACTGATGCCATTCACCGGCACATGAAAGGCCGTACATGCTTCGGGACATTTGGGCATATGCCGCAAAGAAATCAGGAACATCGTATTGATTCATTTCCATATCCGATCCGATCTTTCCAAAGAATTTCATATCCGGTTATGCAATGTATCTTGTCTCAAACTGACTCACCGGGACCGGTTTGGAGAAGTAGTACCCCTGAAAGTGTCGGCAACCCATATCAGTAAGCATAACAAGCTGCTGTTCAGTCTCAACACCTTCAACAATAACATCCATCCCCAGCGATTCAGCCAGTCTGATTACATTCTGCAGTATGGTCGAATTGCGCTTGCAATGTTCAATTTCATTTAAGAAATCCCTGTCTATCTTAAGCGCATCTGCGTGTATTTTTTTGAGCATGCTGAGTGATGCATACCCGGTGCCAAAGTCATCAATTTCCACAATAAAGCCTCTGCCGCGGAGTTTAGAAACAACAGCATTAATCTTTTCCGGCTCAATCTGAAGGGCAGTTTCCGTGATCTCAAGTCTGAGAAGTCGGCTATCCACATCGTATTTCTCCACCAGGCTGTTCAATACGTCATAGACATCAATACTGAAGAAATCCCTGGCAGAGACATTGACCGAAATTGCAAGATTGCCATTCCATTGCTTGAGCTGCTTTACAGCATACTCCCACATATACATGTCCAGCTTATGGATTAATCCGGCGCGTTCCAGTATTTCTATAAAATAATCCGGCTGCATGACTGTTCCATCCGGTCTGTTCCATCGTACCAGCGCCTCAGCGCCAAATATGGTGCCATCCTTTCTTGCAAACGGCTGGAGATACATTTCAAACTGTCTGCTCCTGAGCGCATCCTCAAATCCTCCAATTACGAATTGTTCACGCAGGATCTGATCCATAATGGCATCGTTAAAACTGGCAATTTCGTTTGTCATATCCTCACGAATTGTCCGAAGTGCTGAATTTGCTCTTCCACACATAACAGAAACCGGGATGGACGGGTCATCTATCTCATATACGCCGAAATGAATGCACAGTGTATATGCACCGCTGTTAAACAACTCCTTCAGACGATATGAAACATGCTTAAGCATTTCATCCCTATACTTTTCCTTTGGAATCAGCAGAGCAAACTGGTCTCCACCAAGCCGCCCGCACAGGCCTCTTGATGCTTCTGAAAGTTCCTTCAGCATTGAAGCTGTCCGTACGAGCAGTTCATTTCCCTTCGGAACACCGAACAGGGTATTCACATACCGGAAATTCATAATGTTGGCAGTGATCATATTCCACTTCCGGCATCCGCTGTTTATGATCATATCCCTGGATAATTCATAAAACGCATCTGCTGTGAGGACATTGGTCAGGCTGTCATGATGAGCACGATAGTGCGCAGATCTTGTTCCAATATTCTCTGCCGCTCTGTCGTTTGACGCCCCATGACTGTCCTTTTCCACATTTACCAGTTCTACTACTGCATTAAATGTACTTCCATCATTCAGCTTTAAAGTAACCGGGTTTGACTGTATGAAGTAATCCTGTTCATCAAAATGTTCGGCCTTTTCCTGATGACATCCTGTCCTGCAGGCAATCGCACTGGAACAGTTAATGCACTTCTGTTCCGCGTTCCATATCCCGTAACATCTTTCATTCATGCTGAGCGAACCATCTTCACGCATTTCGATAATCCGGCATTCGATTGGATCAACAACGCGTGCAAGTGCATAACGCTCAGACATTTCCCTGATGAATGTCTGCATCTCTGCTACGGTATATTCAGATTCGTTTTTTTGCGGCTGTCTGCTGTATTTGGATTGTTCAGTATTTTTGTACCGTTTAACTTCGTACATTTTTTCGTCCGCACTGGCGATAAGAGAACGAAGTCTGTCCTGGTCACTCAACATGCCAAAGGCATATCCGACAGAAAAGCTGATATCACTTGACTTCAGACTGTCCATTTTGTTTCTGAATGTTTCTTCTGAAATATCCGGTAAGATAACCAGAAATTCGTCTCCGCCATACCGGTAACAGTGCTCAGCGCCGAATGTGTCTGCAAGTAGTGTTCCGGTTTGTTTCAGGATTCTGTCCCCTTCCTCATGACCACGGGTATCATTGACCGTTTTGAAATCATTCAGGTCCAGCATCATTACTGCTGCTTCATGTCCCTGATACGATGCATAATCCTGTCTGAGCGCGATTCTGTTTCGAATGCCTGTTAAACCATCAGTCACGGATATCTGCAGAAGCTTTTCATTTTCACGATGAAGATGTTCCGTCAGATTCTCCACTTCACGAAACGCCAGCACTTCTGTCTGCTTTAGAAAACAGACAAGGAACATGTCTGCAGTAATTCCAATCAGCGAAACAACGACTTTTTGTATGTTTTGCGTTGTAAAATGGACAAAACTGTGGTCCGTGGAAAAGAAAAACAGGGTATATCCAAGCATGATAAGTGCAGCTATACCGCCGCCGCCAAATCCAAACAGCGCTGAACACAGGACCATTCCTGCAATCAATATCATATTTGGATTTGGAATCGAAAAGAAATACACGAACAGAATGAGGGCAAACATGATCAAAACTGATGAAACAATCTTTATGGGCAGACTGACCTGCAACTGCATCAGGGCAGTTTTTCTTGATGCCATTTTCGATACACCTTCCAGCCAATAAATCATTCAAAAGGATTCAGGAAAATCCGGATACTTGTTTGAAAAAACATGGCATATGGTTTTCATGATAAGATTCTTCCGAAACAAATCTTTGAGATACTTCTGACGGTTTTAAGCATCGTCTGATCTCTCGGTGGGAACTGGTTCAAAGCGCCCCTGCCTCATTACTGCCTCAAATTCATGAACCGGCATCGACTTGTAAAAGTAGAAGCCCTGCATTTCATTACAGCCACGGCTCTTCAGAAATTCCGCCTGAGAAACATTTTCCACACCTTCAGCAATCAGGTTCATCCCAAGTGAACGAATCATCTGTACGACATGAGAGACAATGATACGTCCTCTTTCCGGATCACCGGCACCAGACAGGAAGTTCAGATCCAGCTTGATACGGTCTACCGGTACTTCCTTGAGCATATGAAGAGAGGAATATCCACTGCCGAAATCATCCATTTCAACCTGGAAACCGAATGAACGCAGTTTTTCTGTGGTTCTGGTCAAAAGTTCCGGATCCTGTGTATAAGCGCTTTCTGTGATTTCAATTCTCAACTGGTCCGGTGAAAGTCCGTATTTCTGGGTTAAATCGTAAAAATACCCTGGAATATTCCTGTCTTCACGGATATCACACCTGGAAAGATTGACGGAGACAAAGCAGTCTTTTCCCCATTTCTGAAGATTCTGACACACGCTTTCCCAGATAAAACAGTCCATATCATAGATGAGCCCTGCATCCTCCAGAACAGGAATAAACTCAGACGGACGCAGCCAGCCCAGCCGTCTGTGATTCCAGCGGCACAGTGCCTCTGCACCGATGATCTTCCCGGTTATGTAATCGATTTGGGGCTGATACCAGACCTGAAGTTCCCCGGACTGAATCGCTACGGGCAGATGGCCGCAAACATCCGCAACCTGTTTTCCCCGCTTCCACTGTTCAGGATTGTAAAATTCATAGCCGTCTTTCCTGGTATCTCTGACTTTCTGCTCCGCCAATCGTGCAAAATCCAGCATCCGCTCAACATCTATCCGCTCATAATCTTCCGGTGTCAGTGCATAGATTCCGCTGCAGAGCTGAACCTTGTTCTCTTTTCCCCGCTCAATAAAATAGTTTCTTACAGGCTCTACAACCCTTTTTTCGTCCGCGCTGATCTGATCATCCTCACGTATACGCCGGATAATGGCGAAGTGATCCGCCACAATACGGCAAATTGCCTCGTCGTCCGTCAAATGGACTTTTGTGCGCTGCACCCAGAACTTCAGTAACTCATCTCCTGCTGACCGTCCAAGACTGTCATTAATGAATTTGAAATTTCTGATATTTGTGTATGTCAAAAGATACGGCGTATCCGGATGCCTCCGAAGAAGGTCGTCTACCCTTTTTTTGAATGCGCCCAGAGTAAGTGCACCCGTCAAAGGATCTATGTTCAGCAGTTTCTGGAGTTTTTCCTCCTGCATTTTGCGATATGCATTTAGACGTTTTACAGCAATAACCAAAAAAACAGCCAGCAGCATAGCTGCAAGTACAAGCACATGCCTGCTTTGATACAGATAATCGTCAAATGAGTAATGGTACAGGCGTCGTGACGTATAATCCAGTGTAACAGCACGCCTGCGCATATCGCTGATTACAGCAATCCCCTCGTTCAGGCGTTCTATACGCTTGCGTCCTGCTTCGGTATCCGGCACACCTGCACGAAAATCCATTGTAAACATGGTAGCCGGCTGTACTGTAAGATCGCTGTAAGAGGGCTTTTGAAGCACGTAACTCCAGACGTATGAGTTATGAAGCAGTCCATTCACTTCGCCAGAACGAAGTGCTTTTACCGATGCCGCCATCGAATCATACATCACTATGGTCATTCCGGGATACAGTTCGTTTACTGTTTCAGTGGCACCGCCCAATGAGCGCAGCATTCCGACACGCAGACTGTTAAACGGAGGAAGAGGCTGTTCTCCGACGGTAACAAGCGTAAATGGTGTCTGTGTCAGATTATCTGATACAAGTGTCGGATGACCAGACGTGCTTGAAACAGCTCCGCCAAATGGCAGAATCAGATCATACGCATCGTTGTCAAGGGCATCTTTCAATGTAGGTTCTTCAATCGCCTTAAACGATGGTGTATATCCCGCGTTTTCTGCTGCAAGACGCATAAGATCAACACCGATACCCATAATCCTGCCGTTCTCCTGATAAAAAACAGGACACCGGTCTACCGGTACACCGATCACCAGGCTTTCCTCACCACCCGCTATGCCGTTTACAAAGCAGGAAAGCATAATAAGCAAACAAATGAATCGTTTCACAGCTTTTCTACCTCCTTAATGACATAGTATCCTTTCGGCACCGTATCAATCGCAGTTGTCATTTCCAGTCAATGGCCATTGGGGTTTGGCTTGAGAACCCGGTATGTTTTAGCCAATATAATCTGGTTTCCAATGCAATCGTCTGATGAGCTTTTTTTTGAGATAATTATAGCATTAACTTAGCACCAAATAAAGCAAAGGATCGAAAGATACAACAAAAACTCATATCCTTGCTTGGATATGAGAAATGTGTAGAAAAACGTTTATTTTATCTTATATCTGCCTGATACATGATCATGCTATGGAGATGACAATATAAAATGCCAGTTTGATCTGTATATACTTTGGATTTTTCACCTGTACTCACAGTCGGCCAGATGATCATTGACAATTCCAACAGCCTGAAGAAACGAGTATGTAATGACAGGTCCGACAAAACTGATTCCGCGTTTTTTCATGTCGGCACTCATTCTTCTGGATACATCTGATTCAGCAGGTACCTCATCCGGCACTTTCCATTGACCATCAATCTGACGGCCATTCGTAAAGCTCCAGAGATAGGCATCAAATGATCCATACGCTTTCTGAATCTGCTGTACTGCCAGCGCATTTTTCCGCACGCTGAATATCTTGTTTCTGTTACGGATCAGGCTGGTGTTTTCAAGCAGCTTTTCCAGTTCATCATCAGTCATTGCTGCGCAGGCATCAATTTCAAAATTGTGAAATGCCGCGCAGTAGGCTTCCTTCTTATGCATGATAATCTGCCATGACAATCCTACACTCGCACCTTCAAGACACAGCATCATAAACTCAAAATGATCGTCATGGTTTATTTTACACCATTCGCAGTCATGATATCTTTCAAGGATCGGATCACCTTCCGACCAGGATCTGCACTTAGACATTTGAAACAATCCGTCTCCAATCCCAATAATAATTCAACAGTCTTTTCAGGTCCGAAGGTTTACTGCTGAATGGCGGCCTGTTCGATATTGGAACAGGCCCTTGATTATACTTACGATCCATCAGCACCACTCATACGTCCTGTCAAATTCGCTGCGTTCAACGAAATTAAAATCCACATCTGTTATCTTTCCCGCAGCATTCCGGGAAACCGAATAAGCAACAACAGCAGCATTTCGGGCAGAACTCAATGGAGCACCCCACAATTCTGCCCGAAAATAGTGTTCCTGATCACCTTCATTTATCTGAAGGCGATTGTTCAAAAGCAGATATGAAACAAATTCACAAATTGGTTCGTCTGCAAACCAGACCTCTACTGGCGTACTGATCTGTCTGTACTGGTTCTCTCCAACCTGAATACAATTCCTTTCGAAAAAAGTACTGCTGTTCGGGTAAGGATTCCCATTTGAATCTAACTTGACATAATCACCAGAATGGGCTATTTCGCCTTTCCCGTCTTTTGCTTCCACTGAAAAAACTTCATATGTTCCATTTCCGACCGGTCTGACCTTGCCGGACGAAATGTATTCGAGTTCCATACGAGAGTTCTGCCCCAGGCAAAAAGCCTGAAATAGGATCTGTCTTTTTTTCGCCAGTCTCATTGTTTGCTCCTGTAAATAACAGCGACGAATCCTTTGGAAAACTGGACCTGATCTGATAAGTGCTCACACTTACAGGGACCCGAAAGGAAAAAACAGGACGTGCCCAAAGAAGAAGATCACAACCGGCAGATGATACGTGGATTCAAAAGGTGTTTATTCTCCCTGAGGGACGCGCTTATTTAAGCTTTTATTTCTGTAGTTCAGATTTGTGCGTACGGTATATCCCTGTTTCTCCCAGAATGCATTCGCAATCTCATTGTCTTTGAATACCAGCCCGAATACTTTTGTAATTCCCTCTGAGCGAAGGGCTTCTTCTGCTTTTTTTACAAGCAATTGAGCGACGCCCTGTCTGCGGTAATCCGGATGTACACACATATGATGTATCATAGCGCGCCGTCCATCATGACCAGTAAGAATAACACCTATCCCCTTGGATGGTTCATCCTTTAAACAGGCGATAAAACAGGTGTCAGGATTTCGCTTCAGATACCGGTCAATCCCCTCTCTGCTGTCATCCACCGGATTCAGTGCCCTTCTGGATTGCTCTGTACTGTTCCAGAGACTGTAGATCGTATCATAATCCTCAATGGTTACAGGTCTGATAATAATATCCATATGGTATCTTCCTATTTTGGAAAGCAGTTATCACTGTTATTTCTTTCTCAGAGAAAGAATACATTTAACATCTCCAAGTTCATCATCAACGTAGTCAGCGTCAACAATAATGTGCAGCGTTGTGCCATTGCTGCACATTATACTCAATTCTTCGGTTGTGCTGATTCCGCTTTCCGCACATTTATGCGCTACATTCCACAGCGTACGCTCACCTGCAGAAACCAGACGTTTGTAGAAAACACTTGCATTCAGTTCCCTGGTTATTTCAACCCTGGAAAGACCGATATCTTTTTCCAGACCGTGCGCAGCAACCTCAAAGGTGTATTCCCCCTGATTATATCGCAGGAACAGCACTGTACGGGATGTAAACTGTGATAAGAGCTCCATATGCCGCTCCAGATTCGTCAGTTCAGTAACATCTCTCGCTGAGCCGTAATAAAGATATTTCTCCCCATCTTCGTTCAGAAAGTAAAACTGAATCAGAAAACGCGCAGCAGAACCATCTATTTTTTTGAATGTAAAAACACCACCTGCACCGTTTAATCTGTCTTCATAAGCTTTTCTCAGTGTCTTAAACAGCTCCGGAACTTCATTTTCCGGCATTACGTTCTGAATACTTAACAGTTTTTCCGTGAAATCCGGCACGTTCACTGCCTGATAAAACATCTGATTGAAACGGATAATGTCAATGGAATTGCCATGCATGGCATATATCGCAGCAGGACCAATGATCCGGTTCAGCATGGAATCCGTATAAACAGTGTCATTCAGGAATTCCCTGATCCTGAACTCATCATTTGCAGTGAAATAGAATCCTTTCTGGCTGACATTGTCTTTCACCGCAATCAGTTTTTCAAAATCAGTGGTACACATGGGTTTATAGTAATAAAATCCCTGTATATACCGTATGCCCAGACTCATGAGATAATCACACTGTTCTTTTGTCTCAACACCTTCAACGATTACCGGCATTGCCATCAGTTTGGCCATATTGATGACAGATTCTATGATGTGCATGCCCTTCTTCTCGTTGGCCTTGTTCATTCTCAGAAAGTAGGCATCCAGTTTGATAATATCCACATTCAACTCTCGAAGCATATTCAATGAAGAAAAACCGCTTCCAAAGTCATCCATGAGAACAGTGAACCCCATATCTCTGAACTGCTGCACCGTGGACCGCACTTTGTCAGAACCTTCGCCATATGCGGATTCGGTAATTTCCAGCTTTAGCGCATTTTTTGGAATCTGGTACTGTTCTATCAGCCCTTCGAAATGTGCGGGCACGTCCATTGTAAAGATGTCCACCGGACTGATATTGAGTGATACAGGAACAGTCTGCTTTCCTTCATCCATCAGTTTACGCGTCCATTGGCAAACCTTGTCCCAGATACGTCTGTCCAGATCCGTGACGAAGCCATGACGTTCAAGCATCGGAACAAATGAAACAGGCGGTATCATCCTGCCGTCAGATTTAATCCATCTGGCAAGTGCCTCTGCGCCGACAATCTGTCCACTGGATGCGACACATTGCGGTTGAAGATAGAAAGTGATCTCGTCATGCAGAAGCGCATTGTTAAACTCTGACAGTACTTTGTAATCCTCCTCCAGTCTGCTGACCATAGCCTGGGAAAAGAATTTTATGCGTGTTTTATGATCACCCCGCGCCTCACGGCTGGCAAGCGATGCCTGATCATAAAGTGTATAGGCGGACAGATTTCCCTGGGAAAACGATGCACCGATTGCAGGAAGAAAACCAATGGATGCACCATGTCTGATCACGATATTGTGAATGCTGTCAAACAGTGAATCCGCATCAAAATGAGCGCCTGGTACCAGAATGGCAAAATCATCACCGCCGAAGTATCCTGCAACGCCGCCATGCTGGTCTGCAATCTTACCAAGCTCCTTGCCTATGGCAGAAAGGACATTATCCCCTGATTCACGTCCATACCATTCATTGAACAGCTTAAAATTCTGTAAATCTACAGCAAATAGAAGCCAGTTGATTTTTGCATTTGAAAGCTTTTTTTCACATGCGGCAAAAAAAGCACCTTCATATATGAGTCCGGTCAAGGCATTCCGCCGTTCAACCGGTCTGAACCCAACATGGTTCTCCCAGTCTGACTGGTTCATTCTGTGATATTTCGACTCTTCGACAGTCTCGATAAAAACATAGAAATAGCTGTTTCCGTTACCATCGTTGACCAGGTGTCCAAAGTCTTCGACATACAGAATATTTCCCTGCCTGGTCATAATACGATAATGAACGTAATCATGCCTTTCTCCACTCACAAGTGTCTGAGCATATATTTCACTTTCAACACGGTTCAGATCTTCGGAATAAACCATTCCCCGAAAGCTGTTTCCGGTCAGTTCGCGAAATTCGTCAATGGTGTTACAGCCATACAGAGCCAATATGTTCCGGTCTGCAGACACAAGTTCTTCAGACTCATCAGCTTTGTATATGAAAAAACCTCCGGATATATTCTCAGGAATCCAGTCGAACAAAGACATGATCATATGCCTCCTGTATCTTCCGTGTAATATGAACACAGATCATAATGCTGCATTCTTATGAATTTACTGGTACCGATAAAAACCTCATCAGATATGCTGTCCAGGGTATAGATAAATAACAGCGCATCCGTCACTTTATTCAGCCCGTCAGGGCATCCATGGGCGGGCTCAAATAAAGTGACGGATGCAATTAATTACGATTCATGCTTAATACAGATGATGATATGCTGTTCATCATTTTCTCTGGAGCGCATGGTTTGCAGAATGTATGGGACCCGGGTTTCATTTCGCAACTTGCAAAACGAGAGCTGTTTATCTTCTTTTTGTTCAATGGCCTGCATCAGACTGGTCCGGCTGGTCGCATCACGGATTTTCTCCATATCCTCAGGGCATACATCCTTAATCAGATTCTTGCAGCCATCGATAAAGAAATCCATTTCGCTGTGGCAGATGTTCAGTTCTCCATTGTTGTTCAGGCAGAATTCAAGGCAGTCGCCTGTGAGCATATTTATATAGAATATGTTTTCAAAATTCTCCGTCAGCGCCTGTGAAATACTCGGACTGGTTTTCTCGGCCTCAGGCAGGATTTCTGTTTTAAGTGCTGCTTTTTCCGTCAGAAAATGGTCGAAAGACGCCGGTGGAACAGGCTTTGAAAAATAGTATCCCTGTACCAGATCACATCCCATCGCTTTGAGGACCATGCACTGTTCTTCAGTTTCCACGCCTTCAGCAACAATGGGCACATGCAGATAATCCGCAATATCGATAATCATTTCAATCAGGCGGACGTCCCGTTTTTCCCCGAAGGCTGTGCGCACAAAGCTCATGTCCAGTTTCAGCACATCAATCGGCAGATGTGACAGCATGCCAAGAGACGAATATCCGGTGCCAAAGTCATCCATCTCAATTCTGAAGCCCATATCACGCAATTCTTTGGCGACAGCAATCACCTGATCTGAATCACCGGTATATGCCGATTCGGTGATTTCAAGAATCAGATCGTCTACACTGATCCTGAACTCGTCCATGATGCCTTTGAAGATATCTTTCAGATTGGGCGTGAGCATGTCAATACGCGATACATTCACTGAAACAGGGACAGAATAGTTGAAACGATCCTTCCAGCTTCGAATCATAGCGGCAGTGCTGCGCCAAACAAATTTATCCAGTTCCAGAATTAGACCATTATCTTCGAGCAGCGGTATAAACACACCCGGACTGATCAGACCAAGTTCAGGATGATTCCAGCGTACCAGTGCTTCTGCACTTGAAAGAACGGGGACATCCGGACGGACATTAAACTTTGGCTGATAATAAACCGTAAACTCCTGTTTTTCGAGAGACGGCCTGAAATCTTCAAGAAGCCGTGCCTTGTGCAGCTCTGCCTCATGCATCTTCATATCATAAATACCAATTGATTTCAAATAGCCGGTCTTGACGGAATTCGCAGCAATTTTCGCATAGTCAAAGCGGCGCTCTATTTCAAGTGTTTTGTCCACTTTGGTATAAACGCCCATACGCAGCCGGACACGGTTTCCGGAATCGTCTTCTCCTGCAAGTCCGTCGGATACCTTGAAAAGAATGCTGTCATATTCTTCTCTAGAAGGACAGTAGATGAGGAAGGTGTCTGCTCCGCGGCGGCATCCTACACCGCCAACCTCACGGGCAATCTGACGAACACGGGTACCGATTCGGGCAAGGATGCTGTCTCCATACTGCTTTCCATATCGTTCATTGAGCACATGAAAATGATTGATATCCAGTACAATCGCATCCATAGCCATGTCGGTGTAATGCTGGTCATACATCCGGACATAACGAAGAAAGTAATCGATATTGAAAAGATTGGTGAGACTGTCGCGTTCCGTAGAATGGATGATTGTCCGCTTTTCAGACAGTTCTATGCAGCGGTTTACGCGTACCTGAATGATTTCCCAGGATGGATAAGGCTTTGGAATGAAGTCAATTGCCCCGATTTTGAGACATTCTACCTCAGCGCTCTGCTCTGAAGTCAGAACGATGACCGGAATATCCTCGAGCTCCTTTTCCCCTTTCATTACCTTAAGAACTTCCATTCCGCTCATCCGGGGCATCTGCAGATCCAGCAGTACCAGTGCCAGCTCATCCTTGTGCGTCTTGATCTGCTCCAGGGCTTCTATTCCGTCTGATGCATAAAGCCGCTCAAATCCATCCCCCAGCATATTGCCGAGGAGCATCTGATTGACCAGTTCATCCTCGACGATGAGTATTTTCCGCTTGAGATGCAGAATATCGGAGTTATCATCTACAGTAAACAGCTGCTTGACCGTTTCCTCACTTTCATCACGGGTAATGGAACCCATTCCCTTCAGCAGCAGCTTTTCCTCATACATCAGAGCGTCCGCACGTTCAAATACTGCCTGGAAAGATGTATCTTCTCCAGGCCGATAATCGGACAGTCCTCCGGATATGACAACATCTTCCGTACTGATGTGCTCAACAGAGCGGTCATGCAGGGCAAGGACCAGTTCCTTGCGGATCACATAATCGCGTTCCTTCAAGATAATGGCAAATTCATCCCCGCCTGTTCTGAATACCGGACTGTGCTGGAATATGTCGCATATCATCTTGCTGGCTTTGATAATATATTCATCGCCGGCCTGATGGCCATAGGTGTCATTGATCTTCTTGAGACCGTTAACATCACATATTACAACTGCAAAAGGCTCCGCTTTTCCCTTTTTAATCTGCTCCTGCAGATCCTGCTCATATTCTGCAAAGGCGGTCTTGTTCTTGACGCCTGTCAGTTCATCCCGGTAAGCCTTCTCATTTGCAATGGAAAGTTTTTTGGCAATCTCCTGTTCCCTGCGTATCTCCCGGTCAATATTCATGACACCTATGATCAGATGCTTGTTGTCAGTGGCCCAGATGATCGAAAGACGCGCATACATGAATCCTTCTCCAATCAGGATGCGGTATGTATGCGTCAGCATATTCTTTTCCTGAAGCTTTTGGATCATGGTGGATTTGTTCAGAATACTCTGAAACGCATCGCGGTCATCCGGATGGATCACACGATTGATATTGACCAGGGATTCCCTGAAGAAATCATCTCCAGACGGCTGCACTTCAAGACTCTTGTAAACATTGGTCGAAGAGAATTCAATGTAGTGATCATTGAGCATATCGACATAGTAGATGGTATCATACTGATTTGCAAGGCTGGATGCGATCTGGAAAAAAGTAGCATTCTCTTCAAGTGTCTTCTGCAGCGCTAGTTCCTTCTCCATTTCATTGTCGATATTCATTACGCCCATGATCAGATGCCGGTCATCATTCGCCCAGAATACAGACATACGGGTATAGCTGCTGCCACTTCCCAGAAGAAGACGATACGTCATGGTAAAGCTTCCGTTTTCTTTCATTGCCTTTAGCATCGCCTTTTTGTCAAGCGCCGCAAAAACCCGCTCCCGGTCTGTAGGGTATATGATTGCACTGACATTGCGCTGGGAGGTACCAAAGAAGTCACTGCCTGAGGGATTGATATTGAATTCCTTATACGCCTGAGTTGCGGTAAATTCGATATAGTTGTCGGTTTCCGTATCTATATAATAGATCATCCCGTAACGCTTGGCGAGACTTTCAGCGATCTGTGAGAAGACAAGGTTTTTTTCAGAGATGGCCTTCATCTCTTCCTGGTTTCTCATTTCATCATCGATATTTTCAAGTGCGATAATCAGATAATTGGATTCGCTGCAGACTGCGACAAGCCGCACATAATGAGCCCCATCGCTCATGATCAGACGGTATTCCATACGGAATCTTCGGCCATTCTGTGTTACAGAGAGCATGTAGTCCTTGTCAGATATCTTCTCGACGAGGGCCAGATCATCAGGATGAATAACCCGCTGTACATTCTTATACGTTTCAGCGAAGAAATCATAGCCTTCTGTCGGTACTTCCAGCTCTCTGTAATCATTACTGGCAGAGTACTCCACATAGTGGTTTGTGGTAAGATCGACATAGTAAATGGTTGCATAACGGTTGGCTAGTGTTTTTGCAATCGCATTATAGGTCTTTGTTCTCTGCCCGGTGCGAACCGTTTCATCCACGTTCAAAACACCCAGGATCAGGCATTCTTCTCCATCGGAGGCATCCCTGAATATCCTCATGGTATGATATACGGGATTTCCGTCAATCAGAAGACGGTAAACGATGGATACCTCATCCTTGTCCTTAAACTGCTTTAACAGGGAGTCTTTGGTCATGGCGACGGACACAGCAGCCTTGTCTTCCTCATAGATTACAGACGCAATATCTCTCTGGGCGTCGGTGAAAAAATCTTTTCCAGATGACTGCAGTTCCAGCTTCTGATACCCCTGATTGGTGCTGTAACATTCATAGTATCCGGTTTTCGGATCGATGTAGTAAACGCTGGTATAATCAATCAACAAAGCCATTGCGACGCGATTGATATTGCTGAGCATGTTTGGCTCCCCCTTGCATAATTGCATTGGCATAGTTTCAGCAGACAGACGACTCTCTCATAGCAACTTTTTCATGCTTAAGACAGTACAGAAATACCATGCCGAATTGTCTTGAGTCTGGCACAACTTTTCCGGTTGTATTATATGACTTCATTATTCTGTTTCCACGAATCTGTTTCATTCAGACGCCCTCCGACTTCACAGTTGTCTGAACAATTGAATCTGCATTCCTTTTCAGCAACAATCAGTGCTGCAAAATCCTCGTAAAGCCATCCCTGGGATGGCTTTGGATAATCAACCGTCTTAAAGAAGCATGTGGGAATTTCCCGCTCCTTCAGATTCTTTGCAATACAGAGTGTACAGCCTTTATCATGATTGGACGGATGAAACGGACACCCTGTATCCATGCATGTGCAGAATGAAACGTTCATATATCGTTTATTATCTCAGATTATGAATCTCTGGATAATCCTTTCATGTTCTTCTTGCGCTCATACATTAAAGCATCTGCACGTCTCAGCACAGATTCTGCATCGGTATCCAATGCAGGGTCATAACTGGCACAACCAACCGCAGCAGAAATCCGCTTCCAGGGAGGCAGCGACTCATCTTTTTGCAGCTGTTCCACTTCCTTGTTGAACCGATCTATCAGCGCCTCGGCATTGATATAGTCATCGTTCTCCAGTATGACCGCAAACTCGTCACCACCAATACGGAACACCGGTGAGTGCTTAAATACGCTGCACACCACATGACACAGATCCGTTATGGATTCATCTCCCTTTTCATGACCATAGGTATCATTCATTTTTTTCAGATTATTGAGATCGATCATCAGCATGGAGAACCTGGCGTTTCCTTTACGAATTGCATCGTCAAGTGTCTCTGTTGCCAGCAGATAGCTGCGTTTGTTGCGCACCTTTGTCAGCGCATCTATACTTGCCAGACGGTTCATCTGCTCTGCCTCTTCCTGGGTAGAAACCAGTGCCTTGGTGGTAGAAAGCAGATTGGCAATGTGTTCATTGATTTCCTGTTCCATGCGTGCCATGGAATGCGCAAGGGCTTCTACTTCATCTCTGGTATGAATAGACAGGGTTGAAAATTTCCGGAGTTCATTTCCTTTCTCACTGCTGGTATAACGTTCAGCTGCATTCGAAAGAATGTTGATGGGACGTACAAGAAACCAGTCAACAAGAAAGATACCTGCTGCTCCGGATACAATCGCAACCAGGAGCAATGCCACGGTCATGGTGCGAATAAAGCTGTGCTGCTCTGCTACAACTTCTTCCATGGAAACATCAACACAGGCATAGCCCACCAGTTTTCCATCAGAATCATATATGATTCACCCGAACAAAGTACCTTTTTTGGCCGAAAAAATGCCCAAAAAAGGAAAAACGGATTTTGACAATTTGCAGGAAAATAATTTTCTTCTTTCATTTTCATTAATGTCATAGCGAATTTATAAAGCTGTCAACGGTATGTCCCACAGTTGACGAACTATCTTTTGAAGGTCTTCTGGCAGATTATGGAACCATGTAATCAGAGTCCTGTCATCATCACTGATATTTTCAA
>JAFUHD010000049.1 GCA_017469025.1 Clostridia bacterium
AAGAGACGAGATGTGAAACCAGACTGGATGTGCGGTTTTCAGGGTACAAACCCGAAAAAATTCCGGTGGCAATAGCGAAAGGGATCCACCTGTTCCCATACCGAACACAGAAGTTAAGCCTTTCAGCGCCGATGGTACTTGGCTGGAGACGGCCCGGGAGAGTAGGACGCTGCCGGATTCCAACAGAGCCTTGCGTTTGCAGGGCTTTTTTTTATGTCTGATACGTTCAATTAAAGAGGATTGAAAAGGCTGCAGGAAATTTTTTGGAAAAACTATTGACAATTGAAATAAATTGTATAAAATTAGATTTGATCAAATCAATAATGACGGTTAAGCCGTTTCAGGGTGCTCACACCTAAGCTGGGCAGAAAGAGGATAATATGGGATTCTACGATTACAGCGTTACAAAGCCGAACGGAGAAGAACTCTCCATGAAATCTTTTGAGGGTAAGGTTGTTCTCGTTGTCAATACTGCGACTGGCTGTGGTTTTACACCTCAGTATAAAGAAATAGAATCCATGTATGAAAAATATCATGACAAGGGATTTGAAGTTCTTGATATTCCCTGCAATCAGTTTGCAGGACAGACACCTGGAACTGATGATGAAATTCATGAGTTCTGCACACTGCGGTACAATACCCAGTTCCCTCAGATGAAGAAGTCTGATGTGAACGGAGAGAATGAGCTTGCGCTCTATACATATCTGAAGAGTCAGAAGGGCTTTGAAGGATTTACCGGGCCTATGGCGATCCCGATGGGACTCATGCTCAAGAAGATCGACAAGGATTACAAGAATAATCCGAATATCAAATGGAATTTTACGAAGTTTGTTATCGATCGTAAAGGAAATGTTGTTGCGCGCTTTGAGCCTATGGCTGATCTCAAAAAGGTAGAGGCGTGCATTGCCGGTCTTATGTAATGTAGAAGGATTCCGGAATACCTTCAGGGAAAGAAGATGATGTAAATGAAAGCTGCTGTCCGTTATTATACACGAAGCGGAAATACCCAAAAACTGGCTGATGCAGTTGCTGCCGTGATTGGTGTAAGGGCTGAGACAACAGATGTCCCAGTGACAGAGCCTGTGGACGTATTGTTTTGGCCAGTTCCGTATACGCTACGGGCGTAGACGAGCATGTAAAGGAATTTATCAGCACGCTTGACAAGGCAATGGTCAAACGGATTGTTAATCTCAGCACTGCGGCATTACTGCCATCTACCTACAGTCAGGTTCAGAAACTGCTGTTGGAAAAGGGAATACCGCTTGATACGAGAGAGTATCACTGCCGTGGCCAGTTTGCATTCATGCATCGTGGAAAGCCGGATGCTGAGGACCTGAAGCGTGCTGAAGACTTTGCGAAAGGGATAATTAAGGGATAAAACGTGAACGAGTCATATGAGCAGTTAAAGCTCGGAAATCAGCTGTGTTTTCCATTATATGCTGCAGCCAGAAAGATTGTGAATCTGTATACGCCGCATTTCAAGATGTCTGGATTGACATATACCCAGTATATTGTTTTTATGGCACTTTGGGAAACAGACGGACAAACAGTAGGTGATCTCTGCAAAAAGCTGTATCTTGACAGTGGTACGCTGACACCGCTGCTCAAGAAAATGGAACACGCAGGCTGGGTGACAAGGAAGCGGAGCGAACAGGATGAACGCGTTGTTGAAATTCATCTGACGGATGAAGGGTGGAACATGCGCGAACAGCTTAAGGATATTCCGGCACAGGTGGGAATGTGTGTTTCTCTCAAACCAGAGGAGGCACAGCTTTTATATAAGCTTTTATATGAGATATTGGAGGTATGACAAATGAAAGAATGTTTTGAATTTCTGAAGAAGTGCGGTACATATTATCTGGCAACCGTAGATGAACAGAACGGTGCACGTGTTCGTCCTTTCGGAACGATTGATATCTTTGACGGACATCTGATGATCCAGTCCGGACGCAGCAAGGATGTGTCAAAGCAGATTATGGCCAATCCCCAGATTGAAATCTGCGCCTTTGATGGAAAAGAATGGCTCAGAATTCATGCAGTGGCAAAGGAAGATCCGCGGATTGAGGCACAGCAGCACATGCTGGATGCGTATCCGTCTCTTGCGGGCATGTACAAGGCCGGAGATGGAAATACCATCGTATTTGCCCTTGAAAGCGGCGTTGCAACGTTCTCATCCTTTACATCCGCGCCAAGGACGATTGAATTCTGATCAGGATTTAAAAAGCAAACTGTAAAAGGGCTTCCGGGAGGAAGCCCTTTTTGCTGTCAGGGGCATTATTCGGAATCACAAATGATTGCACAATTTTTGAATCCGTTTTCTGAATGCTTTTGGGTGTTTTTTACAAACCAGATTTTTAAAGAAGCTGGCTTGACAGACAAGGCGTTCACTGGTATTCTTTTTACCGTTTTATAATCTGCCGCTTGGAAGCGGCTCTGGAGGGATAGAGGGTTGAGTACAAAAAAGCCAAAGTATAAATTGGTGATTGTCGAATCCCCTGCGAAAGCAAAAACAATAGGAAAATTTCTGGGCAGCACTTATAAAGTGAAAGCCTCAAACGGTCATATCCGTGATCTGCCGAAATCCCGCTTTGGCGTGGACGTGGATAATGGATTTGAGCCGCAATATATTACAATCCGCGGCCGCGGAGATGTGCTTGATACGATCCGGAAGGAGGCTAAAGGCGCGAAGAGCGTCATACTGGCAACCGACCCTGATCGCGAGGGAGAAGCCATTTCCTGGCATCTGGCACAGGTTCTGGGAATAGATCCGTCAAGTCTGTGCCGGGTAGAGTTTAATGAAATTACGAAGAAGACTGTGAACGCTGCGATTAAACAGCCGCGTGCCATCAACATGGAGCTGGTGAATGCCCAGCAGGCCCGCCGGGTGCTTGACAGAATTGTCGGTTATAAAATTTCGCCGCTTCTGTGGAAAAAGATTAAAAAGGGTCTGTCTGCCGGACGGGTGCAGTCCGTTACTACACGGCTTGTGGTAGACCGTGAGGAAGAGATAGAAGCCTTCGTTCCTGAAGAGTACTGGAGCGCAGAGGGAACGATGAATGTCGGGACACAGGTGCTGCAGGCAAAACTTGCTTCTGTAGATGGCGAGAAGGTGAAAATTTCCAATGCCGATACGGCGGAGAAGATAAGGGTGCGGATGCAGGCGGGAAAGTATACTGTTTCTGCAGTCAAGCGGTCGGAACGTCACAGGCATCCGCTGCCGCCTTTTACAACATCAAACCTTCAGCAGGAGGCAGGACGTAAACTCGGGTATTCAACAGCAAAAACCATGCAGATTGCCCAGCAGCTGTATGAGGGTGTTGAGGTCGAGGGACAGGGGAGCGTCGGCCTGATTTCATATATTCGTACGGACAGTGTCCGCCTTAGTGATGAAGCGGTTTCTGCAGCGCGTGAGCTGATTTCCCGCCAGTATGGTGCAGAGTCACTGCCTGACAAGCCGATTGTGTATAAAGGCAAGTCAAATGCACAGGATGCTCATGAGGCGATTCGTCCGGCAAACGTTGAGCTTACACCTGAAATGGTCAAAAAGACTTTGACCAAAGAGCAGTACAATTTGTACAAACTGATTTATAACCGGTTTATTGCCTGTCAGATGACAGATGCGGTTTATGAAGTCCAGCAGATTGAAATGGATTCAGGAAACGGTCTGGTGCTTCGGACAAGTGCGGAGCAGTGCAAGTTTGCAGGCTTTACCGCAGTGTATGAGATTGAAAAGGATCCGGCAGATGAAGCCATGCAGAGCGGGAAACTGATATCCGGTATTCAGCCCGGGGATGCTGCAACACTGGCGGATGCGCAGATGGAACAGCATTTCACGCAGCCGCCTGCCCGGTATACTGAGGCGACGCTGGTGCGTGCGCTTGAGGAGAATGGAATCGGACGTCCATCAACGTATGCGCCAACCATCTCAACGGTCATTAACCGCGGTTATGTCGTTCGGGAAAAGAAACAGCTTGTCCCATCCGAACTTGGAATTATGACCACGGATCTGATGAAGGAATACTTCGAGAAGATCGTGGATACGGAATTCACTGCCGGAATGGAAGCGAAGCTTGATGAGGTTGAGACCGGAAAGCGGCAGTGGCGCGATGTCATTACCGAGTTCTACAGCCCGTTCATGCAGACTTTGGAAACCGCAGAAAATCAGATCGAGAAAATCGAGATCAAAGATGAAGTTTCTGACGTTGTCTGTGATAAATGCGGTGCCATGATGGTCTACAAAATGGGACGCTTTGGCAAGTTCCTTGCCTGTCCCAACTTCCCGGAATGCCGGAACACAAAAGCGATTGTTACGGAAATTGCAACGCCCTGTCCGAAATGCGGCGCAAAAGTACAGGAGAAGATTTCAAGAAAAGGCAAGCGGTTCTACGGATGCGAACGGTATCCGGAGTGCGACTTTGTTTCCTGGAATATGCCGGTGGAGGAGAAGTGCCCGAAGTGCGGTGCTTATATGACACTGTCAGAGAACCGGAAAGGACGGTTCCACGTCTGCTCCAATGAGACCTGCAGAAACCGTATCAAGCTTGATGATGAGGAGTCCACCGAAAAGTAGGCTTAAGATGCAGGCTGTTGTCATTGGCGCCGGTCGGGCCGGCTGTGAAGCCGCCTGGCAGCTTGCCAGACGGAAGATTGATGTGACGCTCTGCGAAATGAAACCGGACAAGATGACACCCGCGCATAAAAGCGCGGGTTTTGCTGAACTTGTCTGTTCGAATTCATTGCGCAGTAATGAACCGGGGGTTGGCTCAGGACTGCTTAAAGAGGAAATGCGGCAGCTTGGCAGCCTGATTCTGGAGGCGGCAGATGCAACGCGTGTACCGGCTGGGGGCGCGCTTGCGGTGGATCGGTACGCTTTTTCAGCGTATGTTGAAAAGAAAATCAGAGAGCATCCGCTGATTCATGTTGTCAGTGAGGAGGTCAGAGAGGTTCCGCAGACCAATGCGGTAATTGCAACCGGACCGCTGACCTCAGATGCGCTGGCTGCATCGATTCAGGCGCTTCCAGGTCTCAGTACGCTGAGCTTTTATGATGCTGCTGCTCCAATTGTTTCAGCAGATTCACTGAACATGGAAAAGGTCTTCTCTCAGAGCCGGTACGGCCTTGGAGATGACTATCTGAATGCGCCCATGAATGAGGCTGAGTATGACGCTTTCTATGAGGCACTGTTGAATGCCGAACCGGCACCTGTTCACGGATTTGATGGAACACAGGTTTTTGAGGGCTGCATGCCCATAGAGGTTATGGCGGCACGGGGGCGCATGGTTATGGCCTTCGGTCCCATGAAACCGGTTGGTCTGATCGATCCACGAAGTGGACGGAGGCCTTTTGCCGCTGTTCAGCTGCGGGCAGAAAACAGGGAACGGACCATGTTTAACCTTGTCGGTTTTCAGACACGGCTCAAATGGGGAGAACAGAAACGCGTATTTTCCATGATTCCGGGACTCGAATCCGCGGAATTTCTGAGGTATGGCGTGATGCACCGGAATACCTTCCTGCATTCACCTGGTTTTCTCAGTGAAACCTTTGAAATGCTGTCGCGTCCGGGCGTTTATTTTGCAGGACAGATGACCGGTGTGGAAGGTTATGTGGAGAGCGCATCAAGCGGTCTTGTTGCCGGACTGTCCCTGGCGCGTCAGATGCAGGGAAAGCCGCCGGTCATTTTTACGCCGCTGACGATGATTGGCGGGCTGGCCCATCATGTGGCAAAGGCGGCAGGCAATTTCCAGCCGATGAATGCAAACTTCGGTCTGATTGAACCAATGCCGGAACGGATCCGTGGAAAGCATGAGCGTTATCTGGCGATGGCAGGCAGATCGCTGGATTATATAGAGGCGCTTCGCTGCAATCCGCTCAGGGATGATTTTGCTTTTGACTGACCAGGACGCTATTTTGGCTGGAACCGGCTTTTATCTTTTCAGCGGAGATGATATAATTCCGTCGATTATCTGAAATAATCTGACCGGTGCACGGCACCGGTTTGTCAAAAACTGGCAGAAGCATTTGTCAAAAGCCGGTTTTTCATGCTTCTGTCATGCAATGAGAATGCCCGGCACTTATTCACTGCAACAGTTACCGGGCTGATCATTTAAGCTGTATCAGTAAGGAGAACAGATAGATATGTCTTTAAAAGGAACGACAATTTGTGCAGTTCTCAAAGATGGCAAAATAGCCATGGCCGGCGACGGTCAGGTAACCATGGGAGAGAGCACAATTTTTAAAGCGAATGCACATAAGGTGCGTCGGATTTTCGGCGATAAGGTGGTTACCGGATTTGCGGGAACGGTCTCAGATGCGTTTGCCCTGTGCGAGCGTTTCGAGGCAAAACTTGAACAGTATTCAGGGAACCTCGAGCGCGCGGCCGTTGAACTGGCACAGGAATGGCGCGCAGACAAGGCCATGAGGAAACTTGAGGCAATGCTGATTGTCGCCTGTGGCAGCGAAATGATGATCGTTTCCGGAACTGGTGAGGTTATCGTACCGGATGATGGTATTGCCGCAGTTGGTTCGGGCGGCAATTATGCACTTGCTGCAGCCAGAGCGCTGAAGGCGCATACGGATATGAGTGCACATGAGATTGCCGAGACAGCCCTGCATATTGCCGCAGACATCTGTGTTTATACGAATCATAATATCATCGTAGAAGATGCTTAACAGAACAAGGAGCAGATCATGGAACTGACACCGAAAGAGATAGTAAAAGAATTAAACCGGTATATCATCGGTCAGGAAGATGCCAAGCGTGCAGTTGCAGTGGCACTTCGGAACCGGTATCGGCGGGCACAGCTGCCGGAGGAAATCCGCAATGAGATCGTGCCCAAGAATATCCTGATGGTCGGTCCCACTGGTGTCGGCAAGACGGAAATTGCACGCCGTCTCGCCAAATTGGTGGATGCCCCGTTCGTTAAGGTTGAGGCTACGAAGTTTACCGAGGTCGGATATGTCGGGCGTGATGTTGAGAGTATTGTGCGCGATCTGGTAGAGGCCAGTGTACGTCTTTGCAAGGAACAGGCTGCCCAGAAGGTAAAAGCGCGTGCAACCTATATGGCTAATGAGCGCATTATTGATCTGATCATTCACCCCAACCGGAAACCGTCCA
The DNA here is from genome assembly GCA_017469025.1 of Clostridia bacterium. Lineage (GTDB taxonomy): Bacteria > Bacillota > Clostridia > Christensenellales > Aristaeellaceae > Ventricola. Next base: position 7,115 of record JAFUHD010000049.1, read on the forward strand.
ACCCGATCGATCTTCTGCTTGGCAACAAGCCGAAAGAGCCGGAAGTGCCCGAAAACGAGAGGCAGCAGATGTCTCACCGCCGTGAGGAACTGCGGGCGCAGCTTGAAGCCGGTCAGCTTGAGGATTTTGAGATTGAGGTTGAAGTTGAGGACATGCCGCAGGAGGTGGAAATCAACGGAGCCAGCGTCAGCATCGGCATGATCATGGGCGACATGATGCCCAAGAAGATGAAGATACGCAGAATGAAGGTTTCCGAGGCACGCCGTATTCTGATCTCCGAAGAGGAGGGCAAGCTTATTGATATGGATGCGGTGAAAGAGGAAGCGTGCCGGCGTGCGGAGCAGGACGGCATTATCTTCATCGATGAAATCGACAAAGTGGCAGGACGCTCCAATAATGGTCCGGATGTCAGCCG
>JAFUHD010000352.1 GCA_017469025.1 Clostridia bacterium
AGATGACATCGTTCTTAGCGGAGATGTTTGGCTGGACGAAAGGTACTATTCAGTGATAATGCATGACCGTGAGCGAAATAGCAATGGAGATCTATTGCGTGGTCTATCTCGAAACCAGCTGTGTATTGGCGTTGCTACCGATAAAAAGAGAATACTCTGTATAGTGGAAGGCAATGGGAAACCTTCACAAAAGAAGACATACGAAGCATTTGCAAGCCATGTTGGGAAGGGGTCGAAGCTTATTCACGACAAAGAATCGACACCAAAGAAGCTGATAAAGGCACTCAATTTGGAGAGTTTGGAGTATAACTCGAAGGATCTGAAAGGGTTGGATGACAAAGATAATCCGCTTGATCCTGTAAATCGGGTTCATGACCAACTTAAAAAGTTCCTTAACGCCCATTCTGGTTTTAATAGGGATGAGCTCATCGGTTATATGAACCTATTCAGCTTCGTCATGAATCCGCCTTCGGACCCGCTGGAAAAGGTGGCCGAAATCGTCAAAATGGCATTTGAAAATCCCAAATTGCTTAGATATCGGGACAGTTTCAGCTAAATACAAGGGTTAATTTCACCCACGTGCAAGTGAGGATTTTTAAAAGAATAAGCATCCCAATTGTGTTAGTAATGTGGTATCCCGTTGCAATGGATTTGTACTCATTGACCTGAAATCCATTTACGGAATTCAGAATGCAAAAACCGCATCCTTCAAAGCTGAAATCAGGCGTGTGCCGGCTTCAATATCTTGAAGGCTTGCAGCACTGCCTGGTGAATGCGGATACCGTGTCACTGTTGAGATCCCACTGCAGCGAACGCCAAAACCCGACAGATTCATGGAGGACGCATCTGTACCGCCCTTGTCTATGACCTCAGGCTGCCAGACAATACCGCCGGCAGTACAGCACGCAATCATGGTATCAATCACCTGTCCGTCGCAAAGGACGGATGGGTCTGCATACTTGATACCAATCCCCTGTCCTACCGTGTTGCTGCCTTCCAGATCACATGGTGTATCATGTGCCGGTGTGATGTCAACCGCAAAACCGATATCCGGCTGGATACGCGCAGCGGCAGTCCGGCTTCCTCTGCATCCAACTTCCTCCTGTACAGTGAAAACATAGACACATTCATTCCGCCCATTACGCTTTTCCCGCATGGCTTCAATCAGCTGGAAACAGCCGATGCGGTCATCCAGCGTTTTCGCCGTCACGATATCATTGGCCATTTTAAGATACGGACCATACGACCCGCATACATCCCCGATGTGGACCATGCGCTCGGCATCTGTCTGGTCCTTTGCCCCAATATCGATGTACAGCTCGCCAATATCATTCTTGGATTCAAGAATCTCTTTCATGCAGCCAACAACGCCCACCGTGCCGTTCATGAATCTGACACGGGCATTATACAGCGAAGCAGCCCAGTTCCACCCGACATTGCACACACGAAGCAGACCGCTTTTTTCGATCTTTTTGACCATAAGACCGATTTCATCCATATGGGCAGCAAACATCAGACGCTTTCCTTCACTGCTTCCATGGCAGACAGCAATCAGATTTCCGAGGGCATCTGTCATCACTTCATCCGCAAGTGGACGGATTTCCGCCTCTATGATCTCCCTCACCGGCTGTTCATGCCCTGAAACACCATAAGTCTGGGTCAGCCGCATCAACAGTTCTTCATTCCGCATCCTTAATGCCCCTTTCTTCGGTAATATTCTCAAAAAAATCATTCCCTGCCTTATCCGGCCCGACTGCGCTGTAATAAAGGCCAAAACGGCGGTTGTCATACTTGCCGTAATCCTTTACCTCATACTTACCGGTATGCTGTGTCCGGTGCCGCTCAAACGCCTCACTTGCCACATCAAAGCCGGTTTTACTGTCAAATGCTTTCAAGGGAACCCGCCAGTTCATTTCAATCTGGTTTTCGTCATACAGATGGATGTACACCTTACGGATTTGCCACGGTTTAAGCTGTGCTTTGGAACCTGGGAGCACATAATCCGGATCCGCAGCAAGTTCCAGACACTTTGTGAGTGCATACGCGCAGGATTTGTGAGCGCCATGGCCGTATTCACCGTTAAAACCATGTGTGACAGCAACCAGCGGCCGGTACTCACGGATAACACCCGTTACGAACTGAAGCAGGTTTTCTTCACCCCACATTTTGAGAATGTCATGTACCTGGGATGCATAGCGGTCCACAAATGCTTTTCCTCCTGTAACTATCGGGTATTCCCGGACGCCACACGTCCAGAGGCAGTCCAGTAATTCACTTTTCCTGCTGGCAGGCTGCTGGGATACATTGACCACAAGGACTTTCTTGCGACGTTCTCCCCGATAATACGGAATTGTACCGCCGAACCACAGAATCTCATCATCCGGATGCGCAGACAATACCAGGAGATCCGCTTCGCCTTCAAACGGTTTCCAGCGTTCAACCCAGTCAGGCACGGTACCAGCGCCCAGCAGCTGGACTTCATTGATGCACAGATCGCGCGTCTCATCTGCACAATGAATACGGAAATGCGTATGGCCACCAATCGGAATATATTCATTATAATATTCCGCCTCCCTGGCTGGTTCAACCGGCTGCCATGTTCCATCCTGCATTTGTGTTTCAACGGTATAACGGGTCAGTTCTTCCGCCCACTTAACATAAACTCCATAGCATGGCAGTTCCTCCGGCAGGGAGAACTCAATCCATCCCTGTCCGCCACCATTCCAGTAAGTCTTGTAACGGTCATCTGTCAGACGTGCCTTGTCATTCCCGTTCCGGTTAACATGAATTCTGCAGGATCCGGTTATATCGGCAGCCTCGAATGCTGCGTTTTCAACCATCTCGTGCCACGTCTCAGACACTCCGTCTGTGTGCTCATCAGACAACCGTTTGTATCCGCCGGACAGTTTTTCCGAAAGATCGGTCCGGCTTGTCATCTCCTCCTGACATCCGGATGCCGGAACAGTCAGCAGCAGTAATCCAAGCAACAAGAGCCTTTTAATCATATCGAACATGAAATCCCGATTCCTCCTCATCCAGCGGTATCTGCCATTCTTCACGCCCCTGTATCCAGACATAGGTTCCTGCAGCTATGCGTCCAATCATTCGTTCTATGGCATCCGCCGTTCCCTGTACTTCCATTTCAACCGCGCCATCCCAGCGGTTCATCACCCATCCCGTCAGTTCCTCCATCTGTGCTGCATAGTGCGCTCTGTAACGGAAACCTACGCCCTGGACATCGCCTGTAAACACAAAATGCTTCCGTATTATATTTCCACGTTCCCTGCTCTGCATATCAGGGCTCCATTCTGCTTTCCATATACACTGATGCCTCATGAGCAACTGATTCTATTCCGTTGCTGCCTTCGCATATGACAAAGTCGGCATAACGTTCATACAGCGGAATCCGTTCCTCATAAAGTGAGCGCAGACTCTGCCCAGCTTTCAGCACAACGCCCCTCTGCCGGATATCTTCAAGCCGGGATTCAATAGTGTCATAATCGACCTGCAGGTAAATCACCGGTCCAAAGCGTCTCAGATACTGCATTGCCTTATCGCTGTAGACAACACTGCCGCCAGTGGCAATGACGGAGGGTGCTCCCTCCGGAAGTTTCAGACTGCAGATGCTTTCTGATTCTATCTGTTTGAATCCCTCTAACCCATATTGGGCAATAATACCACTGAGCCGTTTCCCGGCAATGGTCTGCAGAACCAGATCTGTATCTACAAAATGGTATCCCAATACTTTCGCGAGAATAACACCTACCGTGCTCTTTCCGGACGCCGGCATTCCAATAAGCGTAACACTTTCTCTCTTCATCTGTCCTCTGCCTCTGCCAATTTCTGCCGCATCATTTTATTCAATGCAGTATCCGTCATTATATTCAGCCTATTTTTCAGTGTCAATATTCGTCTTCATGCACGCCATTTTTAAACATTTCGTAATTAAGACAATATTCAGCCCATTTAAGTCGACTCACTGTACAGCACCCTGAACGGGTTTATCAATACTGATACACGCACTGTTGAGTCGACCGGAATCTTCAGATACTCCAGAAAAAGATGGTGAGGCTGCCTGCAGTTTTATTGAAACAACAAACACCCGGTACGATGATGTAAGTGATTTCATCACTGTTTCTGAACTTGAACCCATGCTGACCAAATCATTGAAAAAGAGCGTTTTTTCACTTTTGGGAAGTAACTTGCAGCATCAATACAGACTGTTCCCCATTAATAGCATGGTTTTTCTTTCAGCTCAGTAAACATTGCATTGCCATAATTGAACAAGGCGGCACAGATGCCATGATGTCGCCTTATGTTGGATATATGCTGTATTTTCATATTTTTCTGCAGACTGATTCCAAAAAAAACATCCAAATGTATATCATTTTATTCTTCACCTATGTTATAATAAAGGCTAGTCCATCTGTGCATGAGAGATGGACAATCTATCAGTTCTATTCTTCGAAATGAGGTTCATATGGGATTTAAGAAAACAGTAAAGTCTGCTATAAAACAAATAGCTGACAGCATTCATTCATTTTTGAATCAGTTCCAACAGCAGACAATCGTTGAATCGAACCACTACGAATCTGTTACAAAACAGCTGAATGAGATAGATCAGAAAACTGCTGCCTCACTCCATCACATTACTGAACAGATTAACTATCTCAACGACTTAATCGGTCAGGAAAATGCAAGTGCATCCAACGATGAAATTTCACCTGCAGTTCTTTCCCTGAGCGAGGAACTGCGCACACGTCTGGAAAATACGGCTCAGATGATCGACAACGTTCGTGAAATGATTGCCAGTTCTCCCAAATCTGAAGTATCCTCTTCTGAACTTTTCGAGCAGCTGCAAAAAATATCCACCTCTGTTTCCCGGCACAATACGGTCATTGAAGACCTGATCGAATCCATGGAGGATGCACAGGAAGAACAGAAGAACACACTGGCAGAAATGAAAAAAATTATAAACCAGGAAGAAAAAGCCGAGATTGCCTCGCTTAAATCAAGCGAAAACGCTCTTTTAAATCTGGTTGAGGTTTATCAGGATCAGATACACATTCTGGAACTTGCTGCCCGCAGTGATCCGTCCTGGACTCATCAGTTTTACCTTGTCCGCCAGAAACTGACCAGTCAGCTTCAGTCAGCAGGTATCACAGTCATAGATCAGGTAAATGTTGCGGTCAACTATGATCTCCATGACGTCATTGAACGTATCGACACGTCTGACCCGAATCTTAACTACTGTGTTTCAGATGTCTTCAAGTGCGGCTACCTGTTCAATGGCATTGTGCACCGTAAAGCCCAGGTCAGCGTCTTTGTTCTCAGCCAGCAGACAGAGCATAACACAATTCCTGAAACCGACGAAACTGTGCAACCGGAAATAACTGAAGCAAGTACAGTGGAATCCGATATAGCAGAAATAGATTTCGTTGACTCCGATACAGCAGCAGTGGAAGCAGCAGAAACCTTTATTCCGGTTGAAACCGATACGGAACCGGTGAATGCAGCAGATGCCTGCACACCTGAGGTTGTTCCGGTTGACTCCGATACAGCATCAGTGGAAGCAGCAGAAACCTTTATTCCGGTTGACTCCGATACCGAACCAGTGGATGCAGCAGAAACCTGTACCCCCGAAGCTGTTCCGGTTGACGCTGATACCGAAACAACAGGGACACCAGAAGCTGATGCAGAAGAAACAGAAGAGCAGCTCGTCTCTGCCCTTAGTGAATCGGCAGAAAAAGTTCCGGTTTTCCGCGATGATGATGAGAACGACTTTGAAGATAATGACACATTTCCATCTTCATCCGCCAGTAACCATCCCAGCCAGAACGTTATACCATTTAAAACCCGGCTTCAGAACTCCTGGGACTGAATTAATGTCACTTTATACATTTTAACCATTCATCAAACTTTTTGGAGGATATATAATGAACACTGTTATTGGTATTGACCTTGGCACCTCTACGACAGAAGCAGCAATTTACAGAGACGGCAAAGTCGAGATGATTCTCAATCTGAATCACGAAGCCATTACTCCCTCTGCTGTTGGTATTGATGATGAAGGGAACTGGGTTGTCGGCCAGCGTGCCATGTCACAGTTCATCCTTTCTCCTGAAAATACGGCTATTGAAGTCAAACGTAAAATTGGAACGGATGACCTGATTACGATTGGCAAGCGCGCATATTCTCCTGTTTTTCTTTCTGCAAAGCTCCTTGAGTTCGTCCGGAATTATGCCTCTGAGTATCTGGGAGAGGACGTCTCCAATGCCGTCATCTCCGTTCCTGCCTACTTCAACGAGATCCAGCGTCAGGAAACCATCGCTGCCGGTACCCAGGCCGGTCTTACCGTTGAGCGTATTCTGAATGAGCCCACTGCAGCAGCGCTTTCCTATGGTCTTGAACACATGGATGAGGAAAGCCATATTCTGGTCTATGACCTTGGTGGTGGAACATTCGATGTTACACTGCTTGAAATGTTTGGAGGTGTCCTTGAAGTCAAAGCCAGTGCCGGTGACAACAAGCTGGGCGGCAAAGACTTTGATGAGGCAATCATAAACAGTCTGATCAAGGATTTCGAAAAGGCAAACGGCGTCAACCTGCGCAATGACCGTCATGCTATGGTCAAGCTAAAAGATGAAGCCGAGCGCTGCAAGAAAGCACTTAGCACTGATGACAGCTACCGCATTTTGATTCCGGCCATCACCTCCATTAAAGGCCAGCCTGTTGAGCTCGATGTAACCTTAACCCGCAAGGCATTTGAAAAACTCGTAAAGCCGCTCGTCGACCGCACACACAGTCCAATTGATGTTGTTCTTTCCGACTCTGGAATCTCTGCTGCTAATCTCGACCGGATCATTCTGGTCGGCGGCTCCACCCGTATGCCCCTGATTGCAGCAGACATCGAAGCCTATCTGGGAAAAGCACCTGATGTTGCCGTTAACCCGGACTTTGCCGTATCTGAAGGTGCAGCCATCCAGGCTGCCATCATCTCTGGCGAAATTGATCCTTCAGAAGGGCTTGTCATGACTGACGTCAATCCATACAGTCTCGGTATCCAGTGTGTGAACAACTTTAATCATGACTATTTCTCCGTTATCATTCCGAGAAATATCACAATTCCGGCCAGCCGCACAGAACGATACTTTACCTATTCCGACAATCAGACTGAAGTCAGCATCAAGGTTTACCAAGGTGAAAGTCAGATTGCCAGCCACAATAATGAACTTGGTGATTTTATACTGGAAGGCGTTCCACCCCGTCCCGCACAGTCAGAAAGTATTGATGTAACATTCTCCTACAATCTGAACGGCATGCTTGACGTCAAGGCAACTATTGTCAGTACCGGCAAGGATGCTTCCATCAGCATCAACATGCAGAATCAAGAAAAAGACGACGAAGATGTAACGGTCAGCTATGATAACTGGAAGGATTCTCCGATCTCTGATGATTACCGTGCCATTATCCGCCGTGCAGAGCGTGCAATCAATCATATGTCCGGCACAAATTTCGAGAACGCATCTCTTATCGAAAACACATTAAATCTTCTCAAAAATGCCATTGCCGAAGATGACAGTGATAAGGCTGATGATTATGAGAATACGCTGATCGGGTTACTGCATCAGTTGGAGGATTAATCAATGCAAACCTGTTTTGAGATTTTGGGCATTCCGTCCTCTTCAACTCAGAAAGAACTGAAGCGTGCCTATTTCTCTATGGTTCGTCTTCATCCACCGGAAAAAGATCCTGAAATATTCAAGCAGATAAGGGCTGCCTATGAAGAGGCAACCCTTTCGCTTGAAATGGATGTACCGGTTTTCGCAGATTCAGATAACCCAAAAGAGCTTGAAATAGAGCAATCTCTCAAACTTTTAAGTGAAAAGTCCGATATAGACTCCCGTCTCAGGCTGTGCAAAACCGGTATTCAGAAGTTCCCAAAGAACCAGTTTTTCCTTTATACTCAGATTGGCCTTCTTCGAATCAGAGGTCAGGGGACAAACGCCATCAAGTCAGCTGAAAAGCTGCTGAAGCTGGACCCTGATAATCGTTTTTATGAAATGGAGCTTGCACTTTGTTACATCAATCAGGGTTGGACCAAGCGGGCTCTGCCAATCTGTGAAAAAGTCATGGCAAAAGGGACACGCAATGTTGATTTTATTCTGGGGTATGTCAAATTGCTGAATCAGTACGCCAGCCATGACAAAATCTATTCTATACTTTATCCTCTTATTACCGGAAATGAATGTCAAAATGCGCAATATCTTTCCAATCTGGCCGAAGCCTGTATTGAACTGATTGCTACCTCTGCTTTTCTGGACGATGCTGCCAAAAAAAGCGACGCTGCCAATGCCTTTGCGGACTTTATTAAAAAGAATCAGAATCTTCTTGGTAAGGATCCTGTTACCAGATACTGCAAGGAACTGCGTTCCAGAATGCAAGACTCGTCGCAGAATCAAAAGTCAGTTTACCGCAATGCCATCAATGCGTTGCAGCAAGTAGCCTCCGGTTCCGGTGAAGCCCGGAAAGTAGCCGAGGTAGTCGGTTCTCTTGAACTGGACAAGATTATGAATGACTCACGCCTGCCTAATTGCGCACACATTCTTTATCGTGCCTATATCATGACCCCTGATTTACATCCCAATGCAGTCAAGATGGATGCCCGGCTTTGCGGTATCATGGAACGTGAAGAACTTCTGGCCTGCAAAGATATTCTCAAACAGGATTATCCTGATTTCTACACCAAGATTCTGACTTTTCTTCGCGCTATTTCCACAGAAGAGAAGGCTGAGAAACTTAAAGAAGAACTGCTTGAGAAGTACGAGGAATACGATTTTGACTACTTTCCGGATCGGAAGCGTTACTATTATGAGCTCTATCCGGAAGAGATGCCCGAGTGGATGGATGACGATTATTACGATGATGATGACGAAGATGATTATTACAGATATTTCTTTGATGATGAAGAAGACGATTTCGACGATGATGATGACCCGTTCTACGCATTCCTAAAGGAACTGGCCAGAAGGCACGGAAACCGCTTCCCATTCTAATCGATTTTCAGCAGTGCCGGATTGCCGGCGCTGCTTTTTTACTTAAGGAGAGTTTTCATTTTCTCTTTACCCACGTATTTAACAGTGTCCGTTGACTCGATCTGAACAAACCGGTAAATAAGCAACAAATCAACATAGCTAAAAAGATAATGAAATCATTATTGTTTATGTTGAATAAAAACTAATTACAACATATAATTAATCTGACAGATTCATTTGTCCTGATTGTTCTACTATTCATAATTCCTATCTTGGCGCATTTATTCAAAAGGAGATGGCCCAGCACTTCGTGCTGGTTTGTCAAATAATGACACTGCGATTAATACGGTGCCGAAAGCACGACTATGTCATTTAAGGAGAATACACTGATGAGCAGATATCGTTCATTCGTCATTTCCTTTCTTATACTGGCTGTACTGCTGACAGCTGGTATGTCTTTTGCAGAAAACAGCACTACAGCCATAAGTCCCAGCAAGGGAATCAACAGCCTGCCTGCTGTTGACCCAATTGGGCACAGTGAAGGCTTTTCTGCTGTCCTTTACGATAATACCAGCGGACTTCCGACATCCGAAGCAAATGCCATTGTTCAGACCAGTGATGGTTTTATCTGGATTGGCAGTTATGCCGGTTTGATCCGTTATGATGGAAATACCTTTGTCCGCATGGACTCCACCAGCGGCCTCACCAGTGTCAAATGCCTGTATGTTGACAGTCAGGACCGCCTTTGGGTCGGTACGAACGATACAGGTGTCGCTGTTATGGAAAAAGGCAGGCTGCGGAAGTGGGGAAAACTGGATGGTATGAACTCCGCCCATATCAGGGCGATCACCGAAGATCAAAATGGAATAATCTATGTCGCAACGACCAGTGGCATTGCGCTTATTGATCAGGATGGAAACCTTCGTATGATGGAGGATGAACGCCTGGCCGAGGCAAATATGCGCACCATAGAGATGATGGATGACGGGATGATCTATGGACTCACATCCCTGGGCGACGTCTTGACGATTAAAAACGGTGAGGTGGTCAATTATATATCCGTCAGCGACAATAATATTGCCGGAGGTATAGGCGTATTCTATCCCGATCTCAGCGAGCCTGGGGTGGTTTATGTACAGGGTGCAGATTACGGATTTTATCGTGCCCGGCTGGGTGAGAACCTGACTGTCATCGAACAAATCGATATCCAGTCACTGTCCTATGTACAGACTCTTAAATATATAGACGGCAGACTTTGGATTGGAGCAACCAACGGAATCGGCGTTTTGGAAAACGGTGAATTCCATATAGCGGAAAATCTGCCCATGACCAGCAGCATCGGCAGTATAATGGTTGACTATCTGGGCAATCTTTGGTTCACTTCAACCCGTCAAGGTGTCATGAAAATCGTCCCCAATCAGTTTTCAGATCTGTTCCAACGTTTTGGTCTTCCGGTAAGTGTGGTAAATACTACCTGTCTGTGTGAGGACAAACTTTTCATCGGTTCAGACAGCGGACTGATGGTACTGGATGACAACGGTCCGGTATCCAGCCTCCCACTGAAAAAAGCTGTCACGATTTCAGGAGAAGACCTGGAAACAACAGATCTCATTGAACTGCTGAGCGGCTGTCGAATCCGTTCAATTATCCGGGACAGTAATGACCAGATATGGATCTCCATATGGCGCAAGTACGGGCTTTTGCGTTATGCTCAGGGTGAAGTGACGGCTTTCACAACAGAGGACGGTCTTTTATCCACCAGCCTGCGTTCTGTAGCCGAAAAAGAAGACGGATCAATCCTGGTAGCGCTTACTGGCGGTGCAAACGTGATTGAGGGGAACCGTGTCATCGCTTCATACAATGATCAGAATGGTATTACTACCACAGAGAGCCTTACCATTTCCGAAGGATTCAACGGTGAGATCGTGCTCGGCAGCAATGGTGGCGGCCTGTATCTGATTAACGATTCCGGTACTACAAACATCAATGTTGAAGATGGTCTGCCATCCGATGTTGTTCTCCGTCTCAAGCGTGACGTCGCAAATAACGTTGTATGGATCGTCTGCAGCAGTGCCATTGCTTATATGACGCCCGACCACCGCATCACGACAATTAAAGAGTTTCCCTACGCGAATAACTTTGATCTTTACGAGAACAGCAGAGGCGACATGTGGATTCTTGCCAGCAACGGCATCTACGTAGTGCCGACAAAGGAACTGCTTGCCAATGGCAAAATCAATCCCGTTTATTACAGTCTGGCCAACGGTATGCCTTGCATTACAACAGCAAACTCTTATAGTGCGCTTAGCGGAAACGGAGACCTGTACATTGCCGGAAATACCGGCGTATGCAAGGTCAATATCGAAGCCGACTTTGAAGATGTTAATGATCTTAAGGCCACCGTTCCATTTATAGAAGCAGACGGGCAGACTCTGTATCCGGATTCTTCAGGTATTTTTACAATTCCTTCTGAAACACAGAAACTGACCGTTCCAAGTTTTGTTTTCAATTATTCCCTCAGTAATCCTCAGGTCAGTTACCAGCTTGTGGGACTTGAGCATCAAAGTACCACAGTCAGCCGTAGTGATATGGTGCCCATTGACTATACAAACCTGAGGGGCGGAACCTATACCTATACGATGCTGCTGAAGGATGCCATGGGCAGGAGCAATAAGACAGTTTCTGTTCAGATCAACAAAGAGAAGGCATTCTATGAGCAGACCTGGTTCTATATCTTGTCTGGTCTGCTGATTCTCATCATTCTGACAATGGGCATACGGTTCTATGTTCGGAAAAAAACGCTCGCTCTCGAAAAGAAACACAGGGAAACAACAACCTTAATCGAAGAGATCACGGAAGCATTCGCCAAAGTCATTGATATGAAGGATCGCTATACCAACGGCCATTCCTTCCGTGTGGCAAAGCTCACCAGAATGCTGTCAGAGGAGCTGGGATATGACCAAGAAACGGTGGAAAAGTACTACCGTATCGCACTGTTGCATGACATTGGTAAAATCGGTGTACCTCAGGAAGTGCTGAACAAACCCGGCAAGCTCACGAATGAAGAATTTGAAGCCATCAAGTCTCATACATCCAAAGGATATGATGTACTCAAGGATATCAGCATCATGCCTGAATTAGCCATTGGCGCTCAATCCCACCATGAACGTCCGGACGGTATGGGATATCCCAATCATCTAAAGGGGGATGAAATCCCCAGAGTGGCCCAGATTATTGCCGTAGCAGACTGTTTTGACGCCATGTACTCCAACCGTCCCTATCGCAAGCGCATGAATTACGAAAAAGTCGTTTCCATTATCAAAGAAGTTTCCGGCACACAGCTCACGTCCGATGTCGTAGACGCTTTCGTTCGTCTGTCTGACAGAGGCCTGCTCCGTGACTCTGATGATGATGGCGGCGGTTCTATGGAGACTGTTGACAACATCCGGAAAAAGGAAGACTGAAAAACAGCAGCATGACTGTGCTTTCACGATCTGATCCACCATTGAATAAAGCCGCCTGGCCAAAGGCCAGACGGCTTTTCTGATATTTTGAACGTAATTGTCAGTTTCTCACATCAGCTGTAACCAAGAAGTTACTTCGCATATTTGAGAGAATTTTCAAGATCGCTTGTCTGCTTTTCTGCATCACCCATGGCTGCATAAATCTGGGCACGCTGATAATATGACTGGCCCAGTTCATAGCCATGATCAATACAAACTGTATAATCCGCCAGTGCCGCTTCAAGATTTCCCAGTGCTGCATTACAGACCGCGCGATAATAGTAAGCGCCGTCATTTACGGTCGTTCCTGTCTGTTCCCCAGAAGCACCAGTCTCAGCCTGTTTACCTCCGTCTCCGATCAGATCGGTAAAACCGGCAACAGCAGCTTCATAATCCCCTGTCTGCATCTGACAGATTGCCAGATTATACTTCGCATCCATCACATAGGATTCGGTTTCAATAGAGCGTTTGAAATCAGACACTGCTTTTTCCCATTCGCTGCTCATCAGATAGCAGACGCCACGGTTATAATAGATTCCCTCAAAGGTTCCGCCTTTTTTCTCGCTCTCTGAGAACGCATCTGCAGCGCCTGTGTAATCTCCCAGATTCATACGGCAGACACCGATATTGTACCAGGCACCGGCGGCATACTCTTCATCTTCGACATACGCTGTAAAGGACTCGATTGCATCTTCCAGCTGGCCGGCCTGCATTTTATACAGTCCAGACTGAAAACCGGCTTCTTTCAGTTCAGAACCAGCTCCGGCAGCAAACTTGTCATATGCTTCCTGTGCGGCCTGGATGTTGCCATTGACTTCCTGCAGCTGTGCGACTGTCTCATAAAGAGACGTATCTTCCGTCAGCTCAATATACTTTTCAAGATTGGCAATGGCCTGATCAATATCCCCCTCCACGCTGTAAATCTGGGTGAGAACCAGATAGGCATCTGCCAGATCAGGCTGAATACGCAATGCAGCATCCAGATTCAGCAGTGCCATATCATTTTTCTCTTCAATAACATTGATGCATGCACGCTTGAGCAGCAGATCCGCATACATCACGGGATTGCTCTGTACATCACAGTAAACAAAGCAGATATCCAGATATTCCTTGGCCGTTTCATAATCCTCTTTATTGATTGCATCCAGTGCCAGTGTATAACTGGCATCCAGTTTCTGGGTATCCGCGATTGCTGCAGTCTGGGTTTCTTCAGCAAAAGCCAAGAAGGTGGTCATCAGCATTCCAACCGTCATCAAAACAACAAGGACTCTCTTCAGATTCATATCTATATCTCTCCTCTTAAGGCAGTTTTCCTGCTTTCCATTTCAGAATGATCAGGATCTGCCAATTATTGCAATAATACAGGAAAGGCACGTGTCCTTGACACATGGGGCACATATGCCTTGTTCAAATCATGCAGGGAAGTGAAGCTGCTTAAGCCCCTACAGAACTGCCGCGTTTTACCTCGGATTGATACCTGTCTGTCCGGCCAGTTCTTTTTTTCTCTTCTTGTCCTCATACATCCTTTGATCAGCCAGAGCAAATATCTGTTCAAAATCATATTCGCCTTCCCCAAATGCCACACCGCATGCGATCACACAGGATACGCCATCGTCAAGGCTGTTCAGTCGGGCAAGCGCTTCTTCCCATTTCCTCCGGATTTTATCCACATCCTCCTGTTTGATGTGGATGGCAATGAGAAAGAATTCGTCTCCTCCAACCCGGAATGGAATTACGTTTCGTGCCTCTATGGCTTTCAGGCTGTCTGCAGCCTTCCGAATCAGTTTATCTCCCCACTCATGGCCGTATGTATCATTCATTTCTTTCAGGTTATTCACGTCCATGTTAAACACGGCAATCGTTTGCTGTCCCCTAAACAGGGATTCCCTGAGTTCCATGAATTTCCCTTTGTTGTACAGTCCTGTCAGGCTGTCATGATCTTTCTCGTTCTTCAGCTCTTTTGAATAGCCTGTAATATCCCTGTACAAATCCATATACATGCTGGTATCCACCAAATGATGAATCTGGACCATTTTCCCTTCATCGGTAAAAGTAGACGTGACCACCATATACATTTTATCGCCATCAAGCCGGAGCAGATCCCATAATTCTGCATGCTGGTCAGGACGAGGCGTCGGACAGGCAGCCTTCCAGTTCGTCCTTTCCTCTCGGACAAACGCTGTTTCTTCATCCTCATACAGCACATTCCCGTCTTCATCAGTGATCAGAATTCCGCTGATATCCTCGCGGATAAACTTCAAAATCACATCATTCAGCATTTATTGATCTCCTTAAGACTTAGTATCGCTTTCTGCACCGCATCAGTCGCAACCGTCATTTGAGGCCAGACAAGCTCAAAGCGGCAGGACATCTTTAAAACAATGCTTTTGCTTTCGGCCCTGTACCATCCGCGCAGATCATTTACCCGCCATTTCCCAGAATCTCCTGCACAATACGATCCCGTTCCTGATAGATAAAGCACACAGAATTCAGTGTGCCCGAATGCAAATTGAAAACTCAATGATTATAACATAAAACACATTAAAAAAGCCCTTGAAAAAGCGAAATCGCTGTAAACCAACATATTTCCCAACGTACAGAATCTGTCTTTGGTCAAATCAACATTCATAAACCTGTTCGCAACAGCAATTTGAGAAAGGGGGAAGGCCGTTCACAGACATACGTCCATCCA
>JAFUHD010000353.1 GCA_017469025.1 Clostridia bacterium
CGAGAGACAATAGACAAAGTTTGCCAATTAGTGCTCACGCTTAGACCAGATGATATGCATATGACGGATGAAGATGTCCGGGAGAAGGACCTATTCGCTAGATAGGTCCCTTATCCCAGCACTTCTTGACTATAGCCAAAATATTCTTTTCGGATAAAAATCTTCTATTTTTTAATATATACTATCAAACGTCAGACGGGTTGTCATTTCATCAAACAGCTTCTTCGTAAGCCTGCGTCCATGACATTCATACGAGTTATGTGAATGGTATACACCTACCAGCGTAGGTTTGTCTCCGCGATAGATATATATCGGTGCACCTTCCATGCCATAAGGCAATGAATCGACGCCAAGATTAAACTCCATGCTGTTCCGAATATCAAGCCAACTCGAACAGTCAGTAAGTCCGCCGCCTTCAACATAGCCCTCAACTACATAGGACTTTCCCTGAAGAGCATTGTCACTGCCGTAATATGTCGCAAACCAGCCAGTACTGTCACCTACGTCTTCATCAAACAGAACATATCCAACATCGTTCTTGCTGCTGTATCCATTCTTAAAACTGTCCCAATACCAGTAATGGAAATGACCACCATATTTTTTGAAGTAATCACCCTCGTCAACATCAGCGCAGCCAAAATAGAAATCAATTTTTTCGGCTGTCATGCTGTGCGTATCGCAGATCAGATTGTGTCCCGCAGTAATCAGTCCGTCTCTGCAAATCATAGCGCCTGTTCCAACTCTGGAACATCCGCATCTGAACTCGATCTCCATATAAGCAATAGCTCTTTCAGGATAAGTATCATATCCTTTCGCCAAAGAAATGATGGGGATTAAAGAGATAGCCAGCAACACAAGCACTAAAATTGTTTTTTTCATCTTCGATTCCTTCTTTTCCTTTATAGTATGGTTTTAATGTGGCATTCTGTCTGTCAGACAAACAGTTTTCGAGCAACCATATCATCTGTATCACTTATCACATTCTTCCCATCCGGTTTTATGAAGTAACAGAGAAGCTCGTGAATTTTTCTTTTTTCGGGAACACTCGGGAATAGTTTTAATTCGGGAACGAACTTGATACTCCTTTAATGACATAGTCGTACTTTCGGCATCGTATCAATCGCAGTTGTCATGATTTGACAAACCAGCATGAAATGCTGGGCCATCTCCTTACAAATAAGCCATTTTCGATATTTTAAATCGTGTATGACAGGCTATTTAAAACCTTTATAATAATTCCTGAATGGGAATGATAATGAGGATGTTTTAAACGAGCACTTCAATCCGTAATCATAAAGATATGCCAGTGCCTTCCTTTGCATACAGAGCTGCACACGATAGCAGCCCGGAGAAACAGTGTCAGAAACAGAGCATACTGTAGATACGCTCGAGAACAAAGGTGGTCGTCCAAAGGGGAAAAAGGATTCAAACCCCCGCAAGCAGCGCTCAGATAAGGGTAGGCAAAGAGGAAAACGGACGATGAATTAAAACTATAATTCCCAAAAAAACAGGGAATTCACGGATCTGCTCAGAAAATATTGTACATTGTTGTGAACAAGATGATACACCTGCTCTGTTTTATCTGTATACACAAAGCTGTCCGTTCTAATCTTTTCAAAACTCTGTATTCCAATTGGAAGTTTTCTTTCCATGCACCAATCACCCCGCATGAGCGCAGTTTTTTAACCCCGTTCCGAAGTGAATCTGTCTTATCAGTAAGTCGGTAAAGCGCAGCGGCTGCTCTCTTGCCCAAGGCAGTTTCAATTGTGAATTTTAAGACTTATTTTACTAATAACTCTAAATGACAGTTCCAAACAATTATCCGACGCTGAAACTCAAGTACCTCAGAACGTAAAGATTCAAGGTTCACATCCGTTTGGAATCGGATATCCCAGCAGCTCACATGCATCTCGTTGTTTTCCCACGAAAGGTGTAAGCATAAGTTTGGACTGTTCGGGATATTCAAAACATTTTATCTTTCTCATTTCATCGGTAAGTTGCAATGTGGAACGAAATAGCTTTCTTAACCGAATATTACTCTTCCATTTGTAACGCAGGTTGTCATACATAATGCGGCCTACAAATTGGATGAACGAAGATCCGATACTTGCACTCTCTGAAGAGTTCCTTTCTCTATCACCAGCAAGAGGTGTTTTCCATGCTTCGTGATCCTTTTCCTGCTCATCACGAATCCCATAGTTCAACATGGCCTGAACAGGATCTGAATCCTGCCCTAACGTTATGATTGCTCTGAACCCTGCCGTTTTCTTCGTGTTTATGAGTGCGGCGTCATTCCTTGAAAAACCAGTTAGCACATACTTGTATACGTACTTCGGTTTTCTCCCTCTTTTCTTAGGTTCTTTTTCCATAGCCTTGATTATTTCTGGGCATTTTTCGATGGGAACCTTGATCTTTTTCCATTCCAAATAGAAGATTTCATAATGGTCTTCAACGGCCTTCTTTTCCATATCGTAGTAACTGTCGCCTTTTAATACAGCTTTTTCCAACTCTTCTCTTTGATGATCCTTTCCACGATCCAAAGCCACAAGAGTTTTAACGCGTTGAATAGGATCAAAATACAGGTTCAGTTTCAATCGGTCCGCTGCATTTACTGTTCCGTCATCACATTTTACACTATACTCAATATCGAACTGCCTGACATACAATTCAAGTATCTCAGAAAAAGTAAAACCTTCTGGAACAAGTTCGAAAGTTCCCAACTGCTTTATTGTATTGAGAGAAAAACCTGTATTTACCTTCATGCATCCAATAATCTTGATATCATTGATAATGTACTTCTTCAGGTTCTTCAGATTGGGATATGCACGGTCCATGATCAGAATGTAATTGCGCAGTCCCATTTCAATAAGATCTGCGATAATGATATCCACACTTCTGCTGTCATTCAGGTTTCCCTGCAGGGTTGTGGTGTATACTGGAGCATGCTGTTTAAGGGAATAAACGGTCACTTCCAATGTAACAGGTAAATTCAGGCCTTCTTTATTCTGTCCCCACGCGGCATTGATCAGTTTACCATTAAAGGAAGTTTTAGTCGTCGAATCAACAGCTAATACCTCTTCTTCCTGTACTCTGAGCGCCCGGCATCGAAACAGATCCATTTTGTTCTGATAGGTGATTGATTGCTCAAGAAGTGTTATAACCGGAGGTGACAGGATCCTTTTTGACGGGTATTTTTCCAGACACTGCCACTCTGCCAGTCGATCTACATTGTAGCTGGTTAAACACAGGAACATGCTGATTGTCATGATATCATCAACCAGAACCTGATTGTACGAAAAAGTAATCATTAGGTCTTCCCGCAGACCCATTTCATCTGCGATTCTTTCCAGAAGCCAAACCCCGCCATAAAACCTACTGTTATAGGCTATAGATGCTGCCTGATCAATAATCAGAACAGCGTCTTCTACCGGGGGCTGGTGCAGGAACTTGCGCTTCTTGAATACTGGAGATGTCCCATTCATCTGGAAAGATGAATTTTGCTCGTTCCTCTGGAGGCAGATAAAGAAAACGAGGTAAAGGTGTAAAGATGTTGTTGGCATCCAATTTCCCCCAGTCGAAGTATTTACGCTTTTCAACTCCGTCTTCTTCGACCAGTCGTTGAGTGCTGGCGTACAGGTAGACTCCAACCTTATGTCGACTCATTCGGTAACCTGTATTCGGATCAAGAGGCCTGGCCATTGAGACTCCTCCCTTATTCGTTATTGGTAAATATTTTACTAATAACAGTGAAGAATGTCAAACCCGAAATACAAATCCGATTGTTTTTTATGGTGTTTTTAGGAAAAAGGCCTTATAAGCAAGGTTTTTAACCAATTTCAATGGGCTCTTGCCATTTGAATTTCAATTTCTGAGTCAGTCATTTTGGGTAAATTCAGCATATCAGGAAACTATGATTCCTTAGTTTCAAAGGGGTTTCAGATAAGTTATTAGTAAAAAGGTTCTTAAAATTCACATTTCAATTGCATCTCTAATTTAGCATAAATCTACAGTAATATCAACGTGTCTCACATCATGTGAGCAGATCCAGCTTACAAAAGCTGCCTCACCGATTTATTGTCCGTCAATTCAAGTTTATTTTAACATATTTTAACATATACCATGACGATTATGTCATCAGACTTGAAGCTTTTTTACTATGGTGCTATAATGATTTATGGAATTCAGATGAATTTAGCCATCTGAGCCAATTTTTTCTTAAAGAGAAGGGATATCTTATGAAAAAGAATATTGCCGAAGCAATCGGCACAGCCGTACTGGTTATTGTCGGCTGTGGTACCGCGATGCTTGTTGGCTGTGACGCAGCAAACGGCAGCGGTTATCTTCTTACAGCACTCGCATTCGGACTGACCATCGTCGCGATGGCTTACTCCATCGGAAACATTTCAGGATGCCACATCAATCCTGCAGTTTCCATTGCTTTCCTGCTTCGTGGAGACATTACCGTAAGCGAGTTCATCTCCTACGCCATTTCCCAGTGCGTTGGCGCGATCTGCGGTTCTGCAGTCCTTGCTGCGATCTTTGGACTTGGCGGTGTAACCGACGCTACCGGCGGATTTGGTGCCAACGGCCTTGCCGGCGTAAATGGCAATGTTGTTGCCGGTCTGCTTGTTGAAATTGTTCTGACCTTCATCTTCGTGATGGCAATCATGGGCGTCACCTCCAAGAAGGCTGAGCATGGTTCTTTCGGCGGTCTTGTCATCGGCCTGTCCCTTGTTCTGGTTCACATTCTGGGCATCGGACTTACCGGAACCAGCGTCAACCCTGCCCGCAGCATTGGCCCGGCAATCTTTGCTGCTTTCAACGGCAATGCCGCTCCGCTTGCAGCACTCTGGGTATTCATCGTTGGTCCTCTGGTCGGTGGTGCTCTGGCAGCCGTTGCCTATAAGGCGCTTGAAGACTGATTGTAAGAATTTCTCACCAACTGCCTCTGGCAGTTGGTTTTTTATTGCCGTAATACAGTCTGATAAAGGACATATGGGTGCATACCCGTCCAAATCTCTGTTTTTGGATGGTTCCATTTCCAAAAGTATAAAGCTCTGGACACGTCAGGTATATCAGTGAACACATTCTGCCTTCCTTGCCAAAGCAGTTCAATTCTTCTATAATGGACTAATCTTAATCTATTGAGGTGATCCAATTGGCTGACATCAGCCCGATTGTTACATCGTTAAAGCAGAACATTTCAAAAGCCGTCGTTGGAAAAGATGAAGCTGTTGAGCTCATGCTGACAACCCTTCTTTGTGAAGGACATCTGCTGATTGAAGATGTGCCCGGCGTCGGAAAGACCACACTGGCTTCTGCACTTGCACGTTCACTTTCATGTTCTTTTAAACGGATCCAGTTTACGCCTGACATTACACCTTCTGACATCACTGGTTTTACCATGCCCTCCCTGAGCGGAGAAATGCAGTATAAGCCAGGCGCTGTCATGAGCCAGATTGTTCTCGCGGATGAAATCAACCGGACTTCGCCAAAGACGCAGTCCGCACTGCTGGAGGTTATGGAAGAACGTCAGGTGACTGTAGACGGAATTACCTATCGTCTCGAACGGCCTTTTATGGTTATGGCAACTCAGAACCCCGTTGATTTTGTAGGTACCTATCCCCTGCCCGAAGCGCAGATGGACCGTTTTCTGATGCGCATCTCCATCGGTTATCCAAGTGAAGAGGACGAGGCTGACATTCTGGAACGATACAGCATGCCCACCATTCCAATCCATCAGGTAGCTCCGGTGTGCACGGCACAGGATATCATCAATCTTCAACAGCAGGTAAAGACGGTATACTGTTCAAAGGAAGTCAGAACCTATATCGTATCGCTCTGCGCGGCTACCAGAAATATCAGTACACTCACGCTCGGCGCGTCGACACGCGCTGCCATTGCCCTGTGTCATGCTGCCCAGGCAAATGCACTTCTTTCCGGGCGTGACTATATCATACCGGAGGATGTGCAGCATCTTGCCATGCATGTACTTGCCCATCGACTGGTGCCTTCTGCAGAGGCACGCATGTCCAATCTGACAGCAGAACAGATTCTCGCCGGCATCATGAAACAGGTCAGAATCCCGGTGAAAATGCGATGACCACAAGAGGTGTTTATACAATACTGGCAGGCAGTGTCCTGATCATTGTCGGACTCTCAACCAGCAATGCCGCCTGTCTTCTGATGGGCGGTATTGCCGGCTGTGCACTGATCCTGATGCTGGTCTGCGTCCTGATTCCGAGACTGACACTGCGTATCTCCCAGCAGATTCAGGCAGCCGAAGTGATCCGGACATCGCGCTGTACACTGGAATCACACGTGACACTGTTTACACTTCTGCCCATTGCACCGCTTGTTCTTAATGTGGAACTTCCGTCTGGACGCCACTCGGCCTATCTTCTTCATGCCCGGCCATTTGGTACAACGCATTCACAGAATGAATTCCCCTGTCCGCATATCGGACAGTTTACAGTCGGTGTTTCAAAAATTACCGTTGAGGACAGCCTGGGGCTCTTTCATTTTTCAAAACATATCCGGAACCTTTCCGTCCTTTGTGTACTGCCGCAGGCAGCCACCGTTTCTCCTGTTCCCATTAATCCCGGCAGTGAAGATGGACCGGCATCTGCCTATGCATCAACGGATTACACAACACCGGACAGCATTCGCGGATGGATGGACGGGGATGAGCTGAAGCGTGTGCACTGGAAGCTGTCAGCCAGCCGACGGACGCTTCTTGTTCGTACTTATGAACAGCAGGAACGTCCGGATACACTGATCCTGCTTAATACCGGCGGCCTGGATTCGTCTGAGTTGCAGACAGCATCCATCATTGATGCACTTACCGAGAGCTGTGCCGGCACCATTGCAAGTCTTCTGAAAGAAAGCAGGCCGGTATGCATGCCGTTGCCCCGTCTGCACACAGAACTGCGTGGAGACAGCATGCGCAGCTTTCCAGACATGCAGCGCATGCTTGCGAAGCTGCCCTTTTCATCTGATGACCATTTCCCCGAAGAGTTGGAACTGGCCGCACCGCGCCTGCAAAGAACCGACACCCTGCTGATCTTCTCCCCCGTTATCTCTGCGCAGATTGCTGAGGGAATTATCCGTCTATCCCAGTTTGGCAGCAGCATTCGCTTTACGCTTGCAGCGCGACGCGAAATTACGCAACAGGAAATGAAACTTCTACAGCTGCTGGTATCAGCCAATATAGAAACATTTCAGGTATCAATCTCGTGACGAAAAAGATGAACGCATCCATATTTCAGTTTCGAAAGCATTCTTTTTTTACTTTCCTGCTTTCGCTGTGCATCAGCTTTGGTATGGCCTGTCCCGTACATCTGCTGCTGGGACTGACTCCAAGGCCGCTGCTGGTGCTGGCCACTGCTCTGGCCGTTTCCGCAGGCTTTTTCCTTCTGAAGGGCATCCGGCCGCTCCGAATCCTGCCCTATCCACTAACCCTGCTGGCCATGGGGGTCATCATTTTTACCTATCGTACGGATGCTGATGCATTCAGCAGTGCACTGGTCCTGGCAGCAAACGGTGATCTGCTCCCCCTGTCTGTCTGGTCCTATCCACTGACCATTCTTCTGACTCTGCTCATTTCCGCTGTCGGAAACGCCATAGCAGCCAGTGATAACCCTGTATTCGCCATACTTCTCCTGCTGATCCTTCTCTTTTTTCCCATTGCGCTGCACAGTACTTCACTCAGCAGTCTCTGGCTGCTTCCGCTGGTATTTGCCCTTCTTCTTGCCTGCAGAGACAGCAACACCCGCTATTATGCATCCATTCTCTCAGCACTTGCCATACTTGTGCTAACCATTCTTCTTTATCCCCTGATTCCAAAGTCACAGCCAGGCCTTGTCAGGACTGCTGAAACCGTACGTCAGGCCATAGATGATTACCTGTTCTTTACCGAAGCCAGAACACCATTTTCACTGAGCAGCACAGGCTGGCAGCCCCTCGGGCAGAACCGTATAGGCGGTACAGTAAATCCGAAAGATACCAAAGTCATGCAGGTGCGCACAAGCGGTCCGACACTGCTGCGCGGTGGCATCCGTAACGAGTATAATGGGTTTGCCTGGGCAGATACCATTGGTGGACGCCGTTATCTGTTCGTTGATCCCCGGTTCAGAAGCATGCGCAGCAATCTGTTTGACGCAGAGCGCCCTGAGGCTTCCATTGCAGCCGGTTTTCCTGCATCCGAGCTGATTCAGGTTTTCCTCGAGCAGGATGCTACCAGCACCCTTTATCTGACACAGCGTTTTGAATCTCTCAGTGGTCAGAATATCGTCCCTTACTTTTCTCCTGCCAGCGAAGTCTTTACAACCCGCTCACTTGAAGCCGGGAGCCAGTACGACTTTTACGGCACACGGATTACTGCCGGAACAGCCGGTATTCGCGATCTCGTCCTTCGCTCCGCAACGCTGCCGGATCCGTGGTATGAGGAGACCATCCGTGAAGAGTATTTAACGCTCCCCGATATTGTGGAATCTGGGGTTTATGAACTTGCTGCCGAAATAACATCCAGTGCCCGCACGGACTTTGACCGTGCGCTTGCACTGACTTCCTATCTGGCAGAACACTATCCATATTCTCTGGTACAAAATACACCGCCCACTGACCGTGACTTTGTTTCCTGGTTTCTCTTCGACGAACAACGGGGCTATTGTACTTCGTTTGCAAGCAGTCTGGTTGTAATGGCACGGGCCGTCGGTCTGCCATCGCGCTATGTTGAAGGCTATTCTGTCGTCCCGGGCGAAAACGGCATTGCCTACGTCACCCAGAAAAATGCACATACCTGGTGCGAAATCTACTTCACAGGATTCGGCTGGCTCCCCTTTGATGCCACTCCAGGCCTTAATAATACAGAAAATGATCAAAGCCCGCCGGACGATGCACAATCAACCCCTACGCCTTCTCCGGTGCCCTCTCCGACACCGGCACCGACGCCGACGCCGGAAACAGATGAATCCCCGGCTCCGACGGACACCCCAACACCAGAACCGTCTCCGGAAACATCCGCAACTCCGGAGCCGACTGCAACACCGGAGCCAGAACCAGAGGAAAACCGGAACCCATTCCTGTTCCGCCTCGTTCTTATTCTGCTGATCCTGCTCCTTCTTGCAGCCTGCATTGCGCTGCGGCTTTCACTCACCTCGCCGGCTTATGTTGCCGACAGACAAAAAGAACGCCGGAATGCGCTCCTTGTCTATTACGCAGCCATCCTCCAGCAGCTGGATGCTATGCATATCACGCCACAGCCAGGTGAAGCGCCCGCAACTTTCCTGATTCGTGCCGCTGACCAGCTGCAGATTTCGGAAATCCGCAAGGCTGCATCTGGTCTCAGTGCCGCCGGTTACAGTCGGAAAAAGCCCTCCCGGCAGGATTATGAACAGATGGTAGTCGCTTTCGAGACTATATCCGGCCTCATGCATCCCGCCGCCCGCCTGCGGCTCATCCGGACCCGTCTCATCCACGGACTCAGTCTCAAATCTCTTGCCTGATTCAATATTCTCCGGGTTCTCCATCCAGTGGAAACCCGGAGTTTTTACAGTCATGCAAGGGGAAACCGCCTTCCTGTATCGTCCACCATTTTTCTGACCGTCCTGTACCAGCCCGTCCCTTACATTTGCAAATACTCCGTGCCCTCAATCCTGCATTGTCGCTGCACAATATTGGTCAAACTGGCTTTAGTGCCGGTACAATATGGATAAATTGACGTTGACAAATCCTCGATACCCAGACAGCATTCATGTCTGCGCCTGTTGGCTGTGCTTTAATTTGCCCATTGACAAACTGTCTATCTACTCTTATACTGTCATGATGTTTGCGGCGGATGTTTTCTGCCGTTTTTCTCCGATTTCCGCTCAAGGGAGCATCGTACTGCATGATTGAACAATGGCTGTTTTCCACAGAGGAACTGCACCCCGACTTCAGGCGGCGGGTTTACATCTGTACTCCGCCCAGCTATAGTACGAACCCGGATACATATTATCCGGTTCTCTACCTTTTTGACGGTCAAAACCTTTTCTATGACCGTGATGCCAGCTTTGGAAAATCCTGGAATCTTGCCGAATATGTAGAAAAATCCGATCCGGAATGTATTCTTGTCGGTATCGAAAGCAATCCATTTGGCAATGAACGACTTTCCGAGTATTCGCCTTTTACACACAATACACCTGAACTCGGATATATTCACGGCACAGCAAGAACTACAATCAGCTGGCTGCTGAATGAACTCAAACCTGCGATTGATGAATCGTTCCGATCCATGCCGGACCGTGACCATACATTCATTGGCGGCTCATCGATGGGCGGACTCATAAGCCTCTTCGGCATCACCGCCTACAACAGTGAATTTTCACGTGCGCTCTGCCTCTCTCCAAGCCTCTGGGTCAATCCGGATAAAGTCAGGCAGATGATTTCAAACTCGAAGATCGAACCGCATACCCTTGTGTATATGGACTACGGTTCTGAAGAGATGTCCAATCATGCCGCCACATTTGATGCGCTGCTGGAATGCACACGTCTTCTTCTGAACCGTGATGTAGACCTGACGTTCCGCATCGAACCGTATGGCGACCATTCCGAAGCATCCTGGGAAAAGCGCGTTCCCATCTTCATGCGCTGTCTGGGTCTGGCATAGTACAGTCCCATGAACAGGCACATCCGCTTCCACATCAACAAGTCGATTTGACACTGTTCATCGGTCTGTCTGACAGCAGACTGCTGCAGGTATCGGTTCATTACCACCAGTAAAGCCCGCTGTGCTGATTTGGCAAAACAGCAGACAGTACTGATCATTCAGTTCCTGCATATCTAAATTCTGCTGAAAAGCAGCAGCCCTGTGCACTGCACTGTTTTGCCAAATGGCTTTTTTTACTGATTTGGCTTGTCATAAAATAAGATCTGCGATTGATACGGTGCCGAAAGCACGACTATGTCATTAAAGGAACGGGCCCAGCACTATGTGCTGGTTTGTCAAATACTGAGAACTGCGATCGATACGGTGCCGAAAGCACGACTATGTCATTAAAGGAGACCTGAACTATGGAGATACGTTATTACAAGGAATATTCACCGGCACTCGGACGTGATATGGAATTCAAGGTCTATGGTCATCAGGGAAAGCCTGTGCTCTATTTTCCCTGTCAGGCCGGCCGTTTCTATGACTTTGAAAATTTTCATATGACCGATGTTTTTGCACCGTGGATTGAAAGCGGCAAAATTACCGTTTATTCTGTTGATACTATTGACAATGAAACATGGGCTGACAAAGGCGGTGATCCACGCCGCAGGATTGAACGCCATGAGCAGTGGTATCACTATCTTGTAGACCAGATGGTGCCGCGCATTGCCGATCTGTCCGGAGAGCGGAATCACAGCTATACCCCTATCATGACATTCGGCTGTTCCCTCGGTGCAATGCATGCTGCAAATCTCTTTTTCCGTCGACCGGATCTCTTCGATTCCGTTCTGGCTTTGTCAGGTCTTTATGACTCCCACGACAGCTTTGGCGACTACATGGATGACCTTGTTTACCAGAATTCGCCCTGTGACTATCTGTCAAACATGCCGGAAAATCATCCTTATATTCAGATGTACAACGACCGGCGGATCATCATTTGCGTCGGTCAGGGTGCATGGGAGGACATCTTAAAGGAAGGCACTGCCCGTCTCAAGGATGTTCTGAACCATAAGGGCATCGATGCGTGGGTTGATTTCTGGGGTTTTGATGTCAATCATGACTGGAACTGGTGGTACAAGCAGACTGCGTATTACCTCCCGTTCCTGATGGGCGAAGCCTGACCCGAAACACCTTGTGTAAAGCACTTACACTTGCTGGCACAGATTTTGAAAATTATACCCCGTACTGAAAAACATGACCCGGCGCTTTGCGACGGTTTGTCAAAACAGCTGGCAGCACCGGTATTCAGTGCAGAAAACCCACGGTACTGTCAATAAAGGAGAACCATTATGCAAAACTTTATCTTCATTTCCCCGAACTTTCCCACCAACTACTGGAAGTTCTGCTCTGAACTTCAGAAAAACGGGGTCCGCGTTCTCGGTATAGGCGACTGTCCGTATGACCAGCTCATGCCAGAACTTCGCGGTTCTCTGACTGAGTACTACAAAGTATCCTCCCTCGAGAACTATGAAGAAGTTTATCGTGCCGTTGCATTTCTCATCTACAAGCATGGCAAGGTTGACTGGCTTGAAAGCAATAACGAATACTGGCTCGAACGTGATGCTGCCCTGCGTACTGCCTTTAACATCACGACCGGCTTCCATACTGAAGATATGAATCCGGTCAAGCTGAAGTCCGCCATGAAGGCCAATTACACCAAAGCCGGTATCAAAACAGCGCCATGGCATCTCGTTGACAACTATGAAGGATGCAAAGCCTTTATTGATCAGGTTGGCTATCCGGTGATCGTAAAGCCTGACAACGGCGTCGGTGCTTCCCATACTTACAAGCTCAGCAGCGATGCCGAGCTCGGTGCCTTCCTCGCAGAGAAGCCCGATGTTCAGTTCATCATGGAAGAGTTTGTCCGCGGCACTGTTCATTCCTATGATGCAATCATCGATCCGAACGGCAACCCGATCTTTGAGACCGGCAATGTAACGATTGATTCCATTATGGACATTGTCAATACCAATGGCAATTCCTGCTACTACATCGAAAAGAATCTGCCGGACAATATCCGGGATGCAGGCCGCAGAACCGTAGCCGCGTTCGGTGTAAAGAGCCGTTTCATTCACTTTGAATTCTTTGTTCTTGACGAAGACCAGCCGCTCGGTCAGAAAGGCGACATCCTCGGTCTCGAGGTCAACATGCGTCCATCCGGCGGATTCAGTGCTGACATGTTCAATTTTGCAAACTCCACTGATGTTTACAAAATCTGGGCAGACATGGTTGCATATGGCAGCACACTGGTTTCCTACAAGGAACGCGAGCACTTCTACTGCTGTTACTGCGGACGCCGTGATGGAATGCACTTTGTCATGGACCACGACGCCATCATGCAGAAATACGGAAACCGGATCAAGATGGTCCAGCGCATTCCCAAGGCGCTCTCTGGTGCCATGGCCGATATGATGTATCTGGTCAATGTCAATACACCTGAGGAGAAAGACACTTACTACCGCGATCTTCTCGAGACCTGCTGATCCTGCACCTTCTCTGAAAAAAAGAACGGGTTCATCGTTCGATGAACCCGTTTTTTATTACACGGATTTCTTAAGGCGCATATGACACAGATCGCGAATCACTTCCCCCGCCATGGCGAGTCCCGCCGCAGACGGCACAAACGCAATGCTGCCCGGTGCACGTTTTCGCGGCCCGTTACTTTCAGAGGATTCAGGTACCACCTCTGTCGCAGGCGAAACCGGCTGTTCCCGGGAATAAACCACTTTAAGATGTTCTATCCCCCTTTTACGCAGCTGCTGGCGCATTACCCTGGCCAGTGGATCAACGGATGTTCTGCTGATATCAGATACCTCAAACTGTGTCGGATCCAGCTTGTTTCCGGCACCCATCGCTGAAATCAGGGGAACCCCAAGCAAATGACAGCGCTCGGCCAGCATCAGTTTTGCTGCAACAGTATCAATGCAGTCAAGAACATAATCATATACGGACAAATCAATTTCATCTGCATTTTCCGGAAGATAAAACAGCGGCCACTTTGTAATCACACATGCCGGATTAATATCCATGAAGCGCAGCTCTGCCGCATCTACTTTTTTCATTCCCAGCGTACTGTGAAGGGCAAAGAGCTGCCGGTTCAGATTGGACAGGACCACTTCATCGCTGTCTATTAAATCTATCGCACCAATACCAGAACGGACCAGTGCCTCTGCCGCATAAGAGCCGACGCCCCCGATGCCAAATACTGCAACACGGCTCCTGCCCAGCTGCTCAACACCTTCTGCACCCAAAAGACGCTCTGTTCTTGAAAACTGTTCCATTTCTGCACCTTTCTGTCCGGAATGCCGCATTATCATGTTTCAAAACGGCATTTCATCATCTTCATATAGTTCCCGTTTTATCGGCCGGAAACGTCGCCTCCGGCTGCTTTCAAAACCATCATCTGATTCAGATTCGTCCGCTTCATAGACACCCTTCCACTCCAGCTCTCCGCAGTACCATCCTGCAGCCAGTTCTTCATCCATATAGCAGTTTCCATTTTCCCGCACAACGTATGAAGAGACATCCGGGACAGGATCTTTGCAGCATATCTCCCGTACCGCATCGTCATCCCATATTTTGTCTTCATCTCCGGCATCCAGTGAAAACCATCCCCACGGACAACGGATGTTTCCCCAGCAGGCTCTCAGACGGTCATCGCGTTCTATTTCCGCCATCTCTGCCCAGCTTATGCCATACGGAAAGCCTCCGGCTGTATATCCGGCAATAAATGCGAAGTTCTCATCCTGATCCGGCATTGTATACTCATACCCGTATTCATACTGCATCTTCTGTTTACGCTTTTCATGCCGTTTTTCCTGGCGTCTCTTTTTGGCCTTTTTCTGCTTTTCCTTTACCTGGCCATCATATGATTTTTGTCGTCCCGGACTGAGCGCTTCCATCTGATACAGTTCTTTTTCTGCACATATTTTATATCTGTTGCATTAGTGGATTTAATTCGTAAAGAATGGGTTATC
>JAFUHD010000050.1 GCA_017469025.1 Clostridia bacterium
GAAATTGCTGGATGCAGGACATATTGAGGATACAGCGAAGGCAGCGACAAATAAACAATATCGCCAAAAGCTCTATGCTGAATATCAGATTCCTGATGATAACGTCTCTTAATGCACCTGACTTTGATATTGCGGAGACCGAAGAATATGTGTGAAGCAATCAATCGCATTTATAATAGCGGTGTCGAGGAAGGCAAGAAAGAAGGCAAGAAGGAAGGCGAAGAAAAATTAGGAAATCTGATTAAGAAATTGCCGGATGCAGGACGTATAGAGGATGCAGCGAATGCAGCAAAGTATGCAAGTTACCGAAGAAAGTACTATACAGAATTCCAGATTTCCTGATTTGTACAGGTTCTCGGTTAGGTGGGCAGTGATTGATATGCAGGTTATTACAGGGCATCCCGTCAAACTATAAAGAGAGAATATGATTGACGGTATCCAAATGTTCACCGCTGTTGATCTTTTGATTTTTGCATGTTTCTTTCCTTCGGTTGATGTGGATACTAATAAGCACCGGAGGACGATTCAGAAATTGCTGAAATCATGGCTCAGGTTTCCCATTATGACAGACTAACGCTCAACTAAGGACACAGCTTAATTCCTATTTCTTAATGACGCTACATATAGAAAAAGAACCGGACGGTTCTTCACGGCAGATAACCGTTGAAGCTGTCCGGTTCTTTGTTTTGAGTTTCAAAAAGCAATGTGCATTAAGACAGAGAAGGGAAAAGATTAAGCAGGCGTTCACGTTTGCTGCAAGTCATGCCTTCATGGTAAATCCGCCATCTGTCTTTTTCCAGACGGCATTGCGGCATTTGGAAGCGGCTCCTACAGCAGCGTGAAGCATACAGATGCCACGGTCAATTCCGGCATATTTATTGATGAGCACCCGGCGCTCCAGAACACTCAGGCTGCTGGCATCTACTTCAATGGTCCAGGGCTGCAGGTTAATGGCACTGGGGGCGAGACGGGCAGCTTCGACGGCAGCCTGCTGCCAGACACCGAGCTTTGAGAGTTCTTCTGCGTTTTTCTTGCAGACCTGTTCGAGTGTGCGGCGCTTGGGGTTCGCATTTGAAGGGGTAACCTGTCCGATTGCGATGACGCAATGGACCTGCTCATCATTCTGCAGACTGACATTTTTGTTTACGATGTCAGGATTGAAACCTGCACCGAGCCAGCATGTGCCGAGGCCCATCGCAGTTGCCTCGAGGACAAAGGCTTCACCCATATATCCTTCGAGCTCAGGGGCAGTGCCGTTTTTGGCGACAATAACGGCATAAACATTTGTTCCCTTGATAACGCTCTTGAGACCAGGACCGCGGAACATACGGATATTTATGCCCTGCCAGGACAGCTTTTTGCACAGGACACCCAGGCGGGTTAGCTGTTCATCGGTAGGTGCACCGGTATACTGACGGACAGAATGCCGCTTGTGAATAGCATCATACCATTCCGGGGAAATATTGATTTCAAACATGTGGTTTTCTCCTCATCCAGTATCAGGCAATAATCTAGCACTCGCTCTGGATGCTGTCAACATTTTTTTGTGATCATGATGCGGGAAAACAGATGCGGGTCAGTTTCAAAAATGTGCTGTTCGGCTGGACGAAACACGTAGCAGGGACTGTACAGGCTGAATGCATCCATTGTATTTATGCTTTCAGAATGACATTTTTCTGTCCGAGGAGGTCTGCAAGGGCGTCAAGGAGTACTTTGTCAGGCTGAACGCGGAGAGAAGCGGGGGCTTTCAGGATCTTTTTGGTGTTCTGAACATAAAGCATGACATCGGTTCCGCCGGAATGTGAGCCGAGCAGCGGACGGATAAAGGAGATAGCGCTTTCATCCGGCAGCGAAAGCCACAGTTTCATCGGTTTGCCGTCGGGGTTAAGGACAGGGGATGCGGAGGCGGCTGTTTCAGGCTGGGAAACAGGCTGCGCTGCGGATGATGCATCGCTGCCGTCAGATGCTGGCACAGGGCTGATATTCAGCTTTTTAAGGTCAGCATTGGAAAGCATGGGGGATATTTTGTCCAGGAGGAGTTTCGGTTCTTCATCCTCGCGGATGGAAAGGCGGCCGGTAAGGATTACAGGCGCATCCTTAATGAATTGCCCGGAAAGACGCTCGTAAACCTTTGGAAAAACCAGGGATTCTATACTGCCAGTCATATCCTCAAGGGTTACAAAAGCCATCATGGAGCCGGATTTGGTGGCTTTCTGACGAACGTCAGAAATGAGGCCGCCGATCTGTATCTGGATGCCGTCCTGGGACAGGCCGTGGTCAGGCGCTTCCAGAAGCTCTGAGATGCGTGCAGTGCTGAAGGGCAGATGGGAAAGAGATTCGCTGAAATCGCTGAGCGGATGGCCGCTGATGTAGAGACCGGTGACATTCTTTTCAAGAGCGAGCCGCTCACGTGTGTCAAAGTCGGGAATGTCAGGCAGGGTCGGCGTAAGCTCGTCAAAAGAATTGTCCTCAAACAGGGACATCTGTCCGCTGATGATGCTGTGACGGTTCTTGGAGGCGCCGTCAAGGGCACGCTCATAGACGGCATGCAGCTGGGCACGGTTGGCACCTGTACAGTCAAATGCACCGGAAAGAATCAGGGATTCAACGGCACGTTTGTTGACCAGATCCGAACTGATGCGGGAGCAGAAGGAATAGATATCCGTGTAGGGACCGCCGAGACTGCGCTCTGCTATGATGGAGTCAATTGCCCGTTCACCGCAGGATTTTATGGCGCCAAGTCCAAAGCGGATACCTGGCCGTCCGCTGGAATCATCTACTGAAAAAGTCCGCTGGCTCTTGTTGATGTCCGGCGGGAGAATCGGAATGCCGCTGGAACGGCAGTATTCAAGATAACCGGCCATTTTGTTGGCAGCAGTGACAACAGAGTTCAAAATTGCAGCGAAAAACTGGACAGGATAGTGGGCTTTGAGCCACGCTGTCTGGACGGCGACAACGCCATAGGCGGCCGCATGTGATTTGTTGAAGGCGTAGGATGCAAAAGCGGTCATTTCGTCGAAGAGTTTGTTGGCAACATCCTCGGGAACGCCATTGCGGACACAGCCCGGGACAATGACTTTGTCGTCTTCGACAAGCCCGTTGATAAAGATGTCGCGCTCTTTGGCCATGACATCGTGCTTTTTCTTGGCCATAGCACGGCGGACCAGATCACTGCGTCCATAGGAATAACCAGCCAGATCACGTACGATCTGCATGACCTGCTCCTGGTATATGATGCATCCGTAAGTGACGGACAGAATGGGCTTCAGTTTTTCGTGCAGATACACGATTTTTTCAGGATACTTGCGGTTTTGGATGTAAGTTGGAATGGATTCCATAGGACCGGGGCGATAAAGGGAGATGGCAGCAATAATGTCTTCAAAATTCTGCGGACGCATACCGGTAAGGAAGGAACGCATACCACCGGATTCGAGCTGGAATACACCGTCTGTTTCACCGCGGGAGATCATGTCGTAGACAGCAGGATCGTCCATGGGAATATCCAGACTGTTCATGCTGACACCGACCTCTTTCATGAGTGCCAGAGCGTCTCTTATAACAGTCAGGGTTCTCAGTCCCAGAAAATCGACTTTGAGCAGACCGAGCCGTTCAATGGTGCCCATGGGATACTGTGATGTGATAACATCATCATTCCGCTGCAAGGGAATGTATTCGGTCAGAGGTTTGTCGGTTATCAGGACACCTGCAGCGTGTGTGGAAGTGTGACGGGGCAGCCCTTCCAGTTTTTTCGACATGTCGATGAGACGGCGGACATTGCTGTCCTCGTTATATTGCCGTTTGAGTTCCGGCGAGACCTCAAGGGCACGGTCGAGAGTCATACCGAGTTCATAGGGAATGAGCTTTGACAGGGCATTGACATCACTGAACGGATAATCAAGTACCCGGCCGACATCCCGGACGACAGCACGTGCTGCCATGGTTCCAAAGGTGATAATCTGGCTGACATGATCGTGTCCATATTTCTCTGCCACGTAGTCGATCACTTCCTGACGGCGTTCGTAGCAGAAATCGACGTCGATATCAGGCATGGAAACACGTTCGGGATTCAGAAAACGTTCAAAGAGCAGACTGTACCGGAGTGGATCCAGCTGGGTGATGGAAAGACAGTAGGCGACGATGGAACCGGCACCTGATCCGCGTCCGGGTCCGACCACGATGCCCCGTGACCGGGCATGATGGATGAAATCCCAGACAATCAGGAAATAGTCGACGTAACCCATTCGCGAGATGACAGACAGTTCGTAATCAAGCCGTTCACGGGCTTCTGCAGTCACCGGCTGATAACGTTCAGCAAGCCCCTGTTCACAGAGCCGCCGGAGCATAGCTTCACTGCTTTCCCCGTTTTCAGTTGGGAAACGGGGGAGCTTGGTTTCGCCGAATGTAAAGCTGACATTGCAGCGCATGGCGATTTCTTCGGTCCGATCGATGGCTTCATCCAGACTTGGAAACAGTGCCCGCATTTCCTGTTCGCTTTTAATGTAAAGCTGATCGGTTTCCATGCGCATCCGGTTATCGTCATTCAGCGTTTTTCCAGTCTGGATACACATGAGCACTTCCTGTGCTTCAGCATCCTCCCGTCTCAGATAATGACAGTCATTTGTGACGATCATCGGGATTCCTGTGTCCTGCGAGAGCGCAATGAGCAGGGGCAGAACCCTTTTCTGATCCGGCAGGCCATGATCCATCAGCTCGATGTAGTAATGGTCTTTTCCGAAAATTTCCAGCATCTCCAGGGCATGTGCTCTGGCATCTTCGTACCGGCCGTCCAGCAGAAGCTGGTCTATCCTGCCGGACAGACAGGCAGAACTGGCAATCAGGCCTTCATGGTACTTTTTGAGAGTACTCATATCGACCCTGGGCCGGTAATAGTATCCACGGATAAAACTTTCACTGACCAGTTTGATGAGGTTCTGATATCCCTGCTGTGTTTCGCACAGGACTATGAGATGGGATGTCGCCCGTGGTCCATTTGAAGCGGTTTTGTCATCCATGTTCGGACACAGGTAGAGCTCACATCCGATGACCGGATGAATACCGCGCTTTTCAGCTTCATTGTAAAAGTCAATCACACCATACAGGGCGCCGTGATCTGTAATGGCACATGCATCCATTCCCAGTGCTTTTACCTGGTCCAGCATTGCGCCGATCCGGTTGGCACCGTCGAGCAGACTGTATTCGCTGTGCATATGGAGATGGGTAAAAGGCATAAGGAACCTCTTTCTTGTTTAATCAGAGTGTTCAGTCAGCAGGCCGGTGCATGCGCCTGAATGATACCGCCAGGGCTTTCAGGCGAGGGTTGGCCTGCCTGTGGGCAGAAGTGACAAAGGACATAGCGTGCTATGATGCCGGAAGACTGGCGTGATCATCCGTAAATGAAAAAGTTGCCAGAATGGGCAGCAGTCTGTTTATGGACATCTGTGTTTCAATAACCAGATGGAGGTCGGGATTCCATGTCTCGAACACGGTCCAGTATTCATCTCCGGTCAGTGATTCTATAGCGGCGCGGTAGGAGACAAAGGTACGCCCGCCAAAGGTGTAAGTACGTACCTGATCACAGCCTGACTGCATGTAATAGCGGATCATATCCAGTGGTTCATAATCGTCTATCGTGTCCGCACTGTCATTCAGATAGCTGTAAATATAGAACTGATCTGTCTCGTCTCCGAGAATGAGGGCAAGCCATGCTGTACTTCCGTCTTCGGTCAAATCACGGATATTATACGTTTCAGGAACCCGGAGCGTAAATCCGAAGGGACTCAGGTCTACAGTCTGTCCGTTTTCAAGCGGAACAGGATGCTCTGCGGCCCTGTCAGAGTGAAGGAGAGCAGCCGTAATGCCGGTACCGATCAGAAAACTGATCACTATGGCAAGCAGGAACATTGGCAGCTCTTTATGTTTAATGGCAGTTGTTTTCATGGTGCAATTTTAACGATTCAATGTATAAAAGTCAACGAGAATGAAGACATGGCTGAACCGCGAATCATTCTCTCAGAGGATGGACTATACGCTGAACCGTTTGACAATATGCAGATGAAAAACAACATGATGATACTTTTGAAGATTGATATTTGGACTATTATGAAACACAAAACGGTATGTTGATAAAAACAGGCAACAATATACTACAATATTTGAACTGTTGTGTGAAATTTATGAATGAACAGTCTGAATTTTGAACAGGCATGGATAAAAACTTCCTTGAAACGCTCTGGGAATGATGCTACAATGTATTTGTCGCGCATTATGTACAGATAAAACACGGGGTGCGATTTGTCCCATCTGATGCAGCTGACTCATTCATAAGAGACATGACGGTCAGCCTGGATATTGGAAAGATCTGCGCACATCAGAAGGGATGCAGTACATGAGTGTGCGATGGGTCTGCATCAGCGCTGCAAAGATGCGATTATCGGATGTATATGACCTGGTGCAATCATCCGGTTGGTCAGACGATGGGAAACGCAAAACCAGTGGTACCGAAAGGCAGGATTGTTGTTGACGACGGACAGATTTTCTTTGGAAGATATAAGAGAGAGGAGATGCCCTGGCACTTCGTGCTGGTTTGTCAGACAATGGGATCTACGATTGTTACGGTGCCGAAAGAACAATTATGTCATTAGTAGGAGATGGCCCAGCATTACATGCTGGTTTGTCAAATCATGACAACTGCAATTGATACGGTGCCGAAAGCACGACTATGTCATTAAAGGAGGATGTAGGCATGGCGATTGTCCGTTTTGATGAGGGAATCGGGATGAATGATTCCACGCCGGTAGACAATCTGTTTATTTCTGAATATATGCTGCGTGCTCCTGGCGATTATGTGAAAGTATATCTTTACAGTCTGATGCTCTGTCACCATCCGCGGGAGCGACAAAGCGTTGAGGCACTGGCTAAAGATCTCGG
Source organism: Clostridia bacterium (assembly GCA_017469025.1). GTDB lineage: Bacteria > Bacillota > Clostridia > Christensenellales > Aristaeellaceae > Ventricola. The sequence continues at coordinate 6,928 of JAFUHD010000050.1, forward strand.
AATGGAAGCGGATGTAGTCGATAAGGCATTCAGATACTGGATGCGTGAGGGACTGGTACGGAAGGTGGGAGACAATCCGCCGGTGTACGCCATTTTGACCGCAACACAGCTTGCCTTTACGCTTGCAATGAATCCTGGTGAGCGGCTCTATAACAGACGCTTTACCGAAGAAGTACAGCGGGTACTGGGCGATCAGGTGCCGTCTTTTTCTGAACTTCAGATCATATATGACTGGGTGGATGTGATGGAACTGCCTGAGGAAGTTGTCATTATGCTGCTCCAGAATGAACGCAAGTCCTCAAAAAGCGGCCGCATCTCTTTCCAGATTGCAAATATCCGTGCAAAAGAGTGGGCAAATGCGGGTGTGCGTACAGTCGAGGATGTGGAGAAAATGATCATCCTTGGCAAGGAGCGAGAGAAAGAGTTGAAACGCCTTCTTTCGCGGCTTGGACAGCGCAGGGAAGCCAGCTTTGACGAGAAGGAACTTTACCGGAAATGGGTGGATGACTGGGGCTTTACACCGGAGGCAATTCAGGAAGCGTGCAAGGAAACGACGAAGGGAACGCCGACCATGGCTTACCTTGACGGGATTCTGCTGCGTCAGCATCAGATGGGCTGGCATGATGTAAAGGCCATCAATATGGGAATGTCAGCGCAGCGTACAATTCGTGATCTGGCCAAGCAGGTCCTGCAGGGACTCGGCCGCGGTGGAAGTATTCCATCCGACGATGATCTTTCCTATATCATTGCCTGGCAGGATAAAGGTTATGAGGATGCGTTTATCATGTATGCTGTACGGGCAGTTCACCGCCGGCTGAATCACGCCGGATTTGATGAAGTGGACAACCAGCTGACCAGATGGGTCGAAAAAGGGCTGGATTCGGCACTTGCAGTACAGCTTGAGGCACAGAAGACCAGGGAAAAGAATACGCTGCTCCGTCAGATCTTTGAAAAAGCCGGTGTTGACAAACAGAGACCGTCTGAATCTGACCGGAATCTGCTGGACAGATTTACAGGCGAATACGGCATGGATGCACAGCTGATTATGCTTGCGGCGGAATATGCTGCAGGACGGCCGTCTCCGCTGGATACAATGAATCTCATTTTGAAGGAATGGCATGCGCAGGGTGTTCGGGATCTTGAAGCAGCCAGGGCAGAACATGCCGGTCATGTGGCGAAGAGCAGCACAGGCGCTCAGAGTGAATCTGGAGGCATGAAAAACAGCTTTATGCACCATACAGATGAGGAGTGGGCGCGTACGGCCAGTGCGGCTGTTGTGGACCTGGATGGAGAGGAATAAGATATGATAAGCCGGGAACAGGCGACTAGACAGGCACTGTATGAACTTGAACAGCAGTGCGAGCGGAATCATGCAGAGGAACGGGAACGCTTCCTGTCTCTGAGCCAGGGAGATGAGGAGATACGTGCGCTTCTTGACGAACGTTTTGAACTGATCCGGAGCGGAATGGTGGAGGCGTTCATGCGGAAAGAGAAGGCAGATGATCTTTCTGCACGTGTTTCTGCTCGAATGAGTGAGGTCAACAAAACACTCAGGGTTACATTGCGGCGGAAAGGCTATCCGGAGGACTATCTGCAGCCGATCTATAAGTGTCAGCTCTGCAGGGATACAGGATATGTCGGAGAACCGGTTCATGATCTTTGCAGTTGTGTCCGGCAGCGAGTACTAAAAATCATGATGTCGGATTCGGGACTGCAGGATCTTGAGAGACAGAACTTTGCTGCGTTCAATGAAAAGGTTTTTCCGGATGAAACGCTTCCCGGCAAGAAAAGTACACAGCGCGCTTATATGAACAAGCTTCGTCAGCACATGGAACAGTATGCGGATACATTCGCACCGAAAAGTGGAAAGGGACTTATCCTGGTAGGCCCGTCCGGGCTCGGTAAAACATTCCTTATGAACTGTGTTGCAGAGAGGGTTCTGACCCGCGGTTTTTCCGTGCTCAAGATGACGGCGTATCATCTTTACGACACGCTTAAACAGTACAATTACGATATGAGCAACGCCAGTGCAGTCAATGATCTGATCAGCGTGGATCTGCTTGCACTGGATGATCTTGGAACGGAACCGCTGAGCCGGTTCAACAATGAGCAGAGCGGTCTGTATCACATATTGAATGAGCGGATAGCCTCCAACGGTTCAACCATCATTACTACGAATCTGAATTCCATGCAGATTCGTGAACGGTATGGAGAACGCATCAGTGCGCGTCTCTTTGATGCAAGCCGTATGAGTATTTATGAATTGTTTGGACAGGATGTCAGGCCGTTTGTCCGGCAGGCGGGAGTATCCGGTCCGGTGGCCTTGCCCTGACCACCGTATAGTTTTAAAATGGCTGTACAGAGATTCTTTGCCCATATGTTCCCAGAAACGAAGTAGATCCTGTCAAAGCGGCAGAATATTTTCTGATGGAGATGTGCGGGTCAGATGAAGCTGTCCGGAAATGTGATCTGATTTGGAATATCGGAAAGGTTGTGCAGATCAGGAACGTTTTGTATATGAAATAAGCAGTCCCGGCACCGATTACGGTGTCGGGACTGTTTGATTATTGAAGACCAGCCATCTGCAGCTGGTACCGCAGGTTATCTACAGCGAGCTGAAGCGCATTGTAATCAATCGGCGAGACAGACAGAAGCGTCTGTACGGTGCTGATAGCGGTATTGATGATTCTTCTTGTGTCATTGCTGACGTTCGGAGAAGCACCGACCAGCTGATAGGCATCCATAATGAGAGAATATGCGTCGTTCTCAAGGTTTTGCTGCTGGTTATATTCCTCCGGCGTATAGTATGCATCGTGAATCGGACAGATGTTTGCAGCAATATCCTCAGTGTTCTTCATCGTGGAAAATTCGCCCAGATATTTTCGGATGGTATCCCCGTAAGTGTCTATGTAATTGTAAAGAGGGTGTCCGCGGGGAATGAGGACGATACCCCTGGTTTCAACGGCGTAGGAAGGGCAGTAATCCGTTGCCAGAAGACCGCTTTCCGTACAGATGTTAACGGGTTTGTGCATGGTACAGTAATCTGTAGGAACGTTGTCTGCATCCCAGTAATCTGTAATGGTCTTATATCCGTTTACATCCTGATAACAGGCATCTGTAGCCAGCTGCCCTGAAACACCGCACGTGGTAACGCGGACAAGATTATAATCGGCTGGCGTGCCTTCGATGATTTCCCGATTGGACAACCCTTTCGCTTTGTGAATCTTTTCCATAAAGCTCTGCCAGAGCGGCGCAGCGGAATTGCCGCCGGTTGCTTTTGAAGACAGTGCCTTGTAATTGTCGTGCCCGATCCAGACAGAGGCGGAATACCATCCGGTCATGCCGCTGAAGAAAACACCGCGGGCGTCTGAATTCGTGCCGGTTTTGCCGGCAACAGTCTGACCGGAAATACGGGCTTTTGTGCCTGTTCCGCTGGAAACCACTTCTTTGAGCATGTCGACCAGCAGATATGCGGTAGATGACTTGAAAGCCGGTTCTCGTTTCTGTACCTGATGCATGTCAACTACGACATTGCCATTGCGGTCCAGTATTTTGGAAAAGGACAGCGGCTGCTGATAAATGCCCTTATTGCCGATTGCACCGAAAGCAACAGCCATCTGCACAGGCGTGATACCGGAGGAACCGAGGGCAAGTCCGAACGGGTCCTTGTTGATATTTTTATCGGCAATCCCGAGCTTGTGCAGATAATTGACAGATTCGGATACGCCTACGTAAGTCATCAGGATGGAAGCAGCAGAAGTATTGTAGGAATTCTTCATGGCGTTCCGGAAACTCTGGGGGCCCTGATAGCCGCCTCCACCATAATTCTGCGGCCAGCTGTCCTGCCCGTTTGAGTCTTTGTAACCGGAAATCGGAACAGGCATGTTATAGGCGATAGAGGCGGGGGAGGCTTTGAGATCTATGGCAGGACCATACACGCTCAGCGGTTTTATGGAAGATCCGACCGGCATGGTCATGTCACTGGCCCGGTTCAGAGTCTTTCGCGCTGTCGGGATGTACCGCCCGCCGACAATGGCCTTGAGTTCTCCGGTTCTGTAGTCAAAGACACATGCGGCAGCCTGAGGCTGTTCAATTTCGGTATAGGTTCCATCTGCGTTGCGGGCCTGGTAAATCCGGTCGGAAGGATCACGGAGCCTCGGATAATCTGACCAGGTGGCAAGTGAATTTTCAAGTATTTCCTGTATTTCAGTATCCAGACAGAGATACACACTGTAGCCGCCGGTCCGCAGTTTGTTTTCCATGGCATACCGGTTGGCTGTTGTGTTTTCAAGACCGTTCAGTTCAAGGAAAGTATCTACAACGTCAGCAATTGCATATTCCACATAATGTGGATACTTGTAAAGATCTGTGGAGGCAGGAGACTTCTCAAGTACGGTTGCCGTTGTCCGGTTGAGGGCGGCTTCATATTCCTGAGATGTAATCAGGCCGTTATCCTGCATCTGCCGGAGCACATAATCTGTCCGGTTATTCGTGATATCCGGCGTCTGACTGCCTTCTTTGTTGCGGGTATAGAAATTTGCACGTGGATTGTAATAGTTTGGTGAACGGGTAAGTCCGGCCAGCATGGCACATTCCCTAAGCGTCAGCTGATCCAGCTGTTTTCCAAAGTATCCGTATGCAGCAACCTGCACGCCATAGTAATTTCCGCCAAGAAAGATGGTGTTCAGATAACTTTCAAGAATCTGGTCTTTGGTGTACCGCGTCTCCAGCTGCATGGCCAGATACGCTTCCTGAATCTTCCGCTTGTACGACTGTTCACTGGAGAGAAGTGTCTGTTTGATCAGCTGCTGTGTAATGGTAGAAGCGCCCTGCATGGAACCGGTAGTAAAGTTGGTAAAGAAGGCGCCGAAAATCCGCTTGATATCCACACCGTTATGACTGTAAAATCTGGCATCTTCAACAGCAACAAATGCGTTCCGGAGCATCTGGGGGATTTCATCTATCGAAACCATGATCCTGTCTTCAGTTCCCTTGTAATCAGTGATCAGGTTGCCGTTTGCATCATAAATAAAGGAAGTCTGGTCCTGTGCATCCAAAGCGGCGAGATCCAGCGTTGGAGCCGTATCCACATAGGCTTTTCCGATACCAATGACCGCACCGGTGCCTGCCAGGCCAAAGCAGATGAGCAGGATAAGGCACAGATGAATAGCCGTCACAAGCACGCTGAGCAGAAAATTGCGTTCTTTTGTCCTCGGCTTGAAGATGGATCGTTTTGTATTCGCCATGTCGTTCCTTTCTTAATTGATTCACATGTTTAATGCAGAAATTATAACACAAGTCGGTTTCTTGTGCTACTGTTGAATCGCTCAGTATCTTTCCGCAAAATCACGCTGCGGGGAAAGGGCTGAAAACTTTTGTGCACCTGACCTGAATTGACAGAAAAGAAGTCTTTTTGATACACTTTTACGGAAACAATCCTGGACAAACAAGTGGAGGAATTCACATATGGAGATCGATCTGAATCAGCAGAAAGAGACATTTCTGTCGTGCTGCAGAGATAATATATCGCGTGAAGGGCTGGATTCCCTGCTGGAATGGCTTGAAAAATCAGACTTTTTCCGGGCACCTGCTAGTACAAGGTTTCATGGCGCGTATCCCGGCGGACTGTGTGAGCACAGTCTGGATGTTTTCAGTTATGCGAAACAGATGAGGGATGCATTGTCTCTGCCGCTCAAAACGGAAGCACTCGCTGTATCAGCACTTTTTCATGATGTCTGCAAAGTAAATTTCTATAAAGAAGATACCCGGAATCAGAAAATCAACGGAACATGGCAGGCAGTGCCATATTATGCGGTGGAGGAGAAGTTTGCCTTTGGCGGACATGGCTCCAAATCTGTCTTTCTTATCGAGCGCTTCATGCGTCTTTCACTTGAGGAGGCTGTGGCGATTAACTGTCATATGGGTTTTTCAGAAGGCGGTAATGCGGTTCAGACGATAGGACGATCCTATGAACAGTATCCGCTTGCCTGGCTGATCCACGTGGCAGACGAGGCATCTATATATCTCCTGAAAAGGTGACCTGATTTGCTGGCGCAGAAATTGTATGGCTATGAAAAACAGAGGGAATCCTATTTTGCTCGAAAATTGAATAAAGGAGATGGCCCAGCATTTTATGCTGGTTTGTCAAATCATGACAACTGCAATTGATACGGTGTCGAAATCACGACTATGTCATTAAAGGAGATGGCCCAGCACTAGGTGCTGGTTTGTCAAACAATGATAACTGCGATTGATACGGTGCCGAAAGCACGACTATGTCATTAAAGGAGTTTTATGAGAGCCTGATCTGCATCTGAGACCGGAATACCGTATACACCACACCATCCAGTCACAATAAAGGATGGTGCAGGGAAGGGGGAGAATACGCCTCTTCTTTAATGGGACATAGCTGTGCTTTATCATATCAATAATAGATACCATTAGCCCTGCGTATGCGCAGGGCTGTCCCCTCAAAGCCCTTTGGAAAGTGGTTCTGCAGAAGAAAATGCCGGCCTCAGATACTCTGAAAATAAAATTAAAGTATAAGATAAAATTATTTAAAAAAAGGTATTGACATACACACCTTTCATGGATATAATACACGAGTGCTTTGCCGAGAGGCACTGTTACGGAGTGTAGCGCAGCTTGGTAGCGCGCATGCTTTGGGAGCATGATGTCGGGGGTTCAAATCCCTTCACTCCGACCATTTAAACTGGCCCCGTGGTCAAGCGGTCAAGACACCGCCCTTTCACGGCGATAACAGGGGTTCGATTCCCCTCGGGGTCACTTTTCTTTTCGGCTTTCAGGGCCTTTAGCTCAGTGGTCAGAGCAGGCGGCTCATAACCGCTCGGTCCGGGGTTCAAATCCCTGAAGGCCCACTTTATGGCGCGGTAGTTCAGTTGGTTAGAATGCCGGCCTGTCACGCTGGAGGTCGAGGGTTCGAGCCCCTTCCGCGTCGCCATTTCGCTCATTATTGGGCGCCTGCTGGCATAGCTCAATAGGCAGAGCAGCTGATTTGTAATCAGCAGGTTGTAGGTTCGATTCCTATTGCCAGCTCCA
>JAFUHD010000354.1 GCA_017469025.1 Clostridia bacterium
ACATTTAACGATGATGCTGCAATTCCCTCCGAAGCCAAGATAGTTTTCTGGGCAACACGGGACATGACGAATGATCAAAAATGGACCAACAACAAAGTTTCAGCAAAAATACCGGATGTTGAGAAAACATTTGAATCAGAGAGGGGCACAGGCTATTACGCAAATCTGGAACTTGTCAAGCAGTTGAACGGACTTAATCAGGATACAGGCACATTTGAATGGCAGTTTACTCTGACAGCGAACAAAGATGTTCAAAATTCAAAAGAAAGCATCAACGGGTATACAATTACTGATCCTGCTTTCGTAGGTTTAACGCAGGATCAGATAAATGCAATCGGTTATAATGCTTATTTTGGCGACACTATGCAGGTCAGCAGCTTGGATGACACAAAGAATAAGTATGATTTTACAATCAAGAAGAGTTCAACTGATTCTGATACGATTACTATAACATTTAACGAAGAAGATGCGACATACAATAAAGACACGCCGCTGAACAAGCTGAAATTGTACTGGAATACAACGATTCAGGATTATCTTTCTCCATCTGATTGGGAGAAATATCAGAAAGGTGAGCTGGTAGGTCTGTACAATCAGGCAACTGCGAAGAGTGAAAAGGGTACATTGTCCGCTGACTCCGGTAAAATCGGACAGGATATCCAACAACGAATTAAAGCGGAAAAGAGCTATTCTGGCAACAAGGACGAAAGTGTTCTGGGAAATGAGGATCAGGCTAAAGAGGAAACGAAGAACCGTGTTCTGAATTGGTCAGTGTCAATGACAAAGGATACCGGATTCTTAGGTGGAGATGTCTATTACGATGTTTTTATCGGCGAGTCTAATGTTCCACATTATATTACCCCGAGCCAGCGCACTTATATTACAGAGCATATTGTTGGAGCTGTGACAACTGGTGACAATAATACACGTGGAAATGTGACAGGTTTGGATTCCTCCATGTATGACATCAAGTTCTATACTGACAGTGAGTTAACACAGGAGGCAGGAGCTACAGAAAATGCAGTAGGATTCAAAGTAATATTCAAGCAGAACGATACTCTTGCCACCTACCACCATGTGTATATTGATTATCAAACCACGGCGGAAACATCGAAGGTCAAGTTTGGAGAAAAAGTGACTTTCTCTAATAGCTATTCGTTTAACAATGAAGATCCGAAGCCAACAGTGGGTTTGACATTTGAGCGTAAAGATCCGACGAAAATTCCGAATACACAGCTCACCTTAAATAAGAAGTGGAATGATAGTGGAAATGCTTTGGGAACTCGTCCCGATTCAATCACAGTGAAGGTCGAGCAGGCAGAAGCAGGAGAGGATGGAAAGCTGCCGAATAATCCTACATGGGTTCCGTATCCAGATAGTGATACTTCATTTACATTGACGGCAAGTGCTTCAAACGGCACGGATACCTTCACGCTGGATGGTGAATTTCCACAATGGAAATATGATTCAGAGCATGATAAAATCACCTACTATTACTACAAGATCAAAGAGGAACCGATAACAGGGTATATATTAGAAGAAACTGGCGAATTTAAGGACCAGGTCAAAGCGTTTACTGAAAATACCTTTACACTGGTCAATAAATCAACAGCTGATTTTGGCAAGGTTGCTGTTGACAGCAGCGGAAATCGAATCACACAGGTGGATTTGTCAGACAGCTCAGAAGTTCCAGTTGTAACGCTCAACATTGACGGCACGCCAACGAAGTGCTATATGTTCCGTTGGTCTATTATTGTGAATCATGCTGCGAATAGTAACACGACCTACACGGACACGTTCTCAGATGATAATGTTTATTATGTAAGTGGAGAGGGTGTGGATGCGAAATATCACCCGTTGGTTTATTATGCTGATAGCAGTTCTGGTACCGATTTTTACCAATATGCAAAAGCTTGGTACATTGGATCTGCTCAGCAGAATGGAACTCAGCTTACCATAAATCTAAAAAGCTCGAGTGCCATTGATAAATTCGTATACTACACTGCTGTTCCAGTGGCTAAGATAGCATCCAGTCTTGATGCTGATGGAAACCTTGTTAACAGAGTTTCAAAAAATAGCGAAACCTCAACAATTGCTACATTGAAAGTGAACGGTGATGTACCAGACACAGAGACAGAACCAATCCAAAAATCAGCAGAAGCAGCCGGTCAGGGATTGATCAAGTATAGTATCAATTTCAATCCGGATGGAAAGAAGCTCTCCAATTCTGATAACGGAACAGTGGATATCACTGATGTGCTGTCGTTCTTAGGTGGTAAGCACGGAGAGAGCAACACTGATATTTCTCTCGATGAGTTGAGCTTTGAATTGGACGAAATTGATATGTACCCACTTGTTGGCGATGAAGCGGATACAAGTAATTCCATGAAAGCACAGCTTGGATACACGGTGGAGTATAAGACGGAGACAGCCCAGCAGATGGATGTCTCGAAATGGGCGAAATACGATACAGACGGAAAGATATGGAGAACAACTGCACTTTCACCGGGCGATCAGCTTACTTTGGTATTGAAGTATCAATCATCTAAATCAAATAATCAGCTGAATTTATTTGCTAAGACGGTCAACAATGAGAATTTAGGACAGGTCGATATCGGATATAATAAGCTGAGTTTGGATCAAAGTAGTGGTATTACAGAAGTGAGCATGACAGTACCGTCAGCTTCTGCCTATGTATATGAGCTAAATGATTATCAGAGTTCGTTTGAAATTGTCTCCGCAACGATAACCAAAACGGTTCCCGCAGTTCTCACCCTCACTGTTCCTGATGAAACGCCGGTGCAGATCGTATATTCCTACCGTGTCGACGGCTGGACTCCCAATGCAACTGGTAATGCGGCGAATGATGATGTGGTGAAATTCGGCAATACAGCATCGTTTGAAGAAGCCAACGGCGACGGTGATTCGAGCGTTGACGAAAATGACTTGAATACATCGGGTGCAAAGGTACAAGCGCTTCGCTATCCGAAGATCTACAAGACGGAATATGGCAATGACAATCTGGATTATCTGAGTGCTTCGTTTGCAGTTGCTAAGTATGATGTGGAAACAAAGCAGTGGGTATATCTGAAAAGCATTAGAACGATCACCACTGGTGCAGGTACGACGAGCGAAAAGAATCATCGTGAATTAACATTCCCCGATTCGCCTTATACCGGTTATCTTGAGGCAGATGACAAATATCCTACGGGTACGGCACTCCTGAAGTTTGCTGAGAAGGACGATGAATCCACAAAGGATGACAAGGAGAATGTTCACGAATTTGACCTAAAGAGTAACACACTCTATAAGTTTGTTGAGATTGTCGCTCCGACTGGCTACACGCAGCCGAATTGGACAAATCGAACTTTGACAGATAATGCGAGCTTTGTTTTCTATTACGCCTACGATGATTTTGACCGAACAAAGGCTCCGGCAGAAGCAAAAGGCAATATTAACTCGATCACTGAAGGCAAAAGAATTAACATTAAGAACAGCAAGAACATCACGATTCAGGCAGAGAAGACATTCAGTGGTTCTGACGATAAGCTACCGCAAGTATCTGAAGTAACTTTCAGATTGTACTGGGCAAACAACAAAAAAGGCACCGGTATGAAGCTTGTTACGAGTGATACAATAGATGTAGCAGCTAACTATGATCCTGTTAAAAAAATCGAATATAAGGCAGAGAATGAGACAAATACAGCAACATGGAGCGATTTGCCAACAGGTAATAGGGGAAGTGCGGTTTACTACTTTGTACGCGAGTGGAGCTACAAGGATAAAAATGGTACGCTCTATACCTACGAT